>NZ_NUHI01000005.1:0-59508 GCF_002575105.1 Bacillus sp. AFS053548 | reverse complement strand
AGTAAAAAAGGAAAAAGATGAGATATAGTGACTCATAAGGGGTTCATGAGTAAGCAAAAAATTAAAAAGATGAAACTCACTTACCCATAGCAAAAAAAAGACTAATTCAATCGAATCAGTCTAATTTGATTTACCATTCATTTGGCTCATAATTTAATTCTCTAAATAACTGAGTTTTTTCTTTTTTAGATAAGTCTCTCCATTGACCCATTGGTAGATTGCCTAGATTAATATTCATAATTCGAGTTCTTTGCAATCGGTATACTTCATATCCAAGTGCTTCACACATGCGACGAATTTGACGGTTTAAACCTTGTGTTAAAATGATTTGGAAATCAAATTTTGAAAGCTGTTTAACTTCACATGGTAATGTTTTTGTATCTAATATTTTTACCCCTTCAGACATTTTGGTTAAAAAGTCAGGAGTTATTGGTTTATCTACTGATACAATATATTCTTTTTCATGCCTATTTTCAGCTCGTAAAATCTCATTTACAATATCTCCATCATTTGTAAGGAGAATCAAACCCTCAGAATCCTTATCCAATCTGCCAATATTAAAGATACGTAATGGGTGGTTTACGAGATCAACAATATTCCCTTTAACACCTTTTTCAGTTGTACTTGTTATACCAACTGGCTTGTTCAAGGCTATATAAACATGGTTTCGAGCTAATCTAATATGTTCACCATTTACAATTACCTCATCACCGGGTTCAACTTGATCACCGACTTTGGCTACTCTACCATTTAATTTTACTCTTCCTTCACTAATTAACTTGTCCGCTCCACGTCTCGAAGCTTTTCCAGACTCACTAATAAATTTATTTAAACGAATTTTAAACAACCCCTTAAATTCTAAATTATACTTTCAGAATAACATAGATAGCTTTTTAATGAGAACACCATTCGGCTATTACTAAAAAGTACTTTTAAATAATTGTTGTATACTACTATTTTATCCACATTGATTATATTATTTTCTAAATTATATAACAAAAATGTTTTTTGTTGACAGACTGTAAGGCAGGTCGTATGATAGAAAAAATATATTAATATTTTCTCATATAAACTTGAAAATAAGGTTCAAGAGTATCTACCTAGCGCCCGTAAACTGCTAGACTATGAGGAAGAGCTCTGGATTTTTGTTTTCTTTACAATGTAAAACTGCCTGCTTTTTCTCATGAAAAGCGGGCAGTTTTTTTTATTTTAATATAATAAAGGAGTCATCATATGTTTCAACTTAAAGAACGAAAAACTTCAGTTAAAATTGAGGTATTAGCTGGTTTAACTACATTCTTAACTTTGGCGTATATCATTATTGTCAATCCTATGATTTTAAAGGATGCAGGTGTACCGTTTAACCAGGCATTTTTAGCTACTATTCTAGCAACCATTATTGGTACTTTAACGATGTCATTAATAGCTAATTATCCAATCGTTATTGCACCTGCAATGGGATTAAATGCCTATTTTACTTATTCTGTAATTGGGGGACATAATCTCCCATATTCAGTAGGTTTTTCTGCTGTTTTTATTACTGGAATTTTATTTTTACTACTTTCTTTAACATCTTTCCGAACAAAATTGATTCAGGCAATCCCTGCTAACTTAAAGCATGCAATTGCTGCTGGAATTGGTTTGTTTATTACCTTTATTGGCTTACGTTTATCAGGTATTGTAGCAGATCATCCAACTAATCTAGTTCAAATTGGTGATTTTAGTTCCCCTAAAGTTGCACTTACATTGATCGGTTTACTAATAACAATTGTATTTATGGCTCTTAACTTAAATGGTGCGTTATTCTTAGGAATGATCACGACAGGTCTAATTGCATATTTTACAGGTCAGCTGAATTTTGCAAATGGTTTTGTTGCTATGCCTCATTTACCAAAAGGAATTTTAGTATATAACCCAATTGATTCAGTGAAAGACATTATTGAATATGGACTTTATAGCGTAATTTTCTCATTCTTACTTGTTATGTTATTCGATACAACAGGAGCATTACTAGCAATCGTTAAACAAGCAGGTCTTATCAAAAATGGTAAGTTAGAAAAAGGAGGAAGTGCATTCTCTGCTGATTCAATTGGAACAATTGTTGGTGCAATGTTAGGAACAAGTCCGACTGCAGCAACAGTAGAATCCTCTGCTGGCGTTGGTGCTGGTGGAAAAACTGGTTTAACATCATTAACTGTTGTGGTCCTATTTATAATCGCAGCATTCTTTAGCCCAATGATTGGTTCAGTATCAGAAGTTGCCGCAATTACAGCGCCTAGCTTAATTATTGTTGGCTGTTTTATGATTAAAAGTATTTCGGAGATTAAATGGGATGATTTTGAAGAAGCATTCCCAGCATTTTTAGTCATCGTTAGTATGCCATTAACATCAAGCATTGCAAACGGTATTGCTTTAGGCTTTATTTCATATCCGATCATGAAAATCGTTAAACGTAAATTTAAAGACGTACACCCATTTGTTTATATATTTGCAGTATTATTCCTAGTTCAATTAGTATTTTTTGCACATAAATAATAGAAAACATAAAAAGCAGGTAAAAGATATTGAAGTCTTTTCCCTGCTTTTTATTAACCTTTAATCATACTTATATATTAACTTGCTTTATATTTTTCTTCGCTTCTAATAGTCGATTTTAGTCTCCAATAAACGGGTAAACCAACAATTGCAATACCAATTGATACAAGTGCATCTATTGGTGCATTTATAATCGTACTACCGATGATGTAAAGTGTACCTAAAATTGCCACAATCGGAGTGATAGGGTATAAAGGCACTTTATATAATTTATTTCGACTTTTATCTTTTTTACGTAATATGAAGATTGCATTAAATGCTAGTCCATAAAATAAGAAGACTGCAAATATAGCCATATCAGATAGTCGATCTGGGTTCCAAAATATCATCATTGCTAATGCTAAAACAATTTGAAAAACAGTTGAGCCTACTGGCGTATTAAATTTAGGGTGAATACTAGATAATACTTTTGAACCAGGTAGGAAGTTTCGTTCTGCCATCGCAAATGTAACCCTTGGGAATGTAAGAATTTTGCCATTTAAACAGCCAAAAATAGAAACTAAAATTCCGATGGCAAGAATTTTCCCACCAATACTACCAAATAGTGAAGAAGCTGCCGCAGTAGCTGCATTAGGACCTAATTCAACAATTTTACTTGCAGATAAAACATGTAACATTGCGATATTAACAGAAAGATAAGCTAAAATAACAATAACAATACCAGAAATAATTGCTCTAGGAAGGGTCTTTGAAGGATTCTTCATTTCTCCTGCCATAAAACCTACATTCATCCAACCGTCATATGCCCATAAAGTCGCTAATACTGCTGCGCCCATACTAAGTGCTTGAGTAGAACTACCACTCTCTGCATTAAAAACTGATACGTCCCCTTGAAGAATACCAAAAACAGCAATTAAAATAATAGGAACTAGTTTACCTGCAGTTGAAATCGTTTGAATAAATCCACCAAGTTGAGTGCCTAGTATATTTAGACCACCAAGTAATATAATCGTGATAATACCAATAACTTTGCTACTTCCCTGAAAACCGAAAAAATCTGCCAACAAAGAACCGAAATAAAGACTAAGAGCACCCATAACGGCTGGTCCATAGACGAGGGTTTGTACCCAACCGCATAAAAATCCCCACTTCTCACCATAAACCTCTTCTATGTAAGCATATAATCCACCAGTTCTCGGGATTTTTACACTTACTTCAGCAATCGTTAATCCACTTGCTAGTGTAATAACGCCACCGATAATCCACGCTAAAAGAGCCATAGTGGAGTTAGCAGTTGAAGACAGTACGATCCCAGGTTTCATAAAGATTCCAGAACCAATTACTGTACCGATTACTAAAGACGTTGATACGAAAAAGCCAATATTTTTCTTTAAATTTACTTCTTTTTCCACATTATACGCTCCTTCCAGGACTATATTTATAAAATTAGAAAGATTATAGCACATTAATTTTCTAATCTATTTTTTTCTGAAAAGTTAAATTTATGTCTTATATATTTTTGATATAGTGGATAAGACCTATTAACCCTAATAAATCTTTCATAATATATATTCGTTATGACTAGATAACATATTGATAAAAGGTTATTAGTCGTAAAGATAGAACACTATAATGTAGGTATTTCAGACCGATTTTTAGTTAATCATGGAATGCGATCTATTCTGGAGGTGAAGACGTGGAAGTTTCTTTCGAACGTGTGGTAAATAATATATACGCTTTAGCAATATGGGATACGGAATGGAAGTCATATAATAATTGCTATTTTATAATTCAAGATAATGGAGTTACTCTTATTGATTCAGGAAAAAAGATCCATACTAAGTATCTTAGGAAAGCTCTGGTTGAATTGGGTAAAACCCCAGAAGACGTCCATCTCTTTTTAGCTACACATGGACATAAAGACCATATTGAAGGTTCTAGTATTTTTAAAAATGCTAAGAAGTTTATCCATTCAAATGATAATGATTTGATTGATTCACTTGAATTAACTCAGTTTAGTAATGACCTGGAAGCTTTTGAAGTAATAAAGGAGTTTGAGTATGATTTAGTTGGATACCATACTCCAGGTTCGGTCGTTTTTTATCATCGCTCATCAAAAACAGTTTTTACGGGTGATTTCATATGTTTCTTCGGTGATCCTTTATCAAAAGATGGACTAGTCTCTAAAGGAGATGACCTTAGAAATGAGTGGGTAAATTATTTGAGAGATGGTGGAGTGTCAAAAGAACACTTAGATCATTTTCTAGATGGACTAAAAAAAATAAATCAGTTTGAAAGTAGTGTAATGTGTACTGGGCATGGCGGTGTCCTAGTAGGAAATATTAAAAAGTTTATAAGTGAACTAATTGATGTCGGAGTTCAATATGGTAAAAGAGTATCAGACTGTTGACCGATTAGATCAGTCTTTTTTATAGGAAGTAGTGTATAGAAAGAGCCTAATTTTGCACTTTAGAAAGGTTAGATTGGAATATTCTTACCAATAATAAACTATATAGACTGTAAAAGGGTTTCTTTCAAATACTTAAAATTACTTTAATGGGAGTGCATTGTAATGAGGTTAAAAACATTAATTGGACTATTATTAGGTTCATTGACAACATTCTTCATTTTAAGTCTCTTAAGTAATAAACTTACCAATAAAGAGTACTGGTTTTATGCAACAATTTATCTTGTCTTTATGGTTTTAGCGTACTTGGCAATTAACTTAATTAGAAAAGTTAAGTCATCAAAGAAGACTGATTCATTTTGAATCAGTTTTTTCAACGTGTTGAAATAAAACATAGTCAATAGTGAAAAACGGAAGTCTAAGTATGTAATTAAGCAAAATATGGAAAGAAACTTACTCATAGCAGGCTTTAGTGGAAATCAACCAATTGACTGCTAGTTGACAAACTCATTTTTCAACAGTTTTTTCTATTTACCTGTTTTATCAAATTTCCTACTATAAGAAAAATAAATAATGATAATATTGATAATAAGTAAATCTGATACTAGGAGATAGAGTATGGATCAAATTCTTTTAGTTTTTATGGCGGTCGCTGAAAAAAGAAATTTTTCAAGAGCGGCTGAAGAGTTACATATGACTCAACCATCCGTTAGTCAGCAAATTCAATTACTTGAGAAGCATATTGGTGCAAAGCTTTTAATTAGAACAAATAAATATGTTCAGCTAACGAAGGCTGGAGAAATTGTCTATTTGCATGCTAAGGAAATAACTAGTTTATACAAGCGGATGTCGACACTAGTGAATGATCTGATGAATGAGGCTAGTGGTCATCTTAAAATAGGTGCAAGTTATACTTTTGGTGAATATGTATTACCGCAAATTTTAGCGGAAATGAAGAGACTTTTCCCGAATGTCATTCCATCAGTACAAATAGGGAATACTCGAGAAATTGTTCAGGCCGCATTAAGTTATCAAATTGATATTGGTATAGTTGAAGGCGAAGCGACTCATACAAATTTAAATATACAACCTTTTGCAAATGATGAAATGTATATTATTGCTGGAACTAAGAGCGAAATATATGCTATTGAAGTTGTGACATTGAATCAAATTGAAAATGAAACATGGATTGTTAGGGAAGAAGGATCCGGAACAAGGGAAGCAACTGAACGATTATTTGAATTATTAAAGATACGTCCTAAAAACATAATTGAATTTGGTAGTACACAATTAATTAAAGAGGCCGTTGAAGCTGGTATGGGAATTACCTATTTATCTGAGCTAGCAATAAAAAAAGAAAAGCAGTTAAATACAATTGATTACCTAAAAGTAGAAGGGACACCTATTCAACGGAATTTTTCAATTATCACAGATAAAATCGAACTTCAAACGAAATCGTTGGAAATATTTATTGAGTTAGTTAAGAAATATTATGAGAAATAAAGTAGGAATCCTTTTTTTATATAGTTGAACATATAGTAAAACAAAAAGTGTTCAAACGATAAAAAGATAAAGGATAATCATAATGACATTCAAAAAACAAAAGGGTAAAACAGTATTAATTACTGGACCAACAGAAGGAATCGGCTATGAGTTAACAAAATTATTTGCAAAAGATCATTTCAACTTAGTATTAGTTGCTAGGAATAAAATTAAATTAGAAGAAATGGCTAATTCATTGATGAAGCAGTTCAATATAAAAGTACTGGTTGTTACAGAGGACCTTTCTAAAGTAAATTCTGCTAAGTCTATTTTTGATCAAGTTTCAAAATCACAAATGGAGATTGATATTCTAGTAAATAATGCTGGAGTTGCCCTATACGGAGACTTTGGTCGGACTGATTTAATGAAAGAGTTAATGATGCTTCAGCTAAATATTGTTACTTTAACAGAGATCGTAAAATACTTCTTACCAAATATGCTTCAAAAAAAAACGGGCCAAATTATCAATATTGCATCTACTTCAGCTTTTCAACCAGGGCCAAAAATGTCTGTCTATGCAGCTTCAAAGGCTTATGTACTATCATTTAGTGAAGCTCTTTCAGAGGAATTAAGACATACTGGAGTTACCGTAACAGCTGTTTGCCCTGGACCAACTAGAACGGGAATAATAAATTCATCCGGTGGAAATAATTCAAGGTTGTTTAAAGGTGAAATTATGACCCCAAAAAAAGTTGCGAAGTTAACTTATAAGGCAGTTAGTAAGAAGAAAACTGTTGTTATTATAGGTATTAAGAATAAAATATTAGCGCAATCTGTTCGATTCATTCCACGATCAATCGTTAGAAAACTTGCAAAAAAACTATTAGAAGAGAGATAAAAAAAATACAGTCTAATTGACTGTATTTTTTAGTTGCTATTTAATTATGCATTACCCATAATAATCTGTTCAAGTGTATTTGCTACATCTTGTGCACTATCTGAAACTGCTTCTAACATTTCATAAATTTCTTTGAACTGAATTATTTTGATTGGATCTTTTTCATTTTTAAAAAGCTCTTTAATGGAAGTGCGTAATAACGCATCACACTGTGACTCATAATCTTTTACTTGAATCGCATGTACGCGCATTTCTAATAATTTCTTCCGTGAAAGTAACTGAATTGCTTTTAAGATTTCATTGGCAGCACTGCGAATATTTTTAACAAACTTCACCATGAATTCATCAATTTGAACAATGGAGTACATTTCGAATGTTGCGGAACATTGCTCCATTCCGTCTAGTACATCGTCCATTTTATTAGCAAGTTCTAGTATATCTTCACGTTCGATTGGTGTAATAAATGTTTTATTTAATTCAACAATAATTTGATGAATATATGTATCACCTTTTGTTTCATAAGCCTTCATTTCTGCAGAGAATGTTTTTAAATCAGTAGCATTTTTTATTTTAAAGTCATCAAAATAAATCGAACATTCATTTACATTATTTGCAATATTTAAGAGCATTTCAAAGAATGTATCATTTTTTTTACCGAGTCTCAAGTAGGGTTCCTCCTAAAAAACAGATTGATTCTAATCCTTAATCCTTACATTATGTTGCTCAAGAGTATGAAATATTATAAATATGATTCTTAAAAAACAGGTCCAGTTCGATCAATTTTTACTTTTACGGAAGTTTTGAACTTAACATTTTTATATTCCTTTTCCCATTTTATTTTTTTCCATAGATCTGGATAAGAGCTAGATAAAATTCCTCCGATTCCTAATGCATCACAATTAGCTTCCAATAATGATTTAGTGATTTCATCAGACTGTTTAGTAAGAATTCGTGAAACATCCTTATTTAATTTGGCTTTGTTTAGCTTTTCGGCTATCTTTCCTGTATAGCTAATAATTGTTAAATCAAGTGTTAGATTTAGCTTACAAGTTATTTTCTTTGTCTTTTTATCTACTTTTACATCTAAATCCCTTTTCATATTTTTTACTCTATAAGAAATTGTTTTTCGATCCCCTAACTCTACAGCCATCTCACTATATTTAATTAGTCGATCCATTAGCAGCAATAAAAGACTTCCTTTTCCATTAGGTAAGCTAATTCCTGAAAATTTATCACCATTAAATAGGTCTATTCCACCGATTGTAATTTTATCATTTTCGTCTTTTTTTACAAAAGGTAAAACGATATCTCGACCTTTATCTGTAACTTGTGTCCATGCTGTAAAAGCAGTTACTTTCGGAATCTTTGTAGTATCTTCAGCTGCCTCTAGTCCTTTTAGTATGATAAATGCAATTGGGCTAGTTCCAGGATCGATTGTAATAAGGTCTGAAGCCTTATCTTCTGCTATAACAATTCTCGTAGAAACATAGGCTTGTCTAGGGCGATAAAAAAGTTCTAAAAAAGGGTAAATTCCTTTTCTAGCAAGGTCGCGCCCTATTAAGATTATATGTGCTTTACTTACATCAATTAGGCCAGGTAGTTTATTGTTAATATCAATTTCCATTCCTGATATAGCAGGTCGCTTTACTTTAACAAGTTCGTCCTTAACTTCAAACTGTCCTCCACCTTTGTTTTCAATATTTAATGCTCTAACTGTAGCTAATATATTATCGTCTTGATCTAAATCGAAGCTAATGCCATTAACCATTTTCTTATTTACCAATAGATTTTGATCCCAACAGCTAGCTAAAAAAAAGGTAAACAAACATAAGGTTATCAAAAATGATTTTCTTATAATTGTTCACTCCTTTCAGTTTTTGAAATGATGAAGGATAGACAAAACAGAATGAAGGGAAGTCCAAATACAACCACATAGCTTAAATAAGTGACATATTTATCAAAGATAGCTAGTTGATCTTCATCAAAAGGTATAATTGTTAAGAAAAAAATTAAGATTCCACTAATAACTACATTTTTTTTAAATGATTTTTCTTTACTAATACTTTTAGCTGATAAAAATAAGTAAAGGATTACAGAGGTCGTCATTGGCACAATCCAGACCGATAAAAAAATCAAATCTAAGCGGTCCATCATTTCAAATGAAAGGGCTTTAAATATATATAAAACAGGCTCCCTAATTTGCAAAAGTTGTGTTGGACTAAAGCTTAATAGGCAAATAAAGGTAAAATATGTATAGAATAATGTCACAGAGAAATTGGCAAGACTAACAGTTTTTAATATTCCTTTTTCAGTATCAAGCACAAAAGGAAAAATTAGTAAAAGACTTTCAAATCCTAATATCGAAAGTAATGATTTATGACTTCCTAAAATTATATTTTTTACTCCTGATTGACCGATTGGTAGAATATAGTGAAAATCTTTTGGTAAATAAAAGGTAAAGAACGATAGTAAAAATAAAAGGATGATTAGAACCGATGCTAATACAAAAAATCTTGCTATGATTCTTAGGTCGCTAATTGTTAAATAAATGCTTGATAAAATAATAATTAGTGATAGTACCCATGTTGGAGTTAACGGTAATAACCAAAGGGATATGCTTCTGATAAAAAGAGCACAAGCAAGACTTCCAATCATAATAAAATAGATATATATAAATAAGTTACAGAACTTTCCTAGATATTTACCTAAAATTTTTTTTGTAATATCTGTATATGTAGTATTTGGATATCTTTTTAGTAAAAACCAGTAAATAAATAATGTAATTTGAACAGCTACTCCTGCAATTAAGGTAGAGATCCACCCATCACCTTTGGCCGTACTTTGAACCGCATTTGGTAATGAGAGTAGTCCAATACCAATTTGACTCTGGACAATAAAAAAGTAGAGCTGTAATTTAGAAATCGAGTTACTATTTGTTATCATTTTTTCTTCCACACCCTAGATATTCTTTGCTGTACAATCTTTTGGGGACGTGTATCAGTTGGTCTTGTATTTTGCTTCCATGAAGGGAGTCTAAAGAAAGTATCCTTTATATCTTCCTTGCGAAAAGGTGCCATTGGAGAAAAGTAGGGCATGCCAAAAGATTTTAATTTGCACATATGCATAAAAATTAACATTAGTGTTAGTGTAATCCCAAAGAAACCTAGTATTGAAGCCATAATCATCGTCGGAAAGCCCAATAGCCTCATACTAGTACCCATCTCACTAACTGGTGCTACAAACGAAGCAATTGCTGTAAAACCAATTACGACGATCATCGTGTTTGATACTAAATGCGCTTCAACAACAGCGGTACCAATAACTAGACCACCAACTATACCAATTGTTTGAGCGATAGGAGAAGGTAGTCTAATAGCAGCTTCCTTTAGTAGTTCTAATATGATTTGCATTGCAAAAGCTTCAACGAGAGGGAGAAACGGTACAAACTCTAAAGAAACCCTAATTGAATAAAGAAGACCTAATGGTAGTACTTCAGAGTGGAAGGATACGATCGCAATGTATATAGCAGGTAAGCTAATTGCAACGATAAAGCTAAATACCCTAATAATTCGAAAAAATGAACCAATCAACCATCGATGATTATAATCATCGGGAGCTTGATAAAAAGCGAAAAAGGTAATTGGTACAATAGAAACTGTTGGATTCCCATCTACAAGTAAATTTATTTTTCCGTCTAAAAGATAAGAAGTAGCTCGGTCTGGTCTTTCTGTATTTAATACTTGTGGAAATGGTGAAAACGTACTATCCTCAATCAATTCTTCTAGTTGTCCAGTTGAACGAAGACTGTCTAATTCAAGACCTGAAATTCTTTCTTCTATGACCTCGACAAGTTTTCGATTTACAATGGAATCAATATAAACCATAGCAACTTTAGTATTCGTAATCTTACCAATCGTAAAATACTTAATCTTTAACTCAGGTGTACGAATTCTTTTTCTTAGTAATTGTATATTTGTATTTATATTTTCGACAAAACCATCGTGAGCACCATTAATATTTTGTTCATTAGCAGGTTCTTGAATTGCACGTTCTTTATCATCAGGAGCTGCTGCTAGTATTCCTTTTGAACAATTTTCTTCTAAAATTAGACAAAATCCGTTTAATAAACTATCTCCTAATTCAGAGATATTTGATGAGTTTTTAATCTCATATGATTTGACGATATTGCCTGTCTCATCTTTTTTTTCTCTTAGAATTGGTTCGATAATAAATGATTGAAGTGCTTCAATTTTTATCATCGATTCAAGAAACAAAACGGCAAAAATCTGAGTATTTTTATGAATAATCTTAACGACTAAATCTTCTGTATGCCTTAAATATTCTTGAATGATTTCAATATTATTTTTAAGATTATTTGATAAAACTTCTTTATTTGACTTAATTGTTGTTGTATCGGTTCTCATATTGATACCTCTTTGATGGAAGGTCTAATTGGGTTTGGGTTTATTCTTTCCAAAATTAGGTTGTGTATGCAATGAAGACTCGTATGAAAAATCATTTGCGATTCCGTTTTTTAGATTAACAAAAATGTAAAATATTAGTTTTCTAAAAAGAAGAAAAATCGAATCTTGTAGAAATAAACATGTTGACTTTTTATTTTTTGCATAATAATATAAGGACAATTAATTTAAATAAACATCCATAATTACTTTGCTTTGACGAAGAGTAGTAACGATTACGGAAACTAAAGAGAGCTGATGGTTGGTGCGAATCAGTGTGAAAGTAATCGCGAATGGACTTCCGAGCATTCAAACCGAACCTTAAATAAGTAGTAGGCTTTGGCGAGTAGTCTTCTCGTTACAAAAGACGGGTATTCAATAGAAAATTGATTGGATACCGACAAAGCGAGCTGTTAATCAGCTAATGAAGGTGGCACCACGGGTCTCTCGTCCTTTTTTAAGACGGGGGGCCCTTTTTGTATTTCTTAAAAATTAAATACTAATAAATCGCTGAGTAAGAAGAGTAAATATTGGTGAATGTCACAGAGAGTTAGACAATGGTGGGAGTCTAATACAGGAACCTTTATCGAATGGGCTTACGAGAGGCATCTTGAACATTAAAGTAGGGATGCACGGATTTCCACCGTTAAAAGGATAGGGTATCGGAATTATTTAAGTAACTAATTCCCGTATCCGAAAAGTGGGATTCAGATCAATCTGATCCAATCTGAGGTGGTACCGCGGTAGCAACTAATCGTCCTCTATATGCACAATCTTTGTGCGTATAGGGGACTTTTTTTATATTCATCATTAACTTTTGGAGGTCGAACAAATTGTCAGTACAAAACAAAGCAGAAATAATCATTGAAACGATAATGGGGGATTTGTTTACACCGATTTCATTATTTAAGAAATTGACCGCTAGCAAAAAGTTTTTATTTGAAAGTTCATTTAAGCATAAAGATTCTGGCCGTTATTCATTTGTTGGTTCAAAACCAGCTTTTGAATTGATTGGGACAAATCAAAATGGTCAAATCATCTATAAAAATGGTCAAAAAGAAGAGTTTGTTGGAAATCCTCTTTTAAAGCTGAATGAGTTAATACCAAAGCAGGATTACTTAAAGGTATTGGATATCCCTTTCATTGGTGGGGGAATTGGGTATGTAGGATATGATATGATTCGCCAGTTTGAAGAAATCGGTGATGAGCTGGAAGACGTTATCGGAATGCCAGATCTCCATTTAATGTTTTTTGAAGTCATTATTGTATTTGATCATTTGGAACAGAAAATTCATTTAGTTGGAACAAAGCTTTCCGATGAAACAACATTAGAAGATTTGAAGAGCGAAATTCAGAATTATAAGCAAGTAATTTTATCTAACTCAAATCAAGAGGAGCAAATAAAACCGGTTGTATTTTCTACTTTCGAGTCTGAAGTTAGTAGAGCTGACTACATTTCCAAAGTAGAAAAGGCAAAGTCATTTATTCAAAAAGGAGATATTTTTCAAGTCGTTCTATCACATCGAATGGGAGCAAAATTTGAAGGGAATCCATTTGACTATTATCGAAAATTACGAATCCAAAACCCGTCACCATATATGTATTATATCGATTTTGGTGATAGCGTTGTTGCTGGTACTTCCCCTGAAAGCTTAATAAAAGTTAAAGATAATCAGGTCATAACGAACCCAATTGCCGGTACGAAACGAAGAGGGAAAACGGTTGAACAAGACTTAATGATCGAAAGAGATTTATTACAGGATGAAAAGGAACTTGCCGAACATAAAATGCTTGTTGATTTAGGAAGAAATGATCTAGGCAAAGTTTGCGAGTTTGGAACAATCCAATTAGAAAAATATATGAACGTTGAGAGATACAAATATGTCATGCATATCGTTTCCGAAGTTAGTGGGCAATTTAAAAAAACACATACTTCACTTGATGCTCTTATTGCTTGCTTACCAGCTGGAACCGTATCTGGTGCGCCTAAAATTAGAGCAATGGAAATCATTAATGAATTAGAGAGTTCAAAGCGAGGGGTATATTCTGGTGCAGTCGGTTATGTATCCGTTAATGGAAACCTTGATTTTGCATTAGCTATTCGAACGATGATTTTAAAAAATCAAATGGCCTATATTCAAGCAGGAGCAGGCATTGTTTATGACAGCAAACCCGAATATGAATATGAAGAAACCATTAATAAACTAAAAGCTTTTTTGGAGGAAAATCATGATTTTAATAATTGATCACTATGATTCTTTTACTTACAATCTTTATCAATTTCTAGGAGAGCTTGGCGAAGAAATGAAAATCGCTAGATATGACAAAATTTCGATTGATGAAATAAAAGAAATGAATCCAAAAGCAATCATTCTTTCTCCGGGACCTGGCAAGCCCGAGGAGAAACAGGAAACGAATGAACTCATTAAAACTTTTCATAAAACAGTCCCAATACTGGGCATTTGCTTAGGGCACCAAGCAATAGGTTATGCATTCGGTGCAAAAATTATTAAAGCTATACAAATCAAACATGGCAAAACATCGAAAATTAGGCATGATGGTAGCAACTTATTTGCCTACATGTCACAACCGTTAGAGGTTATGCGATACCATTCACTGGTAATTGAAAAGGAAACGATACCGCCATTATTTGAAACTTTAGCATTTTCAATGGACGATCAAGAAATCATGGCCATCAAACACAGAAAATACCCAATCTACGGTATGCAATTTCATCCGGAATCTATTGGAACAGAATATGGAAAACAACTTTTATTAAACTTTTTAAATGAAATAAGGGAGGAATTAAAAGATGAAAGAGTACCTTCAACGCTTAGCTAATCGAGAGTCGTTTACAGTAGAAGAAATGCAAGTAGCTGTCGGTAGGATTTTACAAGATGATCAAATATCAGATAGTGAAATCGCAGCATTTCTAGTTGCTTTAAAAACAAAAGGTGAAACAGTAAACGAAATTGCAGGACTAGTAAACGCGATTCGAAATCATACGGTAGGATTTACTAGGAAGTTTCATAATGTCATTGATAATTGTGGGACAGGTGGAGATAATTCATCGAGCTTTAATGTGAGTACAACATCAGCGTTTGTTATTGCAGGAAGTGGAATTCCAATTGCAAAGCATGGAAATCGTAGCATGTCTAGCAAAACAGGTAGCGCCGATGTATTAGAACAATTAGGTGTGGAGCTATCGATTCCAACACAAGCTTCCGAGGAGCTTTTAGATGAAATAGGAATTACCTTTTTATTTGCTCCATATGTTCATCCAAGATTGAAAAAAGTTATGAAGGTTAGACGTGAGCTACAAATTCCGACCATTTTTAACTTAATTGGACCTTTAACAAATCCAGTTGAATTAGAGACCCAACTATTAGGAATTTACAGAAGAGATTATTTAGAAGTTTTTGCAGAAGTGCTAAATAAATTAGGACGTAAACGAGCGATTGTATTACACGGTGCAGGGCATTTAGATGAAGCATCGTTAGCTGGTGAGAATCATATCGTCCTACTAGAAAATAATGAGATGAAAAAGATGACACTTCATCCGGAAGAAGTTGGATTAACTTATTATCCAAATACAGAAATCAAAGGTGGAGATGCAAAGAGGAATGCAGATATTCTTCTTCGAGTACTAAAAGGAGAAAAAGGAGCTTTTAGAGATACGGTTTTATTAAATGCTGGTTTAGCAATTTATACTTCAGGGATTGTCAATCAAATTACAGATGGTATTAGGAAGGCTGAAGAGAGCATCGATTCTGGTGCAGCTTATGAGAAATTACAAAAACTAGTTGAAAAAACTAGCAAACTAAAAAGAGAGGTTATTTAAATGGAAACCATTTTAGATCGAATCATTTCTCAAAAACAAATCGAAATTAAAAGTTTAAGAGCGATTAGCCGGAAAATAACAGACCAAGCAAAGAATTTATCATTAATTGAACAATTAAAAGTTGCAGACCATTTATCGATTATTGCGGAATTTAAACGAGCATCACCATCAAAAGGTGATATTAATACAAATCTTAATCCAGCAGAACAAGCAAAGAAATATGAGGGAAATGGAGCAGCAGCAATATCTGTTTTAACTGATACGACTTTCTTTAAAGGTTCCTTTAAAGATCTGAAAATTGTGCGTGATTCCGTTAATATTCCGATATTGTGCAAGGATTTTATTATCGATCCAGTTCAAATAGATATCGCAAAAGAGCATGGAGCAAACATTATTTTACTAATTGCTGCTGCATTACCTTTTACAAAACTAAATCATTTATATCAATATGCGAAGCAGCAAAATCTCGAAGTATTGATGGAAGTACATGACGAGGAAGATTTAGAAAAAGCACTAAAAATTAGGCCCGATCTATACGGCATTAATAACCGAAACTTAAAAACATTTGAAGTGAATCTAGGTGTGACAGAAAGACTAGCACCACTTATTCAAGCGGATGGAGGTTTCATTATTAGTGAAAGTGGAATTTTCAATCAGTATGATGCAAAACGTGTAAGAGATGTTGGGGCAAACGGAATTTTAGTCGGAGAGGCATTAATGAGGAGCAATGAATTATCATCAAACATGAGCGAGCTGATGGTTCCTATTCTAAAGGAGGCTAAGCAGTGAAAGTGAAAATTTGTGGCATTACCGATTTAAAAACAGCTAAATGTGCAATAAATGCAGGAGCTGATGCCATTGGATTTGTATTTGCAGAAAGTAAACGTCAAATTGAAATTTCTGAGGCAAAAAAGATCATCGAGTTACTGCCAGATTCGGTGTTGAAGATTGGCGTTTTTGTAAATGAAACAAAGGAGACATTAGAATCCATCTATGAGGAAGTTGGTTTAACACATCTTCAGCTACATGGAGATGAAACGCCAGAATTTTGTCGTTCATTATCCTTTCCAGTAATCAAAGCATTACGAGTTCAATCGGAAAAGGACGTTGAAAAAATCGCAGAATATGATTGTGATTATATTTTAGTTGATAGCCCGAGTGGAAAATACCGTGGCGGAAATGGAACAACATTTAACTGGGACCTTGTTAAATCAAAGAAAATAGATAACTTGATTTTAGCTGGTGGATTGACGATTGAGAATGTAATACCTGCAAGTAGCGTCGTAAAACCAATAATGGTTGATGTAAGTAGTGGAGTCGAAACGAACGGGAAAAAAGATGAAGAAAAAATAAAAAGTTTTATAAAAAAAGTTAAATTAGGAGGAATTTAAATGTCTACGTACACACTTCCAGATGTAAAAGGTCATTTCGGTATGTATGGAGGGAAATATATACCTGAAACGCTTGTTCAAGCCATAACAGAATTAGAAGAGGCTTATTCAAATATTAAAGATGATCCAGCGTTTAATGAGGAAATTGAAAGCTTGTTAAAGGATTATGTAGGCCGCCAAACACCTCTTTACTTTGCAGAAAATTTAACTAAGCATGCTAACGGAGCTAATATTTATTTAAAACGTGAGGATTTAAATCATACTGGTGCTCACAAAATCAACAACGCAATAGGTCAGGCATTACTTGCGATTCGAATGGGGAAACGAAAAATTGTTGCTGAAACAGGAGCGGGACAACATGGCGTCGCAACTGCAACAGTTTGTGCTCTATTAAATTTAGAATGTGTTATTTTCATGGGTGCTGAGGATGTTCGAAGACAAGAGCTGAATGTGTTCCGAATGGAATTACTAGGCGCAAAAGTGATTAGTGTTGAATCCGGAAGTGCGACACTAAAGGATGCAGTAAATGAAGCCCTTCGTTACTGGGTTGCAAATGTAGATGACACTCATTATTTATTAGGATCAGTAATGGGGCCACACCCTTTTCCTATGATGGTAAGAGATTTCCAAAGTGTAATTGGAAAAGAAACAAGACAACAATTTTTAGCGAAGAAAGGTAAACTTCCTGATGCAGTAGTAGCTTGTATTGGCGGAGGAAGTAATGCAATTGGTATGTTCCATCCATTTATAACGGATGAAAGTGTAAAGTTATTTGGAGTAGAAGCCGCTGGGCATGGAATCAATACAGATAAGCAAGCAGCATCTTTAACAAAAGGCGTACCAGGCGTATTACACGGTGCATTAATGTATTTACTTCAAGATGAAGATGGTCAAATACAAGAAGCTCATTCTATTTCTGCGGGACTTGACTACCCCGGAGTAGGTCCTGAGCATTGTTATTTGAAAGATATTGAACGTGTAAAATACGAATCAATCACAGATGAAGAAGCACTTGAAGCATTCCAATTACTAGCAAGATTAGAAGGAATTATCCCAGCATTAGAAAGTGCACATGCAGTTGCATACGCAATAAAGCTAGCAGCAACGATGAAGAAGGATGAAAATTTAGTCATCTGTTTATCTGGTAGAGGCGATAAAGATGTTCATACCGTTCGTGAGCGATTAAAGGAGGGCAAATAATAATGAATCGAATTGAATTCCAATTTTCAGAACGACTAAAAAAAGGTGAAAAGCTATTTATTCCTTATGTAATGGCAGGAGATGGTGGTCTTGAAGTATTAGGGGGAAGACTTGCTTTACTAGAAAAATTTGGCGCATCAGCAATCGAAATAGGTATACCATTCTCAGACCCAGTAGCAGACGGACCAGTAATTCAACAAGCGGGAATTCGAGCATTACAAGCTGGTACAACATTAAAAGCTGTAATTGAAAAAATAAAAGAAGTTCGTAAATTAATTTCTGTACCTTTAATCGTCATGACATATATGAATCCCATTTTAGCTTATGGAATTGACAGGTTCGTATCGGACCTTCAGCAAGCAGGAGTGGACGGATGTATTATTCCTGACCTACCAATCGAAGAAGAAGAAATTATCATTCATCAACTTGAAGAATTTGGAGTAGAACTAATTCGTTTAGTCACAATGGCTACGCCAAAAGATCGAATCATTAAAATTGCTAAAAAAGGAAGAGGTTTCTTATACACAGTAACAGTAAAAGGGATTACTGGTGTTCGAAATGAGCTAGACGATAGCCTATCATCCTTTTTAAAAAGTGTTAAAGAAATTAGTAATAAACCTGTAATAGCTGGATTCGGTGTATCTACCCCAGAACAAGTAAAGGAATTAAGCCAAGATTGTGATGGAGTCATTGTTGGTAGTAAAATTGTTGATTTATTTAATCAAAATAAGATCAATGAAATTAAACTTTTAATGGAATCAAGTTTAGTAAGTGAAGAAGTAATTTAATAAAAAGTGAATCAGGCTATATTAATTAGTGGCCTGATTTTTTCATGTAATTTTTGGGGTATTTTATTGAACTTAACCTTGCTAAGCTCTGAAATATAACGGAATCTAGTTAATAATTAGTCTGTGTTAAGCTTTTTAGATGAAAAAGATTGATTAAGATTGATAATATCATCTGATTTTAGTGGGATTTCATCTAAAATACGGTAAGCGGTATGGGTATTATTAGCGTTTAATTGCGATTTTCATAATTTTAATTGCAGATTTACCAATTTTAATTGCAGATACAACATTTTTAATTGCGATTATCGAATTTTATTTGCAGTACCTCAAATATTTCAAAATGATCCAAAAGTATCCACAAAAAATAGACTGTTCCTAAAAAACTCAACTACAAACTATCCACTAATTTTACAGTTCTCAACATTTTTATGGGAAGTTTTCCACATAATAGCGGAGTATCCACAAAAAACTAACTCCAAAAAAATATAACTCCAAACTATCCATAGAAATTTATATAATTTAAAAAAGTTTTCCACAATTGAAGAGTATGTTCATTTTTCTCTCTAGGACATATGTCCTTCCCAAACAACCATCCAATATCGTTTAATAATGAAGAAATCAATATGACAGGAGAGAAAAATATGAAAGGAATTTTATTAGCAATTGTTGGTGGAGCATTCATTACACTACAAGGGGTTGCAAATTCACAAATTAGCAGTGATATTGGTACTTGGCAAGCAGCTACAATTACACAGTTTACAGGTTTTATTGTAGCTTTATTCGTACTACTATTAATAAAAGATAAAAAATTAGCTGAAGTTAAGAAAGTGAATCCAATTTATTTATTAAGTGGGGCACTTGGAGCATTTGTTATCTTTTGTAATGTGACATCAATTCATATTATTGGTGTGACATTTTCAATTTCTGTTCTTTTAATCGCACAGCTAAGTTTAACATTTATCATTGATAGTAGAGGGTGGTTCGGAGTCAAAAAGCTTACTATTAGTCCGTCACAATTTATTGGAATTGGTATGATGTTGATCGGTGTGATTGTGTTAGGTTCTTAAAAGTAAATTTACAGGAGGTGAAGTTAACTTGAAAATCACTAGTGATATTGAACAAATTAATCATTTTTTAGCTGAACATAATATTGAAGCAGTTTTTAATGAGGATTTAAAAGCTCATATGACTCTTAAACAATTCATGCAAGGAGACCTTATTTGTTCTCAAGGAGACTCACCAAAAAATTTGTTTATTTTAGTAAAAGGGAAAATCAAAGTTTATACTTCTTCAGCGGAGGGTAAAACATTAATTCTATCATTTAAGACGCCTCTTGAATTAATTGGAGATATTGAATATGTAAGAGGCTCTAACTATATAAATACGGTTGAAGCCATATCTGCGGTTGAGATGATTGCTGTAGATTATCACTGGTTAAAAAAATTTGGTAAAGACTATGCACCGTTTCTTCAATTCTTATTAGAAATCATAACGGAAAAGTTTCTTATTAAGTCGAATTCAATGAGCTTTAATTTAATGTATCCAGTAGAAGTTAGACTAGCAAGTTACTTATTATCGGTTTCATACCATGAAGCGAATTCTTTACAAAACGATAATTTAAATCCAATCAATCTTAAAGACGCAGCAAATCTAATCGGAACGAGTTATCGACATGTTAATCGAGTTATTCAACAGTTCTGTAAGGATGACCTAGTAGAGCGAAAAAAAGGGAGTATCCTTATTAAAGATCGAGCCGGTTTGAGTATTCTTGCAAGTAATAATATATACGAATGATAGTTTTAGGAATCATACAGAAATTTTTTGGAGGTGCAATTTATGCTTTATGGATTAATATTATCTTTAATAGCAGGATCACTAATTGGTTTACAAAATATATTCAATAGTAAAGTTAATGAACGGGCGGGAATATGGGTAACAACTACATTTGTATTAGGAATGGGCTTTTTAGCTTCTTTCGGAATGGGGCTTTTATTTGAAGGTAAGGAATTATTTGTTTTGCATAATATGAAAAATTGGTATTGGATTAGCGGAATAGTCGGTGTAGGTGTTGTTTTCTGCTTAACGAATAGTACTAAAATTCTTGGACCAACTTATGCGATATCAATTGTTCTCACATCTCAATTATTTTTTGCAATGTTATTTGATTCTATGGGATGGCTAGGTCTTGAGAAAGTTCCGTTTTCTCCTAAGCATCTAATTGGTGTTTTGCTTATAATAAGTGGTATATTAATTTTTAAATTAAGCGGAATAAGTTTCAAACGTATTAAGCTAGTTAAAAATCAATCTAGTAAAATATGAATTAAATAAATAGAGATGGGGAAATGTTATGAAAACATACAAAACATTATTATTAGATGTAGATGATACATTATTAGATTTTGGTGCAGCGGAAAAAGTAGCATTACAATCTCTATTTATAGATCAAAATATACCATTAACAGATGAAATCAAATCAAGGTATAAAGAGATTAACCATGGACTTTGGAAGTCATTTGAAGAAGGTAAAATAAGTCGGGATGATGTGGTGAACACACGTTTTTCAACCTTATTTAAAGAGTTTGGTATTGAAGTTGACGGTTTTCTGCTGGAACAATCTTACCAAAGTTATTTAGGAGAGGGAAATCAATTAGTTGAAGGTGCATATGAATTACTTACAAGTCTTCAGCATGAGTTCGAATTATATATTGTCACAAACGGAGTTTCAAAGACACAATATAAACGTTTGAATGCGGCGGGTATTTATCCTTTCTTTAAAGACATTTTCGTTTCTGAGGATACTGGTTATCAAAAACCGATGAAAGAATACTTTCAATATGTATTTGATCGAATTCCAAACATTGAATTAGATAAGACATTGATTATTGGAGATTCATTTAGCGCGGATATAATTGGTGGGGCAGGGTCAGGAATTGATACTTGCTGGGTCAATCCAAAAATGCTTTCAAATGACTCAGATGTAGTTCCAACCTATGAAATACAAAAACTAGATGAACTTTATAAAATTTTAAATATTGAACAGAAGGTTTTGGTTACTTCATCTAACTAATGACCGCTTAAAAGGCAAGGTTTTCAAACATTCTGAATATGATTTTGAACTGTATTACACACTGAAGCAAAAGGTTTTATCCTTTTTGCTTTTTTATTTTGCCGAATATTGATACAAACATTAAAAATAGTTAATAAAAATATGATTGACTAAAATCTGAAATAGCCTTATTATCAAGAGGTGATAATGATTATCATTTATATTTAAGGGGAAAATCAACGATGAAGCAGACTCTTATTAAAGTAACTTTAACAGCTTTACTATTACTAGTTTTACCATTTAAAACCTTTGCTGCAAGCCCTGAAGAGGATTTAACACATGCAAATTCTTTTGTAGAAAGTGCGATCCAATCTGCTCAAAAAGGAGATTTTAAATCTGCTGAGCAGGAATATAAAAAATTCAACGACGAGTGGCTTGATAAAGAGGATGGAATAAAAAATAAATCGATTGATGCGTATGGCAAAATCGAGGAAGCTATGGGAATGGTTCAGTATAACCTAGCTCAAAAAACAGTGAATCAAAGTGCACTTGTTACTGCACTTAAAGAATTAGAAGAGGTAAATGAAAAGTTTATTTCTCATCAGTTCGCTAGTTCAAAATTAGATTCAAAAAGTACTGGTAGTGTTGAAGATTTAATCGAAATATTAAACAAAGCATTATCAGATTTAAAAGATAATAATGTATCAGGAGCAACTTCGGAGATTGATCAATTTAGAAAATCTTGGATCAATATTGAAGGTGTTGTATTAACACAATCTCAAACAGTTTACACTGACGCTGAAAGAGATATGGTTACTTCATATGCAATGCTAACTGCTAAAACGCCTGATGTGAAAGCGGCTACAAAAACAATCACACATATGCGTGATTATCTATTACCATTAGCGTCTAAAACTAGTTATACAATGTTAGATGCTATAACAATTTTACTTAGAGAAGGCTTAGAAGCATTACTAGTAGTTGTAGCATTACTAGGTTTTATTAAAAAGTCTGGACAAGAAAAGAAAAGTAAGTGGATCTGGTTTGGTGTTGGAGCTGGATTAGGTGTCAGTATCATACTAGGTGTTATCGTAAACATTTTATTCTCAGCAGGTGCTTTTGGAAGTAATAACTTCTTAATCGCAGGCTGGACTGGAGTATTTGCTGCTGTCATGCTCTTATATATGAGTTACTGGTTACATAGCAAATCTAATACGAAGCAATGGCAACAATATATTAAAACTAAGAGTGATAAAGCATTAAATACAGGTAGTTTATTATCTTTGTCAATTCTTGCGTTTTTAGCAGTTTTCCGTGAGGGAACTGAAACTGTACTATTCTTTATTGGAATGGCATCTTCAATTAAGCTATCAACTTTATTAATAGGAATTGGGTTAGGATTTGCAATTTTAGCAATACTAAGCTACTTAATCTTAAAGGTTGGCCTAAAAATTCCAATGAGACCGTTTTTCCTTGTCTCAAGTATTTTAATGTTCTATTTATGCTTTAAATTTGCGGGTATGGGAATTCATGGTTTACAGCTATCTGGATTACTTCCGGCGACGCAAGCTCCTATTCCAACAATTGATTTCTTTGCGATTTATTCAACTTGGGAGAGCTTTATACCCCAAATGATCTTGTTATTAATAGCTTGTATTGCAGTGATTTATAATAGATTCTCAAATAAAAACAATAAAAAAAGTAGTAAAAATTCGGGGGGAACGAAAAATGTTATCTAACAAAAAACTAGTAGTAGCAATGGCTTTAGGACTATCTTTAACTTTATCTGCATGTGGAACGAAAACAGACGATGCAATTAAAACTGGTTCTGATGATATGATCAAAACGATTTCAGAATTAAAAACACAAATTTCGAATAATGATGAAGCAAAAGCGAAAGATAGCGGAGAAGCACTTGAAAAATCATGGGAAAAATTCGAAGACTCAGTAAAAGATAAAGACAAATCACTTTATGAAAAAGTTGAAACGCCACTTCATATTATTGAAGCAGGAGTAAAAGTAACCCCATTGAATGCAGATACACTTAACCAAGCTGGTGACGAATTAGAAAGTGTATTAAAAGAAGTTAAAGATCTAAAATAATAAACAATTAATTAATCATTGTTTTCCAAAAAAGCCTACATTGAATGATCTTTGTAGGTTTTTTCTTGGTTTTATTCACTCAATTTTGAGAATTTTTTCTTAAGTTAACCTTTTCATAAAAGCAGGTAGACAATTAACTTGACTTAACTTAAGATATAGATATTGATAAGGATTATCATTATTAATTGTTTATATATAATAAGTTTTGATCCGGGGGAATCACTTATGTTACTTTCAGAATTAAAAAAAGGCGAAAAAGCTAAAATAACAGATTTGTCATCACTAGGTGAGGCAGTGAAGAGACGTCTTTTAGATCTAGGGATAAGTGAAGGGTCTATGGTCTGCTTACAATGTACAATGCCGTTCAAGGGACCTTGTATGATTGAAAATTGCGGACAATCACTTGGCATTCGATTTCTAGATGCATCAGGGATAAAGGTAGAAAAAATATGTTAAATATAGCGCTTATTGGAAATCCAAATACAGGAAAAACTTCTCTATTTAATAATTTAACAGGTACATACCAATACGTAGGAAATTGGAGTGGGGTTACCGTTGAAAAAAAGGTAGGGACTATTAAAAATAAACTTGGAAATCTAATTGATTTACCAGGTATCTATTCTCTAAGCCCTCTTTCAAAAGATGAGGCCGTTGTTTCACATTTTTTTGTAAATGAAACATTTGATGGGATGATTAATATTGTTGACGCTGCTCAATTAGAGAGAAATTTAATGCTCACTCTTCAACTTCTAGAGTTTAATAAATCAATGATTATTGGTCTAAATATGGTTGATGTTGCTAAAAGGAGAGGGATTTCAGTTGATCCTTCTAGTATCTCAAAGATATTACAAGTACCAGTTATTCCAATTGATGCTAGATCGGGTAAGGGAACAAACGAGGTAAATGAATTAATAGAGACAATTCCTCAATCTGAAGTTGAGTTTGAAATTGATTATGGAATAATTATTGAAGACGGTATTAAAAATATTATGGCTCTATTACCTTCAACTTTATCTATTCCTAAAAGATGGACTGCAATACAAATCTTAGAGGACAATAAAGAGGTAATAGAATTTATAGCTTCATCCTACGATTTTAGTAAAATTGACCAAGTAATTAGCATAACAGAGGAACAATTAAACAGTGAACACGGCGTGTCACCTTCAAAATGGATTTATTCTGTAAGAAAAGAAGTGATTTCAAATTTAATTGGTAGATCTGTAGAGAAAGAATCTAATGAAGCAGTTACTTTAACTGATCGCATTGATCGATTTGTTACACACCCAATTTTGGGTATTCCTATTTTCCTAGTGACAATGTTTTTAATGTTTAAGCTTACTTTTGATTGGTTGGGGTTACCTTTATCTGACGCATTAGATGGTTTTTTATCAGGACATGTAACAGACTGGCTAACAAACGGTTTAAATGCAATACATGCATCAGATTTTATAAAAGCAGTTATTCTTGACGGTATTGTTGCCGGTGTTGGTGGAGTTTTAGTCTTTGTTCCACAAATTTTTATTTTGTTTTTATTAATATCATTCCTTGAAGATTTTGGATATATGTCTCGAGCGGCTTTAGTAATGGATCGCTCGATGGAAATGGTTGGTTTAACAGGAAAGGCATTTATACCTATGATTATAGGGTTTGGTTGTAATGTACCCGGAGTTATGGCTGCTAGAACGATTGAACAGCCTAGAGAGAGATTACTCACCATTTTGTTAACACCGTTAATGTCTTGTTCGGCGCGTTTACCAGTATATGCACTATTCGTTGGCGCGTTTTTTGCGAAAAATCAAGCAATAGTTGTTTTTTCACTGTATATACTCGGAATAGTAGTTGCATTAGTATTAGCTAAGGTCTTTTCATCTACTATATTAAAGGGTGAGTTTTCATTATTTGTCGTAGAACTCCCACCGTACCGTATGCCACAAGGTAAAGCTTTGTTTAGAAGCACATGGGATAAAGGTAAAGGGTTTATTCGAAAAGCAGGTACGTTTATTTTTGGTGGTTCTGTAGTAATATGGTTATTATCTTATATGGGACCAAGTGGTTTAGGTGTTTCGATGGATGATAGCTTTTTAGCAATGATTGGCGGAATACTTACACCAATACTGGCACCTTTAGGTTTCGGGACATGGCAAGCAGGTGCTTCTTTACTAACAGGATTTTTAGCGAAAGAGGTTGTCGTATCTGCCATGAATATTATCTATCATGTGCCGAATGCAAATTCTTTACAAGGAATATTGTCAACACAGTTTTCTGCACTTTCTGCTTTTAGCTTTATGGTATTTGTCTTATTGTATGTACCATGTCTTGCAACTGTAGCGACAATTCGTAAAGAGACAGGTTCAGCTAAATGGACGTATTTCTCAGTTGGATATGCATTAGTTATTGCGTATATATTAGCGCTAATTATCTATCAAGTTGGAAGTCTCTTAGGCTACTAAAGAAAGGGGTATCTACTTATGATTGTCAATATTATAATAGGGGCTCTTATTTTTGGATATGCAGGGTGGACACTTTTACGATATGTAAAGAAAACAAAAAAAGGTAAATGTGGTTCTTGCTCAATCGCAAAAACTTGTAGTTCAAATTGTGATACAAATTATTCAAAAATAGAAATATAGCGTTAACTAGAAAAGATTAAAATTAAAGTAATCTGTCTAAATACTTGAATAAAGTAGAAGGATTCATTAAGATGATAAAGTAATCAACTTAAAAAATTGAATAGTACTAGGGGTGCCGTAAATGTTCGGCTGAGATTAAGACACGGGAAGTCTTTGACCCTTTAACCTGATCTGGATAATGCCAGCGTAGGAAAGTGAACGGTAGAATGCATATTTTGTATTCATAACATTGATTTGTTCGAGCACAAGTCCTTATGGGATTTGTGCTTTTTTGTATTTAAAATCAAGTTTCATCTTCTATCTGTAAGATCAAAGAGTTCTATTCATGAAATAGGGGGAAGAAAATTGAAGAAAGTATTAACGATAGCAGGCTCTGATTCAAGTGGTGGTGCAGGTATTCAAGCGGATTTAAAGACGTTTTCAGCTCATCGTGTATTTGGAATGAGTGTTATTACAGCAGTAACAGCCCAAAATACGCAAGGAGTGTTTGCAGTACAAGATATGACACCAGAGATTATTGCTAGTCAGTTAGATGCAATTTTTACTGATATTGAAGTCGATGCTGTAAAAATTGGAATGGTATCTCAAATAGAGACGATTAAAGTCATTGCTGAGAAACTAAAGCAATATAAACCAAAGCAAATCGTAGTTGATCCAGTTATGGTTTCAAAAAGCGGATTTGACTTATTAAGTCTGGATGCAAAGGAAGTTTTAATTCAAGAGTTGATTCCGTTAGCAACTGTTATTACGCCAAATCTTCCTGAAGCAGAAGTTATTACTGGTAGAAAAATTACAACGATTGAAGAGATGAAAGAAGCTGCTATTCAAATTCACTCATTAGGTGCTAAGAACGTCCTTGTAAAGGGTGGTCATCTAGAAGGGGAAGCTACTGATATTTGTTTTAATGGTGAGGAGTTCACAAGCTTTAATAGCGTGAGGATCAATACAATTAATACCCATGGTACAGGTTGTACTTTATCTTCTGCCATTACATCTAATTTAGCAAATGAACTTGAATTAAATGAGGCAATTAGAGAGGCGAAAAACTATATAACATTAGCAATCCAACATTCCTTTTCAATCGGAAAAGGGGTAGGTCCTGTACATCATTTTTACTCATTGTATCAAAAGGCAGGAGTTCAATATGTCTAATCAAAATGCAAAAATGACGAAGTGGAACTTTACAACACTGTGGTTTGGTGCGGCAGTTTCTGTAGCAGAAATTATGACTGGTGCCCTAGTAGCACCACTAGGTTTTAAGAAAGGTATGACGGCCATTTTAGTAGGGCATTTACTTGGAACATTATTGCTTATTTTAGGTGGAGTCATTGGTTCACAGCAAAGATTGTCAGCCATGGAATCTACAAAAATTTCATTTGGTAACTATGGTAGCTATTTGTTTTCGATTTTGAATGTTCTACAGTTACTAGGCTGGACAGCAATTATGATTTTAACTGGAGCTCGCTCAATCAATTTAGTTACAATAAAAGATTATCGGTTTGACCACCTATGGGTTTGGTGTTTAGTAATTGGAGTATTAATCGCAATCTGGTTGTACTTTGGACAAAATGCTTCTAAAAAACTTAATAGTTTAGCGGTTGGTTTACTATTTGTTTTAACAATTGTGCTTTGTTTTGTCATTTTTAAAAGTGGTAAAATCTTAACTCAACCAAGCACTTCTGGATTATCTTTTGGAGAAGCAGTTGAATTGTCGGTGATTATGCCATTATCTTGGATTCCCTTAATTAGTGATTATACTCGATTTGCAAAGACAACAAAGGATGGTGCAATTGGTAGTTTTATAGGTTATATGTTTGGTAGCTCTTGGATGTATATTATTGGATTAGGCGCAGCGTTAGCATTTAATGAAGTAGACCCGGTTGCTGTTTTAATGAGTGCAAATCTAGGATTATTTGCAGTTGGTATCGTCGTCTTAGCGACTGTTACAACTACTTTCATGGATGCTTATTCTGCCGGAATATCAGTTACAACTATCTTTCCGAAGCTAAATGGAAAACATATAGCTCTTATCGTTACCGCTATTGGAACAATATTGGCTGTTATTTTCCCAATCGAGAAATATGAAGGATTCTTATATACAATAGGTTCTTTTTTTGCACCGTTGTACGCAATTTTATTAACAGATTACTTTATTCTAAAAAGAACAAATATAAGAAAATCGTTGAAAATTGATTGGCTTGCATTTATTACATGGATTTTAGGGGTTTTCATTTATCGCAAGTTTGTCCAATTAGATTTCTTCCTTGGAGCTACTGTTCCAAGTATGATTTTAATTTGTGTGATTTATATAGTTGTCCAGTTTGTTATTAATAAGCTTGTTCCAAAGCGAATCGGGGGAGAAAAAAATGTTAACTATGAATGAAATGAGTCAAATTCTTGAAAGCGTGAAAGAGAAAAAGCCTTTAGTTCATCACATTACAAATTATGTAACTGTAAATGACTGTGCAAATATGGTGTTAGCTCTAGGTGGATCTCCAGTTATGGCCGATGATTTAGCCGAAGTAGAAGAAATGGTATCTTTTGCTTCATCACTTGTTATTAATATTGGAACATTAAATGAAAGAACAATTCAATCAATGATTAAAGCTGGTAAAAAGGCTAATCAATTAGGCGTACCAGTAATATTAGATCCTGTTGGTGTAGGAGCAACAACTCTACGTACAGAAACGACAGCTAAACTATTGAAAGAAGTACGTTTTGCAGTAGTTCGTGGAAATATGTCAGAGATTAAAATGATTGCTGGCTTAAATGTTCAAATTAAAGGTGTTGATTCTGTAGCTGGTGAAGAAGACGGTGTTGAAATTGCGAAATCTCTTTCAGCGAAATTAGGCTCAGTAGTTGCAATTACAGGTGTAGTAGATATTATTGCAGAACAAGACCGAGTATGTACCATTTCAAATGGGGATAAAATGCTAGCTGATGTAACTGGAACTGGATGTATGAGTACATCATTAATTGGAACTTATGCTGGTGCAACGAATGATTATTTCCTAGCAGCTGTTTCCGGTATTACTACAATGGGACTATGTGGAGAGCTTGCTAAGGCTCGCTTAACTGAAGGACAAGGAATTGGCACATTTAAAGTAAACTTATTTGATGAAGTATCTAAAGCTTCTGTTGATACACTTCTAACAGGGGGGAAAATCGAATGGCTATAACTAAAAGTAAAATAGATTATAAGCTTTATTTAGTAACGGATCGAGATGTATTAGGATCGAGAGATTTAGTTCAATCTGTTGAGGAAGCAATTAAAGGTGGAACAACAATCGTACAAATAAGAGAAAAGAATTGTAGTAGTCTAGACTTTTACAAAATTGCTATGCAAGTAAAAGAAGTAACTTCAAAATATAATGTTCCATTGATTATTAATGATCGTTTAGATATCGCTTTGGCAATTAAAGCGGATGGATTACACATCGGACAAGAAGACTTACCTTTAACCGTAGCTAGAAAGATTGTTGGAGAAGACATGATTATTGGCGTTTCTGCAACAACATTAGAAGAAGCAATGCTTGCGCAGGAACAAGGTGCGGATTATGTTGGAATTGGCTCGGTATACCCAACAAGTACAAAATTAGATGCGAAGTATTTAACACTAGACGAATTACGAAACATACGTGAAGCGATAAAAATTCCAATCGTAGGAATTGGTGGGATTAATGAAGAAAATGTTTCACAATTAATGGAAACAAATATTGATGGTGTTGCGATTGTTTCTGCGATATTAGGGAAAGAAGATATTAAATCGGCTGCTGAACATTTGAGTGTGCTGGTTAAAAAATAATAAATTAGTATCTGGGGTATCTATTTCATCGTTATTGATGGATAGGTGCCTTTTTTTGAGTTATGTTCCGTTCATTGCAGTAGCCAATAATGTAATTAGTGTCCTGACTAATTGGAGTTTAGCGAGAAATGAAAAAGGGGCCATCCTTGGCCCTTTTTTCATTATTATTTAATTAACATTGGTAGATTTGTACTGATATAGGAGGAATCAAAGCAAGTTTGCTAGTTTTCCATTTGAAAAGAACAACTGTAATACGATTTTTAGTGTAAAATACCCTAACTGGCATGGGTAATTTTTCATTTTAATTGCAGATTTGCCATTTTTATTTGCACTATGCCGTTTAATTGCAACATTTCCTGTTTTATTTGCACTAATGAACTTCTTATTTGCAATCCCCCGTTCAATTGTACTTTGGACTAAATTTCCACCATCCTTCCACTTTTCCTAACATTTCCTCTCTTGTCTCAATTTGTCGAACATAGATTAAAGGAAAATGGTAGAAAATAGCGAATATTATCAATTGTAAGACTAAAATATTTATTTCTTATACACGAGATAGGGGACTCCACTGCTATTTGCTGCAGTTGGAGGCATTCTTACGTTTTTTAAAACGTACCTAAATATTAAAAGGAGAGTGACTAACACATGGATTTTTTATTATCTAAAGAACAGCAAATGATTCAAGAAATGGTACGAGATTTCGCGGCAAAGGAAATTGAGCCTTTTGCAGAGGAACTTGATCGTGATAGCAAATTCCCGATTGAAACGTTCAAAAAAATGGGTGAATTAGGTTTATTAGGAATTCCGTTCCCTGAAGAATACGGCGGTAGCGGTGGCGATACAATTAGTTATGCGTTAGCTGTAGAGGAAATAGGGCGTGCATGTGGAGGAACAGGTTTAAGTTTTGCTGCAACATGTTCATTAGGTGCCTCTCCAATTTACTATTTTGGTACAGAGGAACAAAAGCAAAAATACTTAGCTCCAATGGCGCAAGGAAAAACACTTGGAGCTTTCGGTTTAACAGAGCCAAATGCGGGTTCTGATGCTGGTGGAACACAAACAAAAGCAGTTTTAGAAGGTGATGAGTATGTGATTACTGGTGAAAAATGCTGGATCACAAATGCTCAGTATTCTAACACAATTATCGTAACTGCTTATACTTCTATTGATGAAAAAGGAAAGAAAAATATTTGTGCGTTTATCGTACCAACTGACTCAGAAGGATTAACAATTACAGATCCTTATGACAAGATGGGTGTCCGTGCTTCTAATACGACTCAAATCGTTTTAGATGGCGTACGTGTTCCAAAAGAAAATATTCTTGGCAATCCTGATAAAGGTTTTGGCCAATTCTTATATACATTAGATGGTGGTAGAATTTCAATTGCAGCACTTGCAGTAGGTATAGCACAAAAGGCTTTTGATAAAGCATTAGTATATGCGAAAGAACGTAAACAATTTAAACAACCTTTATCTAGTTTCCAAGCTATTCAATTTAAATTAGCTGATATGGCAATGGGAATTGAGTTAGCGAGAAATATGGTGCATAAAGCTGCGTGGTTAAAAGACAATGGAAAACCGTTTGCGAAAGAAGCGGCATTCGCTAAGTTATACGCATCTGAAATCGCTTCCAAAATTGCGAATGAATCATTACAAATTCATGGTGGATATGGCTATATGAAGGAGTATGGAATCGAGCGTTTAGTGCGTGATGCTAAGTTACTTGAAATTGGTGAAGGTACATCAGAAATTCAACGTATGGTAATTGCACGTCAATTAGGATGTCGATAAGGAGAGAGAATATGATCAAAATACTTATTGCAAACCGCGGGGAAATCGCATGTAGAATTATCGAAACATGTAAAAAGCTTCGTTATCAAACTGTGGCAGTTTATTCAGATGCTGATAAAGAAAGTTTGCATGTTAAGTTAAGTGATGAAGCTTTTTCTTTAAAAGGAAATCATACGAAAGACACGTATTTAAACGCAGATTTAATTATACAAATTGCAAAAGAAAATAATGTAACAGCAATTCATCCTGGATATGGCTTCCTATCAGAAAATAGTGATTTTGCTAGAAAATGTAAAGAAGCAGGTATTTTATTTGTTGGTCCTAAGCCAGAGCATTTAGAGATGATGGGCGAAAAAATAAGAGCTAGACAAATAATGGAGCAATTAAACATTCCGTTAATAAAAGGAAATTCTCATCCAATTCAATCGGTTGAAGAAGCACGAGAAATAGCAGAACAAATTGGGTATCCTGTTATGTTAAAAGCTTCTAGTGGTGGCGGCGGTATTGGTATGAAGTTAATCGAAAACGAAGCACAGCTAGAAAAAGAATTTTTAACAACACAAACGAGAGCACTTCAATTTTTTGCGAATGATGATGTATTCATTGAAAAAGCGATTATTAAACCGAGACATATTGAAGCACAAATCGCTGCTGATACTCATGGCAACGCTGTTTTCTTATTTGAAAGGGATTGTTCAATTCAAAGAAGAAACCAAAAAGTTGTAGAGGAAGCACCATCACCGTTCCTTTCTCCACAAGGTAGAAAGAAACTGGAAGAATATGCCCTTACGATTGCTAATCAAATGAAATATGTAAACGTGGGGACAATTGAATTTTTAGTTGATGAAAAAGAAAATATTTATTTCTTAGAAATGAATACTAGATTACAAGTTGAGCACGGTGTAACGGAAGGAATTACAGGAATTGATCTAGTTGAATGGCAGTTCCGTATCACATTTGGTGAAGCACTTCCAATTCGTCCAACTCATGTAGAAATGAATGGTCACTCTATCGAAGTAAGGGTATATGCTGAGGATCCTAAAACTTTCTTCCCATCACCAGGAACAATTCAACACTGTAACTTCCCAGAGGAGATTGGTGTACGTATTGATACGCATCTTTATGATGGATGGGTTGTATCACCGTTTTATGATCCACTTTTAGCGAAAGTGATTGTTACGGCTAATACAAGAAAAGAAGCAGTAATTCAACTGCACAATTATCTTAAAAAGGTAGAAATTGAAGGTATTAAAACAAATCTGCCGTTTTTGATTGATATTCTTTCAACGAATGCATTCCAAGAAGGCGACTATACAACAAGTTTTATTAGTGAATATCAAAAAGTGAAATGAGGTAATTAAAATGGAAAACTTAACTGCAATGATGGCTGGAAGCGTATGGAAATGTCTTGTATCTGTAGGGGATGAAATTAGTAGTGATCAAGATTATGTAATCTTAGAATCTATGAAAATGGAAATTCCGCATGCTGCTCCTTACAAATGTAAAGTCGTAAATGTGTTCGTTAACGAAGGTGATTTTGTAAACGAGGGCGACTCTTTAATTCAAGTTGAAAAACTAGGTTAGGAGTTATTAGTGATGAAGCTACCTCAATCGGCTTTTATAAGAGAAGTAGGTCCACGTGATGGCTTGCAAAATGAAAAACAGTTTGTTTCCACTGAAAAGAAGCTTGAGTGGATCAATTTATTAGTAGAGAGTGGTTTATCTTATATTGAAGTTTCTTCGTTTGTGAGACCAGACTGGATTCCTCAATTAAGTGACTCGGTAGATCTATTTACAAAGCTTAAGAAAAAAGATGGGGTTACTTATGCAGCTCTTGTTCCTAATAAAAGAGGGTTAATGAGTGCATTTGAAGTAGATGCAGATGAAATTAATTTCTTTGTATCTGCTAGCGAAACACATAATTTAAAAAATAAAAACGCGAGAATCGAGCATTCAATGAGCGATATTCGCTCAATGATTACAGAATGTAAAAACAATAAAAAGACTACTAGAGCATATATTTCAACTGTATTTGGTTGCCCATATGAGGGTGCTGTAGACCAAATGAAGGTGATCCAACTTGCAAACCAATTACTTGAGTGTGGAATAGATGAAATTTCTCTAGGCGACACAATTGGAATTGCTAATCCGCTTCAGGTAAATCAATTTTTAGAAAATCTAGTTAAAGAAGTACCAGTTAATCGAATTGCAATGCACTTCCATGATACATATGGTCGTGCTGTTGCAAACCTATATACTTCTTTACTATTTGGAATTGAAAAATTCGATTCATCAAATGGTGGACTAGGTGGTTGTCCATATGCACCAGGAGCTAGTGGAAATGTAGCTACTGAAGATGTTGTTTCACTACTTCATAATTTAGGTATTACAACTAATGTGGATGAAAAGAAACTTCATCAAGCTACTTCATATATCTCTGAACAAATGAACTTAACACCAGTTAGTAAGCTATTTTCCGTATGGAATGGTTCAAAGGAGAGTATTTAAATGGAATCAAGTTTATTAGTAAGTGATATCGGTCATATTAGAATTCTTACATTAAATCGTACAAATGCAGCTAATTCATTATCGCGTGAGTTACTAGATGCTCTTCACGGCCAAATGGATGAGTTAAAAAAATCATCTGTACGTGCTGTCATATTTACTGGTAGTGGATCATCTTATTTCTGCAGTGGTGCTGATTTAAAAGAAAGAAGAGGCATGACTGAGAGTGAGGCTCGAGAAACTGTTGAAAAAATCGGGACACTTTTTGAAAAAGTTGAAAGATTACCTATGCCAACAATAGCAGCAATCAATGGAGTTGCCCTAGGTGGAGGACTTGAACTTGCTTTAGCATGTGATTTAAGAATTGCTCATAAAGAAGCAATCGTTGGTTTACCAGAAACATCTTTAGCGATTATTCCAGGTGCTGGTGGTACACAAAGACTTCCACGTTTAATTGGACTTGGAAGAGCGAAGGAACTAATTTTTACTGGCAAACGTTTAAATGCACATGAGGCTGAAGGCTACGGCATTCTAGAACATGTTGTTGAAATAGATGAATTACAAAATAAGGCGCTTGAAATATGCGAAACAATCGCAAGTAAAGGTCCTCTTGCAATCCGTGCAGCAAAAAAGGCAATTCAACGCGGTTTTGATCTTCCTTTAGATTTAGGGCTAAGATTAGAAACTTATGAATATGAAACTTTACTGCATACAAACGACCGTATGGAAGGTTTAGTAGCATTTCAAGAAAAGCGTAAGCCGCAATATAAAGGAGAGTAATTGCATGTCAAACGAAGCAACATATCAAGCTCGAAAAGAACAAATACTTTCTGGTGGGAAAGAAAAATATCATGAGAGCAATGCCAAAATTGGTAAGCTCTTTGCAAGAGAAAGAATTAATCAACTTTTAGATAAAGACAGTTTTGTGGAAGATGGTTTCTTTGCGAACTGTATGAATGACGAATTTCCAGCAGATGGCATCGTAACAGGAATCGGTAAAATTAATGGCCGTACTGTATGTGTAATGGCGAATGATTCAACTGTAAAAGCAGGTTCATGGGGCGAAAAAACAGTAGAAAAAATTATCCGTATTCAAGAAACATGTTTAAAAATGCTTGTACCTTTAATTTATTTAGTGGACTCTGCAGGTGCACGTATTACGGACCAAGTATTTATGTTCCCAGGTAGACGTGGTGCTGGACGTATATTCCACAACCAAATTAAGCTATCAGGTCAAGTACCTCAAATCTGCTTATTATTCGGACCTTCTGCTGCAGGTGGAGCTTATATTCCTGCATTCTGTGATTCTGTATTTATGATTGAAGGTAATTCTTCAATGTACTTAGGTTCACCTCGTATGGCTGAAATGGTAATTGGTGAAAAAGTGTCACTCGAAGAAATGGGTGGAGCTAGAATGCACTGTTCAGTTTCAGGCTGTGGAGATGTATTGTGTGAGTCAGAAGAAGAAGCAATTGCTAAGTTAAAAGATTATTTATCTTACTTACCAACTAATTTCAAGCAAGGGGCTCCTGTTGTTGAGGCTAAAAATCCTGTTCAAAAGGAGAAGTCTTTAGCAGAAATTATACCAAGCAATCAAAACGTACCATTTTCTATTTATGAATTTATCGACCGAGTAGTTGATGAAGATTCATTCTTTGAAATTAAAAAGCTATTTGCACCTGAACTAGTAACTGGCTTTGCTAGATTAGATGGACGTAGCGTAGGAATTATCGCAAACCAACCGAGAGTTAAAGGTGGCGTATTATTCCATGATTCAGCGGATAAAGCAGCTAAATTTATTAATTTATGTGATGCTTACCATATTCCTTTATTATTCTTAATGGACGTACCTGGTTTCATGATTGGTACAAAAGTAGAGCGTGCAGGGATTATCCGCCATGGTGCAAAAATGCTTTATAGCATGAGTAATGCATCTGTTCCAAAAATCTCAGTTATCGTTCGTAAAGCATACGGTGCTGGACTTTACGCAATGGCAGGCCCTGCATTTGAAACAGACTGTGTCATTGCATTCCCATCTGCTCAAATCGCTGTAATGGGACCTGAAGCAGCCGTAAACGCAGTGTATGCAAAGAAAATTGCAAGCTTACCAAAAGAAGAACAAGCTGCCTTTATCCAAGAAAAACGTAAAGAGTATGCTGAAGATATCGATATTTACCGCTTAGCATCTGAACTAGTAGTAGATGTAGTCATTCAACCAGAAGAGCTACGTACAGAGCTAATTAAACGTTTTGCATATTACTCAGAATCATATGAAACTCCTTCTATGAAAAAGCATGGTGTTTATCCTGTATAAAGGATGATGAAACAGCCCTAGAGTTTGGGCTGTTTTTTTTTTGTATAGATATAAAATGAAACATATTAGGATTGAGCGGACAATATGAACAGTAGCGCTAACAGTTATATTATCAAGCTCTAAGTGGAACAATTTACGAATTAAACAAACGTTTGATTAAATGTTCTTAATTTGAATGAAGCATATTCTCCTAAAATTTTAGTTTAGAGGTAATTTATGTTTTATTAAGAAATTATAATAGTAATGGAAGTAGTTTTATAAACTTCTACTAAAGGGGGGGATTACATGAGTAAATTAGATCAGAAGCTAAAGGAATGGCATAAGCATAACTTACTAGACGAAGAATCATTAAATCGAATAGTTGAGTATGAAAGGCATCGGGCTAAAGCCGAAAAGCAATCATTTTTAGGAGATATTATACCATTTTTAATTGCATTACTTGTAGCATTTTCAATTTTAGCGCTTGTGGGCAGTAACTGGAACGAATTTAGCCAAACCATGAGACTAGTCATTATTTTTGTAACACTATTAGTTTTCCATGCAGTTGCATTTATAAGCTATCAAAAGGGTAAAGAATTGTTTGGGAATTGTTTAAACTTTATTAATGTAATTGGGTACGCATGTGCATTTGTTTTAATTGTACAAATGTATCAATTTACTAGTGACAGTCCAGTATTTTTGATCACTTGGACAATGCTCGCATTCCTTTACTATTATGTATTGAAACATAACATGTTCTATTATCTTTTCTTAGGAATCGGATTTTTTAGTTTGAGCTATAGTACAGGAATAGAAACTGCCCATGTTTATCTTCTTCAAATTCCATTGCTACTTTGCTCCATTTATTTCTTGAAAATAATGAAGAATCGATGGAATGCTAGCTTTAATTACACATTTCTAGGCTATATTGTCATTATGTTTTTCCAGACATTTTCAGATCGCCAATATATGACGCCGATTATTCTAGTAGTGTTTATTCTTTGGTATTTAAATGAACGTGGGATGATTAATTATGTTATTTTACCTGTATTTACTATATTTATATGGTTATTCACATTTTTCACTTCATTATTTGGAGGATCATATGATGTAATCCACGAGTTACAAAAGGAATTTTCACATGGATTTTTAAAGCCGATTGCAGTGCCACTGTTTGATACAATTATTCTATTAATCCTTTTATTAGCAATCTATACTGTGTACAAGAAGTGGAAGGACAATATACCGTTTAATAATTATCTTTGGATCTTCTTGTTTATATTCGTATTACCAATATTAGGGGTAAAAGATCAATTAGCCAATATGATCGTAGGCGTATTAATATTATTTGCTTATTCATGTATACGTTTATTTAAAGGTGTATCAGGCCAGGAAAAGGGAAGCATTATTATTGGTTTTATAACATTTGCTTCACTCGTAATTGGAATTTATACAGGATTTGCCATTTCATTTATAAGTAAATCAATAGTGTTTATTATCCTTGCAGTAGTATTATATTTCGTCTATACCCAATCGAAAAAAGCAAGAGGTGATGAACATGCAAAATAAGAAGAAATTACTTTTGCTTTCAATCATTCAATTTGTTTTATTACTAGCTTTACTTGGAAACATTATGTATTTTAAGCAATCAGCCGATACGTTTAAAATAAAATCACAAAGTTTGGACCCAGTGGAACCTTTATTAGGACATTATGCAGCCCTATCGTATGATTTTGACTCAATAACAATGAAGGATTGGAAAGGTAATGGTAAGCCGAAAGAAGGGGAAAACGTTTATATTGTCTTTCAAAAGGGACAAAACGATATTTATCAATTAGATTATGTAACGGATCATCGTCCAAAACATACAAAATATATAAAAGCAACTATTCAATACACATATATTGGAGAAGAAAAAGAAATTGTAATCAACCATAATCTAAGTCGTTTTTACATTCCAGAAAGCCAAATGGACAAATATAATCGAAGCGGATCTAAGTATATTGTTACAGTCCAACAAAAAGGAGATCGATCAGTCGTTAAAGCTGTTGATGTTCAATGAAATAACTTTTTAATATAAAAAAGAGCTCACATCATAAGAATGAGCTCTTTTTGTATTACGCTGAAATTTCATCACGTTTTAATAAATTAGCTTTTGCTAAACGTTTTCCAATAATAACACCTAATGCAGATGCTACATAGGCTTTAACTAATCCAAGAATAATGAAAGGATAAAAACCGAAAGCCATTGCATCGTGCCAGCTTAGAGAAGCTGCAATTTTTAACCACACAGTACCAAAAATTAATGTAACAAACATTCCGATTGTGTTTGCAATCATTGCATTTAAGACTGTGAACTTAGTTTTTTCAATATAGTAAGCGATGATGAAAATAGTTGGAATAAATCCAATTAAATAACCGCCCGTTGAACCGACTAGTACACCAAACCCTGCAGCACCACCTGCGAAAACCGGAATTCCGATTGCTCCAAGTGCTAAATAAAGAAGTAACGAGATTGTTCCGTATTTTTTACCTAAAATCGTAGCTGCTAAGCCGATTGCTAATGTTTGTCCTGTGATTGGAACAGGAGAAAAAGGTAAAGGAATAGATACTTGAGATAGTATACCAATAATTGCTGCAAATAAAGCTGAATTAATAAGCATTTTTAATCTTTCTTGTTGCATTGCTATATCTCCCTCTCTTTAATGTTAACTTTTTTTATTCGTTAGTTAACATATTATAAATTAATTATATTTTATATAAGAAGATTGTCAATATGATTAAATTTAAAGGATATAAAATCATTAATTTTGAGAAATTTTAAATGAAAGGAATTAATCGAAAAGATTTGATGAGCAAGAATAGATAAAAAAAGAGTAATTCGAATACGATTACTCTCCTTTCAAATCTATTATTTTTTTCTGCATAATTTAATTAAGAGCGAGTTCTTTTAATTATTAATTTTTAAATCTGAAAAAACTATGTAAACTAATCGACCCATTTTGAGCATGTAATTTTAAATTGCAGTATGTTTACTCAAATACCATTACCATATGTTAGTTAACTCATAAAAGGAAACCTATCTAGACATTTATTAGAGAAGTTAGTAAATATGCCTGGGGTAAATTTTATTGATATAACATTATCTTCTTTTCTTTCAAAAAGATGAAGCTAATTTAAACATGTGTAAATTTTCAACGAGAAATTTAAGTAAATATTAAAGAGTGAAAATAACTTTGGCATGAATAAGATTATGGTACTAGTAAATAACCTAGATAATAGCCTTTTTCGTTTTATTGATTTCCAAATCCTTGTTTAGGCTAGACAGAAAAAGTATGTTACTACTATAAAATCGAGATATGTAATTAACACTTAGTTTGTGAGTCTAAAGTATATATTTCTAATTAGATATTTCTATAGATAAGGGTTTTGATTATATTGGAATAATAAATACTTTAAAAAAATAGTATGGATAAGTGTTGACATTTACGAAAAATAGGAATAAAGTATGTATTAATTGAATCGCGAAAAGCAAAGATAGGAATTAAAGTAGTGGAGTTTTCCCTGTAACAGAGAGCTGGTGGTCGCTGCAAACCAGTACATAGAACACATGAATTACGATCCTAGAGCATCTTCCTCGAAACGAATTGTGAGGGGAAGACGGTGAAGAGCCGTTATGAAATGAAGATATTAGTATCGTTTTTAATACTAATAATTTAGGGTGGTACCGCGAAAAGACTATTTCGTCCCTACTGTGCAAACAGTAGGGACTTTTTTATTTTAAGAAAATAATTTAATTAAATAATAAGCAATGAATGGAACTAAAGTAGTGAAGTTTTCCCTGTAACAGAGAGCTGATGGTTGGTGCAAATCAGTACATAAAACGACATGAATTACAATCCACGAGCATCTTCTTCGAAACAAAATTGTGAGGGGAAGACGGTGAAGAGCCGTTATGAAATGAAGATATTAGTAAGTTTTAGTAAAACAGCTAATAACTAGGGTGGTACCGCGAATTTAAAGTTCGTCCCTACTGTGCAAACAGTAGGGATTTTTTTATATGCAAAAATCTTGGATACATGTATAGATGTAACGGAATAAGCTACAAGAGTGGTGAACATTATGATTTTTGAAAGGAGTGATGTGTTTGGTTGATTACGACTATAAATACCGAATAAAAAAAGATTTTGTAGAAAGAAGGAGTAATTTGGAAAAAGTAGAAATGGTTAAATGATGGAAACTTGCTTAAAAATGCTCAAAAAAAGCTTTTAGCAAGATATAGATAGAACGGGTATTTTTAAGAAAGTAGAGTAATAGATTTTTAAGTGAAATAATTTTTAAAAAGGGGAATTGATGACATGAAAGAAGCAGCTTTTGAAACAAAAATAATACCACCTCATTTGAAACAGTACTTATCGGAGCAAAATTATGATCTTTACACGCCAATTGATCATGCTGTATGGCGCTATGTAATGAGACAAAATCATCATGCATTAAAAGATAAAGCACATTCTGCATTTGTCGATGGACTAAAGATGTCAGGAATTGAAACGGAAAAAATTCCAAATGTAGCTGAAATGAACGAGTGCCTTTCAAAAATTGGTTGGGGCGCAGGAATCGTTAATGGATTAATTCCAGGTGCTGCATTTTTTGAACTTTTAGCAAATGGTATTTTACCAATCGCAACTGAAATTAGACAAATCACGAATATAGAATATACACCTGCTCCAGATATTATTCATGAGGCTGCAGGACACGCGCCTATTCTTTTTGATCCTGTATTTAGAGAATACGTACAAAAAATTGGTTCAATTGGGGCAAAGGCATTTGCTACAAAAGAAAAACAAGAACTATTTGAAGCAGTTAGAAATTTAACGATTGTAATGGAAGATCCAAAATCGACTCCAGAAGAAAAAGCTGCTGCACAAAAATTAGTTGAAGAAAGACAAAAAGCAATTGTTGGAATTTCAGAAGCTGAAAAAATTTCACGCGTATTCTGGAGAACAGTTGAATATGGTCTAATAGGTGAAGCTGATAATCCAAAAATTTACGGTGCTGGTTTATTATCATCAGTAGGTGAAAGTACACATTGCTTTACAGATGCAGTTGAAAGACTACCTTTTTCTATTGAAGCTTCTACATTACAACCGAAAAATATAACTGAAATGCAAGCACAATTATTCATATGCAAAGATTTCGAAGAGTTAATGCAAGGCGCTGAAGAATTAGCAAGCACGATGGCATTCCGTGTAGGTGGAACAGAAAGCTTAGATAAAGCTCTTAAATCGAAAAGTGTTGCTACATTTGAATTAAATTCTGGATTAAGTGTAACTGGTATTGTTCATGCAATCGTAAAAGACGAAAACGGTGAAGCAATTTACGTTAATACAACTGGCGAAACAGCACTTTCAATAAACAATAAGCAATTAGAAGGTCACGGAAAAGACTACCATGCTAAAGGATTTGGTACACCAATTGGACTTCTAAAAGGAAATATTGAATTAGAAGAATGTGATGATGCTGCACTTAAAAATTTAGGAATTGTCGTAGGGAACTTTGTTGATTTAGAATTCTTAAGCAATGTAAGCGCTTCCGGTAGAATTGTGAATATTATTAAAAATGAAGACAAAGTTGCATTAATCTCATTTGAAGACTGCACTGTTACTTACGAAGGAAAAGAATTATTCAAGAAAGAATGGGGAACATTTGATATGGCAGTTGGTTCTCGAGTTGACTCAGCATACCCTGGTGCAGCTAACCCATCTTCTTACTTTAGTGATTCAATTAAAGAAGTAGAGTTCATAATGGAAGCACCAGCCACATTAACTGAATTAGAAAAATTATATAAAGAAGTTAGAGTAATTAGAGAAAAGAATACATTCTGTGATGACTGTATTTCTAAATTAATTGCTGTGCATAATGAGCTTAATCGTGAACACCAAAGTGATTGGTTATTACGTTTAGAATTACTTGAAATTGCAACAGTTAATGCTAAATTAGAGCAAATTGTTGAGCCACTAAAAGCTGAATTGGAAGCATTAAGAAAAGAGGATTCTTTAAAGAATCTTATTACAAATGGCTTAAAGCTAGTATAATATGAAGAATATTAGGAAAAGCGTTACTTCTATAGAAGTAATGCTTTTCTTATGTATTAGTTCTGGTAATCTAAAGTTATAATTTCATAATGAGGGAGGTGTTAACAGTGGGATTTGAAATAAAAGGAATTGATCATATTCAATTAGTTTGTCCAAAGGGTGGAGAGGACGAAGCTAGAAAATTTTATAATGAAATTTTAGGTATGAAGGAATTGCCAAAGCCGGAAAATTTAAAAGGCAGAGGTGGATGCTGGTTTATTTGTGGTAATCAAGAAATTCATATTAGTATTCAAGAAGATTTTATAGCACCTAAAAAAGCTCATCCTGGTTTAATTGTTACAAATATTGAGGCCTTAAGAGAGGAACTTCTTCAACTCGATTTTGAAATCAAAGAAGAACCACCGATAGAAGGTCGTACTCGATTTTTTGTAAATGATCCGTTTGGGAATAGAGTCGAGTTTTTAGAATTTCATTAAGCAATAATTGATTAACCACTGTAAATTGACAGTGGTTTTTATTTTTAATTAAATTAAATTGTTAATTTTAAGAAAATTGATATGATTTAATTATCATATACAAAAGAAGGTGCTTTATGGCTAAACAATTAAAATTACCTAAAGAGTTACAAATTTATAAAGAAACAATTGAGTCTACTGTTAAAGATTCAGTTGAAGTTGAACCAATAGTAAGGAAGACTTCTTTAAGAGAAAGTAAGTTTTCAGGGGATCCTTATTTTCCAGTTAATATGGAGTACCCAATGGATGAAAATGGGGAGCCTATGAAATTGCTTGCTCAGATTAATTTTTCTGAGTTACCAAAAATAGAACATTTTCCAACATCGGGTCTACTTCAATTTTTTATAGCCATTGATGATGTATATGGACAAGATTTTGATCAACCAACAAGTCAAAAAAGCTTTAGAGTTATCTATCATGAAAATATAAATGAAACAAATCTAATTGAAGATTTTTCTTTTATAACAGGTGATGTAGAAGATGAGTTTCCAATTGGAAAAGAAGCTGCAATGAAGTTTGAATTAACAGCCCAACCAATATCCCCTGAAGCAATGGACTTCGAGAAAATCGATTTAGATGTGCCATTTGATGCAGAAATTGACAATGATGATTATGAAGAGCTAGGTGAGCTTTATTTTGAGTATTTTAGTGGAGATGGTCATCGAATTGGTGGGTATCCATACTTTACTCAGTCAGACCCGAGAGGATATATTAAAAAAACTGAAAGCCACTCGATCTTGTTATTACAAATTGATAGTGATGACACAATTGAATGTATGTTTGGCGACGTTGGTGTAGCGAACTTTTTTATTAAGAAAGAAGATTTATTAAAAAGGGATTTTACTAATGTTCTATACACTTGGGATTGTTGTTGAATAGTACTAGATGAAAGAGAGCATTATCCCGCTATAAGCAGGAAGTAATGCTCTTTTTATGGAACTAGTAATAAGTGAATGAAAGAATCCAAATTTAAGTAGTCGTACTTGTAAAAGTTGCAAGGAGGTTTGTTATGAAATTTATCGCGTTCGAAAATATACACTTAGATGAAGCGGCTAGTCTTTTGGCTATCCGTCATATGTATGACCGAAGTATAAACCCTGAATTACCGTCTAAATTTGAAGAGGCTAAGTATGCTAAGAAAGCTATTGAGGCACTTTTTAATGAAAAGGATAGTTTTGGTATTGCAGCGATAAATGATTCCAAGTTAGTTGGCTATATGATTGGTTCAATTCAAACAGATAAAAATCGAGAAAGGCATACTTGGATTAAATATGCAGGGATGGCCATAGCAGAAAGTGAAGATGAAGAATTATATCGTGAATTATATGCAGTGTTTGCCAAGAAAATGGTAGAGCTTGGTTCGTTTAATCATTACGTAATGGTACCAAGTGGAAATAAGTCTACTATAGATGCTTGCTTTCATTTAGGATTTGCCTATGAGCAGGTTCATGGTATACGTGATTTGTCGGTTTCGTCGGATAAAGTATTTGAAGATATACAGATTCGAGTGGCTACTAGTGAAGATGAAAAAAGAATACGTGATTTAGCAACTGTGATTATGGAACATCAAGCGAAGTCACCGGTATTTGCACCAGGGTTTATTGAAGAAAGAGATGACTATCAGGAAGGTTACGCAGGAATTATTAATGATGAAGCTGCAACGTTATGGTTAGCGCTCTATCAAAATAAGATTGTAGGTTTTCAAGTATTTGAATCAGCGGCAGCATCAGATGAGAATTTATTAATACCTGAATCTTGCATTAGTTTAGTAGTAGGGGCAACGGTCGAATCTTCTCGCGGAATGGGTGTTAGTACGGCCTTATTACAGCATGGACTTACTTTTGCTGACAAAGAAGGCTATAAACTTTGCGAAACAGATTGGAGAATAACAAATTTAGAATCCTCGAGATTCTGGCCAAAAAATGGTTTTAAACCGATAGCATATCGTCTAGTTCGTAAGATCGATCCAAGAATAATTTGGGCAACAGGCGTTTAATGGGTCAGGAAAAAGCAGGGAAATTAGGGAGTGTAGGAAACAGATGAAATTAGTTGGTAATAATATATATTTAAGACATTTAGAAGTTGCAGATGCAGAGGATTTTTTATCATATGAAATTCGAAATAGAGAGTTTTTTAAACCTTTTACATATATAAAAGACGAGAGTTTCTATACTTTGGAAGCTCAGCAGGATCGTATTAAGTCATATAAAGAGAAAAGCGACAATGACCTGTATTATGGCTTTGGTATCTTTTTAAAGGAAACAGACGCTTTTATAGGTTTTACGATGCTAGCAGAGGTTTTAAGAGGAGATTTACAAAGTTGTTTTGTTGGTTATTCTTTAGATGAACAACAAAATGGTAAAGGATATACAACTGAAGCTGCAAAGTTAGTTGTAGAATATGCCTTTAATGAATTAAAATTGCATCGCATTGAAGCAGGTGTAATGCCGCATAACATTGGTTCAATAAGAGTATTAGAAAAAGCGGGTTTCCATAAAGAGGGAATTGCTAAGAAAAACGTTCGAATAAATGGGAATTGGGAAGATCACCAAATGCTAGCTATAATTAATGAAAATGAATAACTATCTAACTTTTGGAGGGATTAATATGAGTATTATTAGTTATCCAGATTTATCAAGTAGACCACATAATCTCACTGTGGAACGAGTAATGGAAAATTCTATAGATGTGTTGTATGAAGCTTGGACAAAAAGATTTGGTGATTGGTTTGCTGCACCAGGTTCAGTGATTATGAAGGCAGAGGTTAATTCTGTATTCTTCTTTGAGACGCATTTTGAAGATAAACGCCATCCTCATTATGGTCGCTTTTTAAAGCTTGAGCACAACCAACTTGTTGAGATTACTTGGTTCACTTCTGGATCAAAAACGGAGACTGTAGTCACTGTAGAGTTTTCAACAAATGAAAGTGGAGCAGCGGTTATTAGATTGACACATGCAGGATTCCCTGATGAAATATCAAGAGACCAACACGAGCAAGCGTGGCCAATGGTGCTTGAACAACTTGATCGTCGAATGAAGGAATTAGCATAAGTATGAAAAAAGAATCATTTCTTTTAGAGCTACAAGTATTAAAAGAAATTGCTGAAATATTAAACGAGGGTACTGATTTGAACAGTACCCTCAATTGTGCCTTAGCCAAATTAGTTCAAGTTACGGGTCTAGATACAGGATGGATTTTTTTAATTGATAAAAATGGGGACTTTGAATTAGTCGCTTCACATGAATTACCTCCAGCTCTTATGAACGAAGAGGCTAAGCCTATGTGCAATGGGGATTGTTGGTGTGTAAATAAATATAATACTGGCAGACTTAATAAGGCATCTAACATTATGGAATGTAAAAGATTAGAAGACTCAATTATTCATAATTGGGGAGAAACAAATGGTGTCACCCATCATGCGACTGTACCACTACAAGCAGGAGAAGAATCTTTTGGTTTATTAAACGTTGCTGCTTCTAATAAATTAAAATTTGATCAGGAAGAATTGAATTTACTAGGCGCAGTTGCGTTGCAAATTGGAACAGCAATTAAACGAATTCAATTAACTGATAAGGTAAAAGAGTTTGAGTTGATTCAAGAAAGAAATCGTCTTGCAAAGGACTTACACGACTCAGTTAGTCAATTATTGTTTTCGATTAATGTGACTGCTAAAGCAGGTGCAAATGTATCCGACAGTCCGAAGTTAAAGGATACATTTAGTCATATTCAACAAATTGCCCAAGAAGCACAGGCAGAAATGAAAGCCTTAATATGGCAGCTTAGACCACAAGGTATTGAAAAAGGCATAGTTAGTGCATTAATTAACTATGGTGAAATGCTAGGATTAAAAGTAATTAGTAATGTAAGAGGAACAACGATCTTACCTTCTAAAATAGAAGAAACATTATGGCGCGTAGGTCAGGAAGCGTTTAATAATTGTAGAAAACATTCAGGACAAAATACGGTGAATTTACAGTTATCAATCAGTACAAAGAAAGTAAAAATGACGATTCGAGATCAAGGTGTAGGTTTTATATGCCCAAAGGATGTACAAATTCCAACATTAGGTTTGAAAAGCATGAAGGAAAGAGTCGAATCGATAAAAGGGTCGTTTTTAGTTGAAAGTGATTTGAATAAAGGAACTAAAATTACGACGAATATCCCTTTTTAAGAAGGAGAGTTTTATGTCTATTAAAATATTAATTGCTGATGATCATCATGTAGTTAGGAGAGGGCTTATTTTTTTCTTAAATACGCAAGATGATATCGAGGTTATTGGAGAAGCATCGAACGGAGAAGAGGCATTAAGCTTAGTAAAAGAGTTAAGACCTGATATTGTTATCATGGATTTAGCCATGCCAGTTCTAGATGGAATTGAAGCAACCAAAAGAATAAAAATAGAGGGCTTAGCAGTTAAAGTAATGATTTTAACTAGTTTTTATGATCAAGATCATATTTTACCTGCTATTGAAGCGGGTGCATCCGGATATTATTTAAAAGATAGTGACCCAGATGAGCTCGTTTTCGCAATCCGAAAGATACACGGTGGGGAAAAACAGTTTCATTCGAAGGTTACGACACAATTAGTTTCCGCTTTAACTGGGAAGATAGAAACGAAGAACGATGAGTCATTTCAAGACAAATTAACTAAACGAGAAATGGATGTATTGAAGGAAATTACGAGGGGAAAGAGTAATAAAGAAATAGCAGCGTCTTTATTTATTACAGAAAAAACTGTAAAAACCCATGTTTCGAATATTTTAGCCAAGACTCAGCTTCAAGATCGAACTCAATTGGCACTATATGCAGTACGAAATGGGATTTTGAAATAGACAGTAGTAAGTCACAGATTTTTATTTTTTAATAGAAAGGAAGAGTGTTATGCGAATTCTTGTATTAGGAGCTGGAGGAATTGGCGGCTACTTTGGAGGACGCTTAGTGGAAAAGGGAGAAGATGTTACATTTCTAGTACGAGCTAATCGAAAAAAACAGCTAGAGGAAAATGGTTTAGTCATTCGTAGTGTGAATGGTGATTTTTCATTTCAACCGAATTTAATTACTGCAAAGAGTCCTGCAGAGATTTTTGACATTGTACTTTTCTCGACTAAGTCATATCATTTAAGCAACGCCATTCTGGATGTAAAACCGTTCGTAGGTGATCAAACTGTTATTTTACCACTTTTGAATGGTATTGCTCATCTAAATCCCTTAAAACAGGCATTTGGTGAAGATAAGGTTATAGGCGGTTTATGTTTTATCGAAACAACTTTGAATGAAGCCGGGGAAGTTGTTCAAACAAGTAAAGCTTCAAGACTTGTATTTGGTGAATTCTTAAGCAAAGAAACTGACCGTATTAAAACAATTGCTGATGCATTTAGCGGTTCAAAAGCTGACTTTGTCCAAAGTAAGAAGATTGAACGCGATATGTGGCATAAATATTTGTTTATTACTGTAATGTCTGGCGTTACGTCTCTTATGCGTGCCCCAATCGGTCCAATTAGAGAAAGTGACGGTGGAAGAGCAACGATCCGTGAATTATTTGAAGAATGCGCTAATATTATGAGATCCCATGGTGCACCAATTTCTGAAAATATTGTGGATGAGCATATGAAATCAATCGATGCTCTTGGATATGATATGAAGTCCTCTTTGCAGAGGGATATGGAAAAATGGTCATTGGTAGAAGGGGATCATTTGCAAGGGTATTTACTAGAACTTGCAAAGAAAAAGGATATTACTGCTAAATTACTTGAACTAGTTTATCAAAATATTAAAGTTTATCAACAAATGAATCAAGAGCGTAGTAATCGAGAAACCGAACGTTTATCAGTTTGAAATCTACAACTTTAGTTGTAGATTTTTTTCATTTTTGTATACTCCTAAACGAGTAGAAAAGTTCTATCAAACGACTGAAGTTCGGACTTTATTAATTGACTATACTAAAGGTACGAATTAAAGGAGTGGAAAATATGAATATTATAATGATTAATGGTAGTCCAAGAAAAGAAGGTCGTACCGGTAAATTAACTACAATCATCTCAAAAAAATACAATGTAAAAACAATTGATTTAAGTGAACTGGTATTACCAATTTATAATGGTCAAGAGGAGCAAAATGAAATAGCTAATATCCAAAAACTAAGATCACAGCTAGAAAATGCTGATGCTATGATCATTGCAACACCGGAATATCATGGTGGAATGAGCGGAGCATTAAAAAATGCTTTTGACTTTTTATGTAGTAAGCATTTTAAAGATAAGCCAGTTGCAATATTGGCTGTAGCCGGAGGAGGAAAGGGTGGCATTAATGCACTTAACAATATGAGAATTGTTTTAAGAGCATTATATGCAAATGTTTTATCGAAACAAGTTGTGATTGATCCATTAGACTTTATATCAGAAGGTACTGCGTTAGAAGAAAATACATCTTATTCAGTAGATAGCTTATTTCAAGAATTGAAGCTCTATATACAAATATCAAAAAAGCTAAATGAAGAATGGGCAGCATCAAACTATTAAAGGATAAGGTGATGACAATGGAAAACTGGGTTCAGTTAAGAATTGCAAGACCTACAAACCAATTAGCTGAAATAAGTAAGTTCTATGGAGAGGGGCTAGGCTTAAAACGTGTGGGCGGTTTTCAAAATCACGACGGGTACGATGGAATCATGTTTGGTTTACCTAATGTTGAATACCATTTAGAATTTACTCAACATATTGATGGGAGCCCATGTCCTGCCCCAACAAAGGATAATCTCTTAGTATTTTATATACCTCATAAAGCTGAAATAGATCTTGTCAAAAACCGATTAAATCATATGGGTTATATTGAAGTTGAACCTGAGAATCCTTATTGGCTCGGAAAAAGTATTACATTTGAAGACCCGGATGGATGGAGAATTGTGTTAATGAATACTGAAGGATTGAGGAATACTTAGGATTTCATAAAAAAACGAAGAGGGTGTCCCAAAGCTTTTTAGGGAACCCTCATTTTTATACCTATAAATAAGGTTTGAATAATAATTAAAAGAAGATGCATGTCGAAATTAAGTTTTAGAGCTGCAAATGAGTGATTGAGAATTGCAAATAAGGAGTGCATGCAGTTTTGCTAGTTTTATTTGCGATTTATAAATTTTAATTGCAGGCCACTGTTTATTTGCAACAAACTACCATTTAATTGTGCATAACTGCAATTAAATCCCAAAGAAACGCAAATAAAATTAAAAATTACCCATACCAGTTAAGGTATTATGACTTGAATATTGGCTAATAGTAGATACTTTCAGATAGAATGCTAGCAAATCATGCAAATCATGCTCTAATTCTTACTAAATCGAATAAAAAATTATTAAAATCTGTGGATATCTTTAAAAATGATCGATTGTATCGGCTACTAATAAATGGGTTGGCTGAGATACCTCCCAAACCACAAAATAATAATTATGTATATTATATTGAATGAAATATACATAAATTGAATTTTTCGATTTCCCTATACTAATGGTCTATCAATTAATGTTGCGAATTCAAGATCGTGTTCATGATCATCATTGATCGTTGTCATTCCTTTGACAAAATGAACATGCTTACCATTTCCTACAGGTATTGGGGGGCCAGTTTCAATAATAACCTCGTGATGATGATCTAGAAAATCTGTATTTACTACTATTCGGTGTATATGACTGTGTCTTCCTTTGGGAATGACTTCACTTGTCACTCCAGCAAAGCGATGATTATGTCGATCGTCATCTTCTTCTGCTAATTTAGTACTAGCTACAAATTCATGTACATGTGTTTGAGGTTTTTCTTCTTTCTGTTTTTCTTCTGCCTCTTCGTTTGATACTTTTTCTACTTCTTCATTAGACTCTCTTTCTCTTTCTCTTTCTCTTTCTCTTAGTCTTTTTCGATATTCAAACGGGTCTCGTTTCATAAAATGACGCCCCTTTCAATAAAGATTGTCTTCCTTTTTTATCTTATTAGCACTCGTAAATAAATATGTTTCTTAAACACTCTAATTAACGTGTTTTTTTTATTTAGAAATATTGAATCACTTTCATAAAAAAGGTAAAATAGTATAAAAACTTATTAAAAGAAGGTGTTTAGAGATAGATACTTACGATTTAAAAATTATTAGTCGTTTAATGGATAATTCTAGAATAAAGTGGGCGGATTTAGCTAGTGAGGTTGGCTTGTCAGCTCCGGCTACTGCTGAACGTGTTAACCGATTAGTTGAACAAGGTGTGATTAAAGGGTTTGGTGTGCTAGTTGATGCAGAAAAAGTTGGAAGTGAATTAACTGCGTTTGTAGCTGTCTCGCTTGAGCGACCTGAAAATAGAGCTCCTTTTTTAGAGCTTGTTAATCAATTAGATGAAGTGCAGGAATGTCACCATATTGCGGGTGAAGATGATTATTTACTAAAAATAAGAAGTAGAAATACAAAAGACTTGGATCGAGTAATTAGCCATGAAATAAAAGGATTAAAGGGCGTAATAAGAACAAAGACAACCATTGTAATGGATTCAACGAAAGAAACCTTTCGACTGCCATTACAAAAACATAAATTTTCTATAGAGTAGGAGGGCAACATGAATCTTGAATTTTATATTAAAGGATTAATAATTGGCTTATCAATTGCTGCACCTGTTGGCCCAATTGGAGTAATGTGTATCCGTAGAACTCTAGCTTATGGAAGAATGGTTGGTTTAGTTTCTGGTCTTGGGGCTGCGACTGCTGATGGTATATATGGTTTAGTTGCAGGCTTTGGATTAACTGTCATTATGAATTTTTTGATTGGTCAGCATTTTTGGATTCAGTTAATCGGTGGTGTCTTCCTTTGTTATTTAGGTCTAAAAACACTTATTTCAAAAGCCAGCTATACTCAATCTGATACGCAGAAGAAAAATCTAATTAATGCGTTTTTATCAGTTTTATTTTTAACGCTGACAAACCCAATGACAATTCTATCGTTTATCGCCATTTTTGCGGGATTAGGAATCTCGAATTCAGATAGCAATATTGTTTCTTCTGTCATTTTAGTATTAGGTGTTTTTTGTGGTTCAAGTTTGTGGTGGGTAATTTTAAGCAGTGGTGTGGGACTATTTAGAAATCGAATCAATGATCGGTCTTTAACATTAATTAACCGTTTATCAGGTGTTATTATTATTATTTTTGGTGGCATAGCTTTATATGGATTAATGTAAAGTAAGCGTAAGAGGGCATTAAGATGTTATTAATAAAAAGTTTTATTTTAGGTTTATCCGTTTCAGCACCTGTTGGCCCGGTTGGTTTATTGTGCATACAAAGAATTATATCTAGAGGAAAAACAGCTGGATTTATGACAGGATTAGGAGCCTCATCGGCTAATTTATTTTACGCAAGTATTGCCGCATTTGGTTTTTCCATCGTTTCATCATTTTTAATAGAGCAGAAATTTGTTCTTCGAATCGTAGGTGCAATATTTTTATTTTATTTAGGAATTAAAACCTTTCTAAAAAGACCTGCTAAATCTGCCTCAAATTTGGAGGGTGAAAGCATGGTTAGCATGTTTCTCTCTACATTTTTATTAATGATTACAAATCCTGTAACAACTTTAAACTTTGTAGCAATGTTTGCAGGACTAGGTTTTGACCAAGGTTCTACATCAATAGGATCGGCAGTTTCACTAATTATAGGTGTTTTTTTTAGGAGCGGTTTCTTGGTGGCTTATTTTAAGTAGTGTAGTTAGTTTGTTTCGAAATAAAATTACAAATCACTTAGGATCAGTAAATAAAATAGCTGGTTTAATGATTGTTGTTTTAGGAATTATGTCATTTATTAAGTAAAGAAGGAAGCTATATACTAGTAGCTTCCTTTTATTTTTTGATTGTTTCTTGTTCCCTAGTATCAAATGGATCGTCTTTTATTTATTGTAAAAAAACATGACATACCAAATTCCAACCGTTAGGAATGCACCTAATGCAATAAATATTGCTTTATATACCCAATGGGGCAAGAAGAATAATATAGCACCTATTCCACTAACACCATTTCCTCCAACTCCACTATTTTTTAAACCTGCATGAGCTTCTTTTTTATACATAATTCCAAAGACCAGTAAAAACAAACCTATTATCGTAAAGCAAATTAGATAAGCAATATCGTTTCCATTCATATTCTTCACCCTTTTTATTAATCTTTTTTATAATTTAAGGATAAATTACCTTTTATTGTTGTTCAACCATTTTTTTCCAATTTCAAGTTAATTTTAACCACTTAGGCACTGGTCTGAGTTTCCTTCTAATAGTAGCCGTTAACGATTTTCTAGCGTTTAACTTGCTTTATTAAATAAAAAAATATATTCGAGCATAATTTTGTGTAAAATAAATAGTATTGACAATTAATAAATGTTGTAACTATAATAGTTACATCGGAGGTTGAATCCTATGAAAATCAGTAGTCGTTTTACCGTTGCTGTTCATATTTTATCTTTGGTCACGATTGAGAATAGTACGCTTTGTACTTCCGAATGGATTGCAGGAAGTGTAAATACAAATCCAGTCGTAATTAGAAGAGTAATGGGAAAACTTAAGAATGCTGGCTTAATTCAAGTCCGTCGAGGAACAGGTGGAGCTACACTTCATAAGTCTCTAAGTGAAATTACTCTTTTAGATGTTTATAGAGCGGTTGAAGTTGTAGAAGAAGGAGAACTTTTTCAATTTCATGAGAAACCGAATCCGAATTGTCCAGTCGGTGCAAATATACAAGCTGTGCTAGAACTGATCTTAAATCGAGCACAAGAAGCAATGGAAAAAATACTGGATGAAGTTACTATGGAAGAATTAGTTACAGTATTAAGTAAAAAAATTGGATAATATCATTCAATTTTTTTTGTAAATGATGTAACTATTGTTGTTACATCGGATATTATATTTTTTTAAACTTGTTGTAACTGTTTTAGTTACGACTATGAGTTCAAAACAACTTTTAAAAATTTAAGGAGGAAGAAAAAAGATGAAAATTGGTATTATTGGAGCAACAGGAAAAGCAGGTAACCTTATTTTAAAAGAAGCAGTAGAAAGAAGTCATGAGGTAACAGCAATCGTGAGAAATGCTTCTAAATTAACAAATAATGAAGTATCAGTATTGGAAAAGGATTTATTAGATTTAAATTCAGCTGACTTAAAGCAATTTGATGTTGTTGTAAATGCATTTAAAGCAGCTGAAGGTCATGAGAATCTTTATATTGAAGCTGGGAATGTTTTAATAAATGGTTTAAAAGGTATTAACGATACTAGATTAATTGTAGTTGGTGGAGCTGGAAGCTTGTATGTTGATGAAGAAAAAACGATTCAATTAGTTGACACTCCTGAATTTCCAAAAGAATATTATGCTACTGCATCAAATATGACAAAAGGTCTTCACGACTTACAAAAAACAACTGATATTAAATGGACATTTATTAGCCCAGCGGCATTTTTTGATCCGAATGGTAAACGTACTGGTGCTTATCAAAAAGGAAAAGACAATTTTATTGTTAATAAAAAAGGGAATAGCTACGTAAGTTATGCTGACTATGCAATTGCATTATTAGACGAGATTGAAAATCCACAGCATATTAATGAACGATTTACTTTGGTTTCTGAAGCAGAATAAGTCTATGAAGCGATTCTTTATGAGAATCGCTTTTCTTATTTATAAAAAAAAAGACCTCATTGTATGAAGTCCACCAATTATTGCCTATATTTGTTTCTTTTTATAGCCATAAAAATACATACTTAGAGGCCACCAAATAACTGCAAAAATTGGATATACAGCCCAAATTGTATCTGGGGATGAAATGATATTTACAATGATAAAGAAAAGACTAATTAGTATGCTAGCTGTAAACGAAAATGCTACAAATGAATTTCTATTCGCATGATAAATTGATAATGGCCACCAAATAATTGCAAATGCCGGATAAATGACCCAAGGATAATCTGGAGAAGCAATAAAATTCAAAAACCCATAGTATGCGATCGTAATGATACTGCCAAGGAGAGCAATCGGTAGTATTCTAGCATTCTTACCTAAATACATGAGAATTGGCCAACTAATAATTGGAAAGGCAGCATAGAAAAACCAAAGATAATCAGGTGAGTGAACTAAGTTCTCCGTTAACAAGAAAGCTAGTAGTACGATGCTACTAAAGAGTGAGAATTGCTTCATCGATCTTTTTCCAATGAAATATAAACTAATTGGCCAAAATAAAATGAAAAAACATGGGTAAATGAACCAAATCGTGCTAGGAGATGTAATAAAATTAACGAGCATAAAAAAGACCATTGTCATAATACAGCCTGCAGTTGCAAAACCGATATAATTTTTCACTGTTCTTCACCTCACTTTTTACGTTGCCAGTAGAAATACATTGAAAGGGGCCACCATAATAGACCGAACGTTGGGTACACAAACCAGATAGTCTTCGGAGTGTAGTAAAAATTAATAAATAAGAAGAAAGCGATTAGTAAGCCACTACCCCAAATTGAATAGGATAAATTTAGTTTTGCAAAATTTGCTTTCTTGCTATCTAGTTTTTTAACACCAAGTTCTCTCTTTAATTCCTCGATGTCTCCAAATTCTACAATTGCTTTGTTTATAGCATCTTCTTCTTCCTTACCATTTTCCATTAAAAACATAACTTTTTCTTCTAAGTTCTGAATGATCTCTTGTTTAACTATTTCTGACTGTTCAGTTTTAGGAACATCTTTAAATAGTTCTTCAATATGTTTTCTAATTTTTTTCATTCTATCTCCTCCATGAATAGATCAATTATTTCTTTTACTTCCTGCCATTCTTTTACTAATTCACTTAAATATGCTTTACCTAATGAAGTAATTTTGTAATATTTTCTTTTTCCACCGTGTGTAATATCACCAAAATAAGCTTCCACTAATTCCTTTTTTTCTAAGCGCTGAAATACAGCGTATAATGTTGCTTCTTTTATTTGAAACCGATTGTCTGTCCGTAATCCAATTTCTTGAGAAATCTCATATCCATAGCGGTCTTTCTCAGAAATGAGCTTTAATATGATTGAGTCAAGATGTCCGCGTATGATGTCGCTTCTAACCATAAGTCACCTTCTATAATATTATTCTATCTGATAGAGTAATGTTAACAATAATTACTCTATCTGTCAAAGTAATTTTATGTTTTTATGGTAATGACTATTCGAGAGAAGTGAAATAAGCCAGTCCGAAGCCTAAAAAAATTATTTTTTCTTTGTCCTGCTCTACTATATGTCACATTTTTTGTATTTCATTCGTCTTAATTAGTGAAGAAAAGGAAAGGGAGAGATAATATTATGAATTTAAATCAAATAGATGGTCATCAAAAATGGGATGTTACTGTATTAGGTGGTGGTATTGCGGGGTTAACTGCTTCGATTTACTTAGCTCAATCAGGTAAAAAAGTACTTCTATTGGATAAAGCATCTAAATTAGGTGGGAGAGGTATTTCTAATACAATTGGCGATGCGCATTTAAATCTTGGAGCACACGCATTATATACAAACTGTATCGAAATTTTAAATGAAGTAGGTGTTACTGTTTCTGGTAAACTTCCAAAATTGAGTGGAGCATTTATTCTTGGAGATCAATCTAAACAAATGAAAATAATTGAGGCATTTAATTTATTTTTGAGTAATCATTTAAAATGGAAAGAAAAAATGGAATTTATTCGATTTTACCGACATATTCGTAAAATGGATTTAGATGAAATCAATGATATTAGTTTAGAAGAATATTTAAATAGAATAATAACAAGTCATCGTGTAAAGAATTTAATTTTAGCCTTTATACGCGTATCTACGTTTACTAGTAATTCTGAAATAATAAGTGCCGGAGTGGCAATAGGTCAGCTTCGTAGCGCTAAAGTATTGTATATAAACGAAGGATGGCAATCAATTGTTAACGACCTAATTAAAAAGGCGAATCAACTTGGTGTTACGATTCAAAATAGTACAGTAGTGTCTAAAATTACTGGCTCTTATCCAAACATAAATCTTATCTTGAAAAATGATACTAGGATCAACACCAGCTGTTTGCTATCGACAATTAATCCAATTGATTTAGTTAAGTTAATCGATGAGCCAATCTCTGATTCATTTTTGCAAAAATGTAATCAAATGATTCCAGTAAAAGCTGCATGCCTTGACCTTGTAATGAAAGGTTTACCAAATCCAAAACTTAACTTTGCTTTAGGTGTTGATCAACCATGGTATTTTTCAAATCATTCAACAGTAGCTAAATTATCGAATAAAGAAGGCGAAATTGTAGTTCATCTAATGAAATATTTAAACTCGGTCAACGAAACAGATTCTGTAAAAGATGAGGAAGAACTAGAAAGCTTACTTGATTTACTTCAACCAGGTTGGAGAGACTATGTAATTTCACGTCGCTATCTTCCTAAGCTTATTGTTTCTAACGACATAAAAAAGCCATTTCATAAATTAGAAAATCATCTATCAAATAGTGAAGTTGGCCTAGAAGGGATTTATGTTGCAGGAGACTGGGTAGGGGAGACAGAACTTTTATTGAATGCATCACTAAAGAGTGCAAAAATTGCTACTAAACTTATAAATGAGAAGCTTGAACTTCAACTAATTTAAAATAGAGGAGAAGATACTTCATGGAAGTAGATTATCTATATTCTCAATATAAACCACTTTTATTTTCAATAGGATATAGTATGCTTGGTTCGGTTGAAGATTCGGAGGATTTGGTGCAGGATACTTTTCTCACAGTTCAAAAGATGAATCAATCAACCACAAAAGAAGAGCCGAATAATATAAAAGCATTTCTATGTAAAATTATGACAAATCGTTGCTTGGATTTATTAAAATCCTCAAAAAATAAACGGGAAGTTTATATAGGACCGTGGCTTCCAGAACCGATTATTCAACACTTACCTGAAGATTTACATGATGATCCGATGGAAAAGATGGTTTTAGATGAAACGATAACCTATGCATTTTTAGTTTTACTTGAACAGTTAAATCCAACCGAAAGAGCAGTATTTGTATTACGTGAAGCCTTTCAGTTTGACTTTCGTACAATCGCAAATATTTTAAATAAAACCGAATTGAATTGCCGTAAAATTTTCAGTAGACTTAAGCGTAAAGTTCAAAGTAAGGATGTAGTTGAAAAACGTAATTTAAATCAAGAGCTAGCCATTGCAAAACGATTTATTGAAGCTGCTGAAACAGGTAATTTAGATATGCTAATATCACTTTTAACGGAAGATATTACACTAATTACTGACGCCGGTGGCAAAACGAAAGCTGCTCTTCGTCCAATCAATCTACAGAAAAATGTTATTGCATTCCTTGTTGGAGTGAGGAAGAAGATTAACTCCCCATCCGAAACCGAAATTGCTTTGATCAATAATCAAATTGGATTAATTGTTAAAAGTGAAGGCGAGGAGCCAACCGTTATTTGTTTTGAAATTGAAGGAGAGCGTTATCGAAGTATTTATATGCTTCGAAATCCGGATAAGATAAGATTTTTAGGTTGATTATCAGGTAACATTTTAAACATTAGAACAGGGTGTCCCACTTTTTATGGGATACCTTGTTTTTATAAGGTAAGAAAATGAAAGCATCTTACTCATAGAGGGTTCATGAGTAAGTACGAAAGCAAAAATAAGAAAAATACTAACTCAAAAAAGTAAAAGGGGTAAGTCTAATGGTCTTATCCCTGTCAAGTA
>NZ_NUHI01000082.1:0-283 GCF_002575105.1 Bacillus sp. AFS053548 | reverse complement strand
CATCGGCGGCTCGGCGGCGCAGTCGGTGATCCTGATGGGCCTGGTGATCGTGCTGACGATCGTGCAGTTCCGCTACGTTGAACGCAAAGTCCAATACTGAGAGGAGGGCACACTTCATGATCGAACGCCGTCCATTCCTGGACTTCCTCACCCACGTCGTGCTGATCCTGGGCGTGATCGTCGTAGCGGCTCCGGTGTATGTGGTCTTCGTCGCGTCGTCGCTGACGGCCGAAGACGTGCTGCAGGCGCCGATGACGCTGATCCCCGGTCCGCACCTCATCGA
>NZ_NUHI01000081.1:0-261 GCF_002575105.1 Bacillus sp. AFS053548 | reverse complement strand
GGACGATGTTCGACAGCAGCGGGCCGGGGTCGGGCGTGTAGCCGAGGTAGGCGATGCGCACCTGCAGCTCGGCCGGGGCATCCTCGGCACGCGCGTTCAGGCAGAGCAGGGCAGCGCAGGCGACCGCCAGCAGGTAGGCCACGCCGTGCAGGGCGAACTGGCGCATGGGCGACTCCATTGTTGTTGTGTCGCCAGCATAGGAACGCGCCAGGGCCTGGGAAATATGCAGAAAGTACCGCCGGGGCAATACCAAGGTAGTAG
>NZ_NUHI01000009.1:0-94582 GCF_002575105.1 Bacillus sp. AFS053548 | reverse complement strand
TTATCAACAGGGTGGCGGACGTGTAGATATTTCGAAAGCATTAGATGCTAACGTCTATAGCAGTCCTGCAGTTGTCAGTATGGGAGTGGGGTTTGCTAATACTCAGCCTATCGTAAAGACATATAAGTATGTCAACCCATCCGACAGTGCTATCACATTGAATCTCGCAATGACAGCCTTGGCAGAGGATTTAACAGCAGCTCCTTCTGGAATGTTTAAACTCAGCCAGTCAGTGGTCACTGTCCCAGCACATGGTAGCAGTGCGATGAATGTAACATTTAATCCAGCACTTGGCGTTAAAAGTGGCGATTATCAAGCAGTGGTTAAAGCTACTTCAAGTGACGGTAAAATCATTAACACGACCATTGGTGCAACAATACAAGATTTAGTTGATTTAAATATTAATGAGATCGATCGCAACGGAAAACCGGCTGGAGGCGATTTAGTGTGGTTCAACCTTGACACGATGGCTGGTAAACAGGTCACTCCTAGTATCAGCGGGATGACCAAATTATCCTTGCAGCCGGGACGTTACGCTGTAATTAGTACACTATACACAAATGACAAGGCCGGAATAGCTCAGAACTATACCCTAGCCTCAGTGCCTATGATCGAGCTAAAGAGTAAGGAGAACCAAGAGATCACGTTTGATGCTCGATTAGCCAAGGAGGTAAAAGTTACAACGCCTAAGGAGTCCGAAAAGCACGCTTGGAAATTCGGAGTCCGCGAGCGGATTGACTCAAACCACGGCGGAGTTGACTACATGAGGAATTTTAATGGCGAAACTCCCGCCTACGTGTTGCCAGTCAAGGCGCCAAATAATGTTGGTCAGTTCGAGTTCAACTTTCATTCTCGTAACTACGCCCCTGCAATCAAGGCAACCTATGATAACAATAAGAACGAGTCGATTCCGCTTGTGCCAGTGACCTTTGCGCATAAGTTGGACGGCGATAAGACACTCCAAGCGGTCAACGTCGGCGTGGCACTGCCTGCGGATCTCAGCGGCATAGACATCCATGGCAAGCTAGCGGTCGTCACCCGCGATTTGAAACAGAATCCGAGAGACCAAGTAAAAGCAGTGATGAATGCTGGCGCAGCGGGAGTGATCGTCGTCAATAACAATGGGGAGAGGTACATTCTAGGTGTATTTACAATTGACAATGTTGTCATCCCGGCCTATACTCTTGGCCAAAACGACGGAGAAGAGCTCCTCAACAGAATCGCCAATGGTCCTACCTGGATCAAGCTGCATGGAATCGCCAGCAGTCCGTACTTGTACAATTATGCGTCGATGATTAATGGCGAAATTCCGGATAACCCTGTCGACGCGGTGACAGAAGAAAACTCTACCGTAGTGAAGGCTCACTACCGCATGCCAAATGGCTGGCTGAAGACTGGCGACTGGGCCGTGGCATTACGTAAGGACGAAGGTGGCTTCGTGGCGGTCTTGGATAAATTTGAGAAACAAACACCGGACCGAGAAGATTGGTACTCCACAGGCAACAAAACCGATATGAAGATTATGAGATGGGCCCATCAGTACTATCCAGACGTTACTGATATTTCACGTAACATGAAGGACGCATATCGCATCTACTCGCCGGGCGACAAGAAAGAAGAGACTTGGATGGGCGCGGCGAACGCTCCATCTGGACCGGAGAATACCTGGGCGTATCGCGAGGGAGACATCTTAAACCTTAACATGAGTGATAACGGTGATAGTGAGCCGGGGCACTACGGCTTGTTTACAAATGGGAAAGACTTGATCACTTGGCGGATGTATCAAGACGGGAAACTCCTTTCTCAGTCATCGGCCCAAAATCATAGTATGTTTGAGGTCAGCTCAAACCCGGCAACCTATAAGATCACGGCGGACACATCGCACCCAGAATGGTTCGGGTTCTCTCTGGCTACAACGACCAGCACAGCTTGGACATTCAAGTCCCAGCGACCAACAGATGGGCAAGAAAACCTTGCGCTATTGTGGCCGAGGTATGACATTGGCCTGGATAATGAAAACAAGGCAAAAGGTGGCATTACTGATCACTTCGATCTATCATTCGTAACTCAATCAGGTGCTACCGCAGACATTAAAGGGGTCGAGGTCGCAGTATCCACTGACGACGGCAGCACTTGGAGCAACACAAAGGTAGATGACAGGAAAGATGGCCATTACAAAGTGTGGGTGAAAAACCCAGCTTCTGGCTACGTTTCGCTTCGCATCAAAGCATGGGACGCTAATGGCAGCCAGATCGAACAAACTATTATTAAGACCTACGCTGTACGCTAACAGTCGCTTTATATAAAAAGCTACTATGTAAATAACCCTTTATTCCATTTGGAATAAAGGGTTATTTTTTTAAACAAATAATATAAAATACTCCTTAAATTTTATCTAATTTACATTTATTTTTAGGGGATTGAACAAAAACTCGTTAGAATTTCTATGGAATTTCTCCCATTTGACAATAACTATAATGTTCGTTAGGTTGATGACTTTATAGATTTTGTATCACAGTACATATTGACTGGTAAAAACTATGTATCTCCTACTCTTAATCCTACACTGACTTCAACTTTGAAAAATACCCCAAAGAGAGCTACTAAATAAAAATATTGAAAAAATATTTTATACTAAATCAACAGTATTTAATAGTAATGTGCAATAATCCCCCAAATTTAGACTCCCTTCATTCATCACTTTTTGACAAAATATGTAACGTAATATTGGCGTTTAATTGAAAAGTCTACATAAAATGCATCTTAACGACAATTTTTTTTAAAAAAACTGATGAGAAAAAGCGAATTTTGAATCATGTATTTAGGATAATTTCCCCAATTTACACGACTCCAAATCTCTTTAATAATTGTAAGTACTTATGTAATTGTAATAAATCAATGAAAATAAATGAATTCTAAATAAATACTTAAAACCGATTAGAATCATTGTTTCGTAATTCATTGCACTACATTTGTAATAAAAAGACAGAGACTTGGAGGAAGAAAATGGGGAAAAAAGCAAACAACAATAGTAAGGTCGTGAAAAGCTTAGCTGTATTTGCTCTATCATCTAGTTTTATTTTAGGTTCACTTGGACATGTATCAAATGTTACCAAAGCAGTTGGAAATACGAATGTTGAAAGTTTACTTGCTAATTTAACACCAGAACAAAGAGCAGCACTCAACCAGATGACTACAAATGAATCAACAGGACTTCAAATTTCTTCAGATACAGATTTAAATTCTACGAAACAAACATCCGTCATTATTGAGTTTGTAAATAAGCCTGTCAAAGTCGCACAAATTGAAGCAAATGTAGAGGGTCAACAATTATCTGAGAAAGATGCATCGAATTTAATTGATCAAGATCATACTACATTCAATACAGATGTCAAACAATTATTAACAGACGACAATAATATAAAAGTAGACTATAAGATTAATCGATCCTATAAAAATGCCTTTAATGGTGTTTCAATGAGTCTGCCAGCTAATCAAATTAAAAACCTATTAAAATCAAAAGTAGTAAAATCAGTTTGGAGCAATACAACTTTTTCGATTGATCCGCCTGCTAGTGATAATGACCAATTAAAAAAGGATGAAGCAAATGTTGCGAATTATACACCGTATGATGGTCTAGATCGTTTACATGCAGAAGGATTTACAGGAAAAGGAATTAAAGTAGGGATAATAGATACAGGAATGGATTACCATCATCCAGACTTAAAGGATGCCTTTAAAGGTGGATATGATTTTGTAGGTAATGATAATGATCCAATGGAGACGACCTACGCTGATTGGAAAAAATCAGGTAAACCTGAAACTAGTAATGGAAGTGCATACTATACAGAACATGGTACACATGTAGCAGGAATTATCGGTGGGCGTGGGGTTGCAGATAGTGAGTTTAAAACCGTTGGAGCGGCACCTGAAGCAGATCTATACTCATATCGAGCGCTTGGACCATACGGTTCTGGATCAACGGAAAACATTATTGCTGCAATTGATCGAGCTGTGAAGGATGGCATGGATGTTATTAATATGTCTCTAGGCAATACACTTAATGATCCATTATATGCAACTTCAATTGCTGTAAACAATGCAGTATTAAGTGGAGTAACAACTGTTGTTGCAGCGGGGAATAGTGGCGATAAAAGTTATACGCTAGGTTCACCAGCTGCTGCAGCTTTAGCACTAACTGTTGGTGCATCATCAATCTCACTTGATATTTATCAATATGCAGGTGTACAAAATGGTATGAATTATTCATTAAGGCAATTGGCAAGAAACTATTCAGATGATTTAACAACATTAAAAGGGAAAACATATCAACTTGTTGATGTTGGACTAGCTAATCCAGCTGATTTCAATGGGAAAGATGTAAACGGAAAAATCGCATTCATAAAACGTGGATCCATTGGATTAATTGACAAAATCAAAAATGCAAAAGCAAAAGGTGCGATTGGAGTCATTATGTATAATGACGAGACAAACGCAGCTGAAGGAGCTATTCAGTCATTCTTAGGTGAATCAGTTGATGCAGTCCCAGCATTTTCAGTATCAAACACAGATGGAAAAGCAATCCTAACAGCTATGAAAGCTGGTCAAACAAGCTTCACGTTTGGTGATTTTACAAAGTTAAAAACAGCTGCGGACGAATTAGCTAGTTTTAGTTCAAGAGGACCTTCTCGTGTTAATTTTGATATTAAACCAGAGGTTGTCGCACCTGGAGTATCAATCCTTTCAACCGTTCCATTTTATATAAATAATAAAACGGTTGATGGATCAAAAGCGGAAGACTACAAGTATGCTTATGAACGCTTATCAGGTACATCGATGGCAACACCTTATGTGGCAGGTGTTTCAGCATTACTATTACAATCCAATAAGAGCCTCCAGCCTGAAGACATTAAATCAATTTTAATGAATACAGCTGATCCACTTTCAAAAAATTATAGTGTATTTGAAATGGGTAGTGGGCGAGTTGATGCATATGAGGCAATTCATTCGAATGTCGAATTTGAAGTAGTGGATAAAACACCTACAATTATCAATGGAAAACAAAAGTTAATCAAAGAATTAACGGGTGGAATCAGTTTTGGTTCATATGGATTTGATGACCAAGATATTTATGATTCACGTAATATTACATTGAAAAATAGAAGTGAAAAAGCAAAAACATTTAGTGTAAATGTTAAATTCCAAACAGGATTAAGAGGTTCTAAAGATGCAGCTCAAAATGGAGTGACCTTAACAGGTCCAACTTCGGTTAAATTAAACGGAATTAGTCAAAAATCAATTAAATTTGACTTGAACATTCCGAAAACAGCCGAAAAAGGAACATATGAGGGATATATCGTCTTTACAAATAATGCAGATCCAACCGAAACGTATCAAATTCCATTTGGCGGACGTGTTATTAATGAAGGGATTGATACACTTACAGTGCGATATCAAATGTATTCTGGTGATACAACGTGGCCAGAAAAAGCCTTTCCATACCAAGGTTATCAATTCTCATTAAAGTCTTTTATGAAGACTTTAGATGTAGTATTACAAGATTCAACAGGTCAAGATATTGGTTTCTTAGGGTCTTATGATCCTCGAACATTGAATGAAAACACAGTTTATGCTAATGCTGCTGGATTCACTGGGGGTTATTATCCGTTGACAGGTGATCCGAAAAATCCGATTAGCAGTGATTATGTTTATGCAAAAACAGGTAACTATAAATTAAAACTGATTGGAACAAATGATCAGGGGAAAGTATTTACAAAAGTAGCGGATTTCATCTTTGAAAAAGACAAACCAACAATGACTTCGAGTTTTGATTCGTTAGATCAAAAAGTTATTGAATATGATGATAGTCAATTCGATTCAAATGGAGAATATTTATATGATTTCAATATTAATGTAAATGACCCAGAAGTGGCTGATGCTAATCGTCTTGGATTTCCAATTGATCAATCAAGCAATGCAGTGGTTTCGTTTTACGATAGTCCACTATCAAATCCAGCTATTAACACTGATAAAAATGGAGATTATAACGATCAAATACTAGTACAAAAAAGGTCTACACCTTTAAAAGTTCAGTTTTATGCTTATGATGCTGCAAGAAACTTCACTTCAGGTTCTTCGTCAATGCTAAGGGTAGCTTTTGTTTCTAATACTTACCCTTACTATTACTTAAAAGCAAATAAACAAGTCGCTTCAACCGGAGATACTATAAATTATTCGATTCGTTCAAATAATATTAAAAACCTAAAAACATCAAAGATTACAATTCCAGTTTTAAAAGACAATGGTGACTTAGCTACAATTAATAATGTTGTTGTAAGTGATGCAGTTAAACAATATGGGGATGCACAAGTATCTGTAACATCAACATCTGATGATGTTTATACGAAATATACAATTACTTTTAATTATTTAGGAAATAAAGCATTGCCAGAAGATATACAATTAGTTAATTTCGATTTAAATACAGCTAAACATTATGCACCAAAGTCAGCTTTCCCTGTCTACTGGTATGGAATGGAAATGGCTGGAACTACAATTGATCAATCAAATGCAGTAACAAATAATGTATATACTTATATGGATAGTGTTAATATGAAAAACACATATTCAAGGATAAAGGGTAACTTGAATTTAGAAGGAACGATGGATCCTTTAACAGGCCAACAGAATTTCGCGTTTGATAATTCCAAAATTGGTGCAAAAGTATCCGTAACGTCATATGATGGTAAAACTGTTTTTGAGGCTACGCCAGAAAAAAATGGAAACTACATTGTAGATGGAATGAAAGTTGATAAAAATGCTTATACACTAAAAGTAGATGCACCAGGTCATTTTACGATGTATAAGACGTTTGTGCTATCAGATGACGCTCGTGGAGAATTAATCGGAGTGGACAGAACTTTTTCCACTCAACCTAAAGCTGGGGATGTAAATAAAGATAATGTAATTGATATAATGGATGCATTATCTCTACAAACTTATTGGGGAACTAATAAATCAGGTGCAGATTTGAACTTCGATGGAGTTGTTGATAAAAAGGATATGAATCTTCTTATTAAGAACTATGGATTACAAAATAGTACAGTTCCAAATCCACCTAAAGCGAAAACTTCATATAAAGGTGCTTCATTGGATACTGTATTAAGTGAGTTAGGATTAAAATAATCCTAATCTAGTTTCTATAATCAAATGAAGAACCATTTTATGGATTAATTCAGTAAATAAATAGTAATTAAATAGGATTTTAGTAGCCTTGGCCCTGTATTTTATTGGGTTAAGGTTTTTTTTATTACTTTTGAAATCAATCGCTCTGGGTTCAAACAGCATCAGTATAGCATCTGATCAGCGATTGATAGGTTGATGAATGACTAAATAAATGTTTCTACATTATTCTTCTTAAACCACTTTTAATAGTGATTGTCCATTTTCATAGAGAGTATATTCTGAATCGAGTGCGATTATTTGGAAAGCGTATCGTTTTTCAGGCGTACATTCGATTCAAAAACCTTCTTATTTTTAATTATATCAATTATGATATTAGTATTTATCATTAAACATAAAGATAATGGACTAATAAAAAATAAAGAAAATACAGCTCAATCATCAACTGAAAATAGAATGAGAGTAAATACATCTTCTGCGAAGATATTAGCTGGTAAAACAATTGTCATTGATGCAGGTCATGGTGGAAGAGATATAGGTGCAAGTGGACAAAACGGAACGAATGAAAATGATGTAACATTAACAATGGCCAAAAATATACAAAATGAGCTAGAGAATCGTACTGACGCTAAAGTTATTTTAACGCGTAATGATGATGTAAAAATATCACTTGAGGATCGAGTGGAAATTGCTGAAGAAAGTAATGCAGACCTATTTGTTAGTATCCATTTTGATGCCTTTTTTACGAATGAAGTCGAAGGTATTACAACTTATTATAATAAAATAGTGGACGAGCCAATAGCTAGATTAATGCATAATCATATTTTTACTAATGGTTTGGATGCACGAGATCGAGGGGGAAGTTTTGGTGATTACTATGTATTAAGAGAAAACCCGAGACCAAGCATCTTACTTGAACTTGGATATATTTCGAATTCAACCGATGAAGCACGAATGAATTCAGAAGAATTTCAAACAAAGACAACAAACTCAATCGTTGATGGGATGGTCGATTATTTAAACTAGAAAAAATCGTAATCAGGACAGAGAAAAATAAAAAGATGGAAAGAAATCAATTAGCACATACGAGGAAAATAATATATGCTATTTTGTTTTTCTAGTAAGTTATGAACGAAAAAGATTAAAATCAAAATCTATTCTAAAATAATTAATCACGATTGTAAATTGACAATATAACTTTTAACTATCTTATTTAGCGAATTCCCCCAAGTTTAAAATGGAATTTTTTTTATTTATATTCTATCCACTTCGAAATTCTACATTTTCTTTTGATTTTCTACATTTTAATACAAAATTCTCGCATGGAACTGGAGCTTTGTTGGTCTATTCTTTAAATAATTATTTCAGTAAAGAAAAATTAACCCCAATTTACAGCAAATATAAGCCTAAGTACAATAAAATCAACAAATTTAATTATTGAGAAAATTCTTAATAATTAAATTTATAACTTGGATTTAGAATGATCAAGTGAACTTCACTAATAGATTGTTCAGTCAATGGGGGAGGAAATATGAAGTATAGAAAAAGATTGTTGAAAAAAATGTCGTATATGGCTGTCTTCGGCCTTGTCATGTCAAACATGAATTTTGTATTTGCTGAGGAAAATAGTCATAAAAATCCATTCACAGCAAAAGAATCCAAACCAAAATCAGGAATATTTGTTACGAATGGTAAAGGTAGCTTAAATTCAGCTAATTTGTCTCAAAAAGATCTGGATGCTTTGAATGAGAAAGGTAAAAAGAGTATTGAGGCTGCAGTTGAAAGGGATAAGAAAAAAAAACTAGCAGATATGGCGAAATTGTCGAACCTAGAAGCGCATAAGCCAGATGAAAAGGTTTCGGTCATTGTTCAGCTTAAAGGTCAAACGGTTTCAGAGTTGACAGCAGCTGATCATGTTGGAGTCAATAAAACGTCTGTGACCAATGCTGCAATTAGTGTTCAAGAAGATATTAAAACGACCAAAAACCAAATCATGAGTGAATTATCAAATAGTAAAACGAAGAGTAGTAATAAACTAGAGTTTAAGCACGAATTTGAAAATATATTTAAAGGGTTTAGTATTGATAATATCAAATTCGAAGATATAGATTATATTAAATCATTACCAGATGTTCAAGCTGTTACATTACAACAAACATTTACACCAGCTGTTAATCAACAGCATGATTTGACAGGAATTAAAAATCTTTGGAATGGTTCTTCTTTAGGAAAACCGATTGGTTATAAAGGAGAAGGGATGGTCATTGCAGTAGTTGATACGGGCGTTGACTATACGCATGAAGCATTCCCAGATCCGAAAGATATGAGTAAAGCAAGAATTAAAAAGGGGAAATTTAAACGTCTAGATGGCACAACTTCACTAAAAGTAGTAGACGGCTACAATTGGGCTGATCAAAATGATGACATCATTCCACGAGTGGAAGATCCAAATAATGCAACAAGCTCACATGGTGTCCACGTGGCAGGAATTGCAGCTGGATCTGGCCCAGTTATACAAGGTGTTGCACCAGAAGCACAAATTATTGCTGAAAAAGTGTTCTCTGATCATCAAGCCGGTGCATTAACAGAAGATATTATTAAAGGAATCGACCATGCTTCTGCATTAGGAGCAGATGTGATTAACATGAGTTTAGGTTCATCTTCTTCTTTCGATACAAGAGACCCTAACGATCCATTAGGAATTGCGATTCGAAATGCAACAGATGAGGGACATGTTGTCGTTGTTGCAGCTGGAAATGCATCTAATGCATACTCAGACCGATCTGGTGGTCTGGGTGAAACAATAAAAATTGGACAAACTCCTGATTTAAATAAGATTGGTAATCCAGGTGTTTATTCAGATTCATTTACAGTTGCAGCTGCAAATAATATTGTATCGAAACATACGTATAAATTTCATACAGACGAAGTTGATAATGATATTTCTGGGCAAGGTCTAGATGACTGGAATTGGCCAGCAGACAAAAACAAAGAGTATACATTAGTTTCGCTAGGAAAAGACAGTAGTGGAAATGAACGTATTGGTGTACCATCAGATTACAATGGTATAGATGTGACTGGTAAAGTTGTTTTAATAAAGCGCGGAACAATAAGTTTTGCAGAAAAAGTAGCAAATGCGAAACAAAAAGGTGCTGCTGGAGTAATCGTTTATAACGGAAGTTCTTCTCAACCAGCACCAGATCCACAAGGATTCGGAACAATTCCATTTTCATTTATTAGTTATGAAGATGGAAAGGCATTAGACGATATACTTTCATGTGGTGGCGGTGATGGCCCTGTTATTGGTCCACTTAGCACATGTGGAGGTGGACCAGTTATTGGACCACTTGATGCAACAACTCAGAAGTCAATCAAGTTTAGAATTAATGATGAGAAAGTAAGCTCTGCATTCGTTGAATCGAACCCAGGACAACCAACGGATTTCACATCTTGGGGGACAACTAGTGATTTATTATTAAAACCAGAAGTAATGGCTCCTGGTCATGCGATTGTATCATCAGTTAGAACTGCTGATACGAATAAACACAATGCTTATGAGAGCGAAGATGGAACTTCTATGGCAGCTCCATACGTAGCTGGTGCAGTTGCAGATGTAATGCAAGCTTTAATTGATAAAGGATATAAACCGGGAACAAGAGCTTTTGCGGGGTTATCGAAGAATTTAATTATGAATACGTCGATTCCAGCAAAAAGAGATTATGTCAATGGTAATAATTCAATTGACCGAAGTGACTATATGACTGAATATCAGCCTAGAAGACAGGGCGCAGGGATGATTCGCCCAGACCTTGCTGTAAAAACACCTGTGGTTGTTACCGGCTCAACTGGTACTGGCAGTATTAGTTTGAAAGAAATAGGCAAAGATACAACATTTACACTAACTGCTTCAAATCTTTCAGATAAAGCTGTAACTTACAAATTAAATGGAACTGTGATGACGGATGTTTTAAAAGACGAGCTTAAGACAAATTCGGATAACATTCGTAGCCGATATTTAGATGATGCAAAATTATTATTTGATTTAAAAGAAATTACAATTCCAGCAAATTCAACTAAGCGAGTAACTGTTACTTTATCTTTAACAGATGCTACAGTAAAAAATACATTTGTTGAGGGCTATATATATTTAACTCCGACAGATTCAAATAACCCAACATTAAACGTTCCATATAATGGTTTTTTCGGGAAATGGGATGAGCCAAAAGTCATCGATACACCAGATACTACAGATGTGTGGACTCAGTCAGGATTTGGGACACAATTAGCAATTCAAACAGGTCCTTTTTATTTTGGGTACGAGGAGGTATTCGGTAAACCACATACACCGGCTCAAATCGCGTTAGGTGACAAGTTTTATGCTTTTGGTCCTGAATTCTCCCCAGTACCTGCGCTTGCTTTACTCCGAAGCGCACGTAACTTGAAAATTGATGTTGTCGATAAAGAACATAATCTTGTGACTCATTTGGCAGATGATGAATGGAATGTCAAAAATGATCCATATTCAGGTGGTTTACCTTCTCAGATTTCAGCAAACTGGGTTTGGTATGCATATAATCAAGGACTACCTGTTCCTGATGGTCAGTATTACTTTGCGGTTACGGCAACAGCGGATGCACCGAATGCTAAACCACAACCGACTGTTTATATACCGATGTATAAGGATTCAACTGCACCAACTTTAAATTTATTAAGATCAGCGGATTATGATGAAAAAACACATCCTGAAGTGACAAATACAGATAGCTATACAGTGCGATGGACGGTGGATGATGGAGATGCTGGTGAAGTTGACGGTAGTGTATATCTAGCCGTGAATGGAAGCGAGCCATTTACTAATTATAAATCTGATGTTAAACAAAATGCAGAAGGGACATATGAATTAAAAGTACCTGGATTAAATGAAGGACTAAACATCATCAATATTGCACCAATCGATAAAGTTGGCAATTTGGGTGAAACTCGTACTGTTATCGTTAATAAAACTAGTAACCATGTTTGGATTGATTTATATTCAGCTACTTTAGGCGACAACGTTCCAAGTATGTACTGGACTGCTAACGTAAAACCTGGAGACAATTTTAGTTTGAATTTTAAAGCAGTTGGACGTACAGGTGCTGTGAAAAAAATTCAAGCGGTCCTTTTAAAAGATTATTCCGATAATAATTCGATTGTAGGAGATCCTATCGATCTTGATCTAAATCAAGTGATGACGGAAAAACCAGCATATGGAGAATACAGTGAGTACTCGATTAAAGGACAATATACCGTTCCGAAAGATTTACCTGCAGGAGAGTATGTTGTGAAGTATGTATGTTTAGCTGAGGGAGAAAAATGGAATGATGCAGAAATTCCAGCAATTGGTATTGAGACATATGTAGATACTGTGGCACCAACGATTTCAGTGAATACGGATAAAATGAAAGCTTTTGTAGAAAAGAGCGGAGATCCAGTTTCTCTAATGTTAAATACGACAGTGAAAGATGAAATAGCAAATTCAAGAGGCTATAAAGTAGAAGTTGCTGTTGATGGTGGAACTAAAAAATCGATGGGAAGTATTACAACTTTTGATAGATCTGAACAAACGTTCCGATATCCAGTTGTGTTAGCAAATGGTGATCACTCAGTCGAACTGACAACTACTGATTATATGGGAAATGCAAGTACAACTACATTTAATGTAAGTGTTACAGCAGATAAAGTAATAGTTAAAAATGGTGAAACAAATACTGAACTTCCGATTGAGGTTGTTCCATATAAAGATGCAAGTAGAAATCCAGAAATAAAACTTCAATACAATAATACTTACCATGTAGAAAGTTTCGATCCATGGGTTGGAGGCTATCTTGTAACGCCTTATGGAAATAATAAAACATGGTCAGCGAATCCGGATTTAGCACCGATTTTATTAGTTGGAAATCAACAAAGAAAAGCGGCAACATCTTATTACCCTAATGCTATACCAGAGTGGGACTTGCCATTAGGAGATGTATATACCTTTAATAGTCCTGTTGGATATAATGATCCGGGCAGTATACCAGAAGGTGAAAGTACATTCCCGGTAACGATGATTGACTATTTAGGTCACGAAACAACGATTCAAGTACCTGTCATCAAAAATCCGTATATACCAAAAGTGCAATTTGATAACGCGATTATTGATTCAACAGGTACTGCAACATTCTTTACTTATGATTCAACATATGATGTAAAAGGGTCGGTAACTGCGGTTGGAATGAATTTCTACGCTGAATGGGCTGACTGGAATCGAAGATATGGGGGAGAAGATAACTTCTTTAAAAATTTATTTGATCCAACGTCAGAATGGAGAAATAGTCCGTATGACGATGGGTTAAACGAAGAAACTGGAGGAAATATCCCAGAAGGATATAACAATGAACCTGGTGTGAAATCATTCAGTATGCCAACGGGTGAGTTAAAACCTGGAGCAAACTTTTTTGAAATAGATGGTGGAAGTACAATTGGTGAGAACCCTAGTCACCCATTTGCAGGGAATCATCCATTAGTTTTCAATGTGGTAGTCTATCGATTGGGAGCAGCAGAGGGTGCAGATCAACCTTTAGCATCAAAAGTAGCGGAACAGTTGAATTGGGACAAAATAAAAGGTGGTAACACAGATCAAACGAACGTGATGACTAATTTAGTGCTACCTTTCGTTGATAAAAATAATCAAGCAGAAATTAGCTGGGAAAGCAGTGATCCGACCATCATCACAAACGATGGGAAGGTATATCGAGCAGATAAAGATACGAATATTACACTTGCAGCTACAGCTACTGTAGGCGGTGCTACTGCTGTTAAGAAGTTTAGCGTGACAGTAAAAGCTAAAAATCCAGAAGACTCATTAGCAGTTGCTGAAGATTCTTCAAGAGTTACTTGGGATGTTATACGAGAAGGAAATACTGACCAAGGTAATATATCACAATCGTTATCATTACCAACTAGAGGATCAAATGGTTCAGTAATTACATGGACTTCTGATGATCAAAAGCATATTACAAATCAAGGTCGCGTGTACCTACCGTTATTTGACGAAGATGATGCACACGTAGAGCTTGTTGCAAAAATCACACGAAACAGCAGTACAATATACAAAACGTTCCATCTAACAGTCCTAAGAGATACACAACACGCAGAACGAACAAAAGTACTACGCGTGTATCAAGGATTAACAACTGACAAATTACTTGGCGAAAACACAAGTGATTTGGACGTGACAAAGGATTTAAACTTCCCGACAACTTTTGGAAATGACGGTGTCGAAATTCGATGGGAATCGGACATGCCAGACGTTATTGCAAATGATGGAAAAGTGACAAGACCTGCTCAAAATCAGTATATTTCAGTATTCGCTTATATTAAATTAGGTGATGCTAGACTTGGAAAAACGTTCTATTTCTTTGTAAGAAGTCAAAATACGAATGATGAACCAGCAGTTTTGGCAGCAAAATCATCAGTCGTTTGGAATTTAATTAAGAACGATAATACAGATCAAAATACTGTAACATCTAACTTGTATTTACCAACAAAAGGGACGAATGACACAACAATTAGTTGGTCTTCAAGTAATCCTTCTTTTATTAAAAATGATGGAACAGTAACAAGACCTAAATTTGAACTTGGTGATCGTCCTGTTACGTTAACTGCAACTATTAAGAAAGGAAATGCGAGCACGACGAGAGAATTTTATCTGACAGTATTAAGACAAAATTATGAAGAACCTCCAGTATCAATAATCAACACAATTGATGACAATGACACAAGTATTTCAGGAACTACGCAAGCGAATGCAGATATTATTGTGAAAAATAAAGAACTTGTAGTAGGCACTGGAAAAACAAAAGCAGATGGAAAATTTTTCATAAAGATTAGCCCACAAAAAGCAGGTACAGTTTTAACCGTATATGTCCAAGGTCAACAAAGTAAATCAGTAATCGTATTAGATCGTACAGCACCTAATGCACCAAGGATTTATCCAGTTGATGACAATGATACATCAATTTCAGGTAGTACCGAAGCAAACGCATCGGTTACGATTAGCGTACAAAATAAAGTACTAGCAACAGGAAAAGCAGATTCAAAAGGGGCATATCGAATTAAAATAAGTAAACAAAAAGCTGGTACTGCATTAATCGCATATGCAAAAGATCAAGCGGGAAATAAAAGCGCAGCATCAAAAGTGACAGTATTAGACCGTACGGCACCTAATGCTCCAAGGATTAATCAGATTGATAACAACGATACATCAATATCAGGTACGAGCGAAGCAAACGCATCTATTATTGTTAAAAATCAAAACAAGATAATTGCAACTGGAAAAGCAGATGCAAAGGGAGCATACCGAATTAAGGTAAGTAAACAAAAAGCAGGCACAATTCTAACAGTCTATGCAAAAGACCTTGCAGGTAATCAGAGCGCTGCATCTAAAACAAAAGTGTTAGATCGTACAGCTCCAAATACACCGGTCATCTCAAGCTTGAGTGTAAGTTCCAAATATGGTGTGGAAATTAAAGGTAAAGCAGAAGCTTATTCAACAATTGTTGTAACAATAGGGAATAAAACTGTTGCAAAAGCAAAAGTATCAAGTAAGGGTACATTTTATGTGAAATTACCAAAACAAAGTAAAGGTACAAAAACTATTACTCTATACGCATTTGATAATGCTGGTAATAAAAGTCATTCTGTAAAACGAACTATAAAAGTTAAGTAAAGGTAGTTCAATGTAATTAAAAAAAAGAAGAAGTCTCAAATGATTCGTATCATTTGAGACTTCTTTTCATTTTATTAGCATTATACAATTTTAGATTGTGAATTAGCTATGAATATGAAGTCGAATCTTAATTTATATAATATTGTAATTCAGATTTAATAAACCGAGTTAAGTGTTCCTCAATTTTTGTAAGAGTTCTATTCTTCGTTTGAATAATGCCAAGCGTTACATTAATTGGTTCATAATTGATAATATCAATTTCAACGATTTTACCTTCCATAACATAAGGGTTACTTTTAGTAGCAAAATCTGGGGCAAATCCAATTGCTATTCCATTTGAGATTAAACGTGATAGTACTTCCGTTTGATTTGATGACAATAAAATATTCAATTTTCCAAAAGTACATTGAAAATTATTGATAAACCATTTAATATAATCGCCATTATATAAGACTACAGTCTGTTGAATGATTTCCTCTGGTGTTATTTTTTTCTTTTTAGCGAAAGGAGAATCACTACTTACATAAACCTTTAATGTTCCCTCAGAGATACTTTCAAATTTTAAATGCTCAATATTTTTAAAAATATCTTCATATATACAGATCAGTCCGATATCAGCTTTATTCTGTTGAACTGATTCAACTGTCAGTTCAGTTATATTTTCTGAAATCTCTATCGTTAAATTTGAATATAAATTCTTAAACTCCATTAATGGTTTCAATAAATAAGTAATAAAAGCAGGTATTGTAGACACTCTGAGATTTCCAGAATGTATATCCAAAATTTTTCTAGCCTCTTCGATCAGCTCTTCATATTTTAACAAAACTTCATTTGCTTTTTTTACAATTTTAGTTCCCTCATATGATTGAACAACCCCATAACGAGTGCGATCGAAAATTTTTATACCTAATTCATCTTCTATTTTTTTAATATCCTGACTAATACCAGATTGACTTATATGAAGATTCTGACCAGCTATAGAAAAAGAGCCCGTTTTAGCAACTTCAGAAAGAATCTTTAGTTTTTGTATGTGCATAGGATGACCACCTTAGTATATAGATTACTATATTAGAAATTCGATTTGAGAATAATAAAATCCTCTAAATTTAGATATTAGTAATTGTGAACCAGGTATTACAAACCTTAATTTTACTAAGTAATTGTGACGTTATACAATTAATTCAGATAATTCTTAATTTTTAAATTTAATTAAAATTCTAAAAAAACTTTCATCTGATTTTATATTCTAAAAATTTTTATGTGTTTTTGCAAGCGTTTTCTTGGTTATAAACAGTCTGTGGAACCAGGTCATTTTAATTTATCTTAATTCATTTAAAAAGGGGAAAGAACATGATCCATGACCTAATATCGTTATACCCTAATGATCTACCATTTTTTCTAAATAAGAGGTAAGGCCAATTCGAAGGAAAAGGTGTTACTATAAATCCTATTTATCTAATAATAATAAAACTATTTTTAGGAGGTTTTTAAATGCAAACGACTGTAAAAGTATTAGAATTTCCGCTTTATATTGATGGTAAATGGACACCAGCAAAAAGTGGTGAAACGTTTAGTGTGAAAAATCCAGCAACTGGAGAAGTAGTCGCTCTGGTAGCTAAAGCTGGAAGAGAAGATACTGAAGCAGCTATAACTTCAGCTCGTAATGCTTTTGATTCAGGAATTTGGTCAAAAAAATCACCAAAAGAAAGAGCTCAGATCTTAGTTAATTTTGGGAATAAGATTGTCGAACATTCTGAAGAACTTGCATTCTTAGAAGCTATTAGCTCAGGTGCAACTGTAAGACGAATTTCAAATTTAGATATTTTATATTTAGTAGATTTACTTCAGCAGACAGCCAAATTTACTATTGAGTATCCATTTGTTGAGTCACTGCCGGTACTGCCTTTTCCAGGACCAAGCAATAATCAAGTATGGCGTGAAGGGATTGGTGTTGTAGCTGCGATTACACCTTGGAATCTTCCAATGCTCTTAGCAATGTGGAAAATTGCACCTGCCCTAGCAATGGGGAATTCTATCGTTATTAAACCAGCTTCAAATACACCTCTTTCTACTTTAAAATTAGCAGAATTAGCTACTGAAGCTGGAATTCCGGCTGGAGTTTTCAATGTTGTTTCTGGACCTGGAGCTACTGTTGGTGAAGTGCTAGCAACTCATCCACATGTAGATAAGGTAGCATTTACGGGATCTACTGAAGTAGGAAGACGGATTATGGAGTTAGCAGCTGGAACAGTTAAAAGAGTCACTCTAGAATTAGGAGGAAAATCACCTTCTATCGTTTTACCAGACGCTGATTTAGATATTACAATTCCAGGTAGCTTATTTGGATTCTGTCTACATTCTGGACAACTTTGCGAATCTGGGACTCGCCTTTTAGTTCATGATTCGATTTATGATGAAATTGTTGATCGCTTAGCAAAATTAGCTTCTTCAATTACAATTGGAAACCAGCTTGATATGGCAAACGGCATGGGGCCAATGGCTTCTCAGCAACAACTTGATACAGTATTGTCCTATGTTGAGACTGGAATTAAAGAAGGTGCTCGTTTAGTTTGCGGAGGTAAACGATTAACGGGTGAAGGCTATGATCATGGCTATTTCATTGAACCTACTATTTTCGCAGATGTAGACAATAAAATGAAAATTGCTCAAGAAGAGATTTTCGGACCTGTACTTTGCGTGATTCGCTACTCAACGATTGAAGAAGCAGTCGAAATTGCGAATGACACAATTTACGGATTAGCAGCCGGTATTTGGTCAAAAGATGTTAATAAAGCACTAAAAATTTCACGTGAATTAAAAGCAGGAACAGTTTGGATCAATGATTGGCACATGTTAAGAAGTGATGCACCATTTGGTGGATATAAACAAAGTGGTTTTGGACGTGAACTTGGTCGTTATGCTTTAGATGAGTACACACAAGTTAAGCATGTTCATTGTTCACTTACTCCGGAATTAAGCCAAAAACCTTGGTATGGCATCTTATTATAAAAAACTAGATTTATAAGCTACTAATATAAAAAAATAAATTAATTCAGTATGACTAATAAAAAACAATAATAGAAAAGAGAAGGCGATCCCATGATAACGTCATTTTTTCAGTTTTCGGTTCGAACAGTTGTAAACAGTGGGGCTGGAGCTCGCTCAATGTTACCAGAAATGATAAAAGGACTTGGTGGTAAGAGAGCAGTTCTTTACGTTGATAAAGGAATAACTCAAGCGGGAATTACAGATAAAATTAAGGAACTATTTGAAGCGATTCCTAGTGCAGTACAGCTAGTAGGAGTTTTTGAGGACATTGAACAGGATGCAAAAGGTGAAATCATAAACCGAGGTGCCAAGTTCTTTAAAGAATGTAATGGAGATTCATTAATTGCTGTTGGTGGAGGTAGTGTTTTAGACACAGTTAAAGCAATTAAATGGATGCTTCATAATAAGGTTCATGATATTCGTGAAGAGCTTCTTGTTGGAAATTTAATGGAATTTTGGCCAGAAGCTCAGTATATTCCAATTCCACACGTTGCAATCGCAACAACAGCTGGAACTGGTGCAGAAGTGTCTCCAATCGCAGTAGTACTTAATGAAAAATTAGGAATTAAAACGAATATCCTAAATACATTCATTAGCCCTGATATGGCGATTTTAGACCCTGAGCTTACATTTGGTTTACCACCAAAAATTACAGCGTTTACAGGATTTGACGCATTAACTCATGCAATTGAGGCTTATTTCTCACCTCAGGCGAATCCAATGACGGATGCATATGCACTTCAAGCGATTCGTATGATTGTAGATAATTTACCTACTGCTGTTCATGAAGGACATAACCTTGCATCACGATCAAATATGTTAATGGCTAGTTCGATGGCAATTTCTGCTTTCAGTCTTTCTGTTAATGCGATTCCTGTACATAATATAGCGCATGTATTTGGAGCAAAATTCGGAATTCCTCATGGACTTGCTAATGCAGTGATATTACCAAATGTTATGGAATCACTTGCACCATATTATTTGAAACGAATTCATGGTTTTGCACAAGCTTTAGGTTTAAAAGATATACCGCAAAAACAAGAAGAGTGCCTTGCAGAAGTTGTTTTATTTATCCGTAATTTACGTGAAAAAGTTGGTCTTCCTAGTACATTTGCTGATTTTGAGGTGAATGTCGATAATATGGGATACATTGTAGCGATGGTTCATAGTGATCCTTGCGGAATATTCTTCAAAATTCCACCTGATGTAATTGCAAAAGTTTCCAATGAAGTTGCAGGTTCTGGCTTAGTAATTTCATAATTTTTATTTATAGTTACCGGGCACCTTCAAAATCTTTGATGGTGCCTCAATTATATTCAAATTTTATGTATAAAGTTGGAAGACATAATAATTCTAATCTATCTCAATTTTTAGTATTACAATTTCATTTAATCTCACTAATTTAGTAAATTACGAGAATGTAGCTCACTAGTAGTTATCAGGAGGAGAAAAATTTTTATGAATTGGAATTTAAATGAAAGTTTAAGAAAAAGTGCAGAAAAATATCCAAATCGAAATGCAATTACATTTGAAAATAAAAATATAACGTATAGTGAATTATATTCACAAGTCGAATGTGTAGCATCTAATTTAGTACATGATGGAATCAGAAAAGGTGATAAAGTAGCCTTGGTATTAGGGAATTGTCCGGAATTTGTCATCGCTTATTATGGAATTCTTCGTGCAGGTGGGGTAGTTGTACCGGTTAACCCAATCTATACGAAAGATGAAATTTCATATATTTTATCGAATAGCCAAGCAAAAGCTGTCATAGCAAATTTTACAATGGAAACGATCATTGATTCTCTTAAATTAGAATTAAAACAGATCGAAATGCTTTACTATGTGGGATCTAATAAAGCTGAATTCAATTGGGAGCAGTTGATTGTAAACAAATCAAAAAACAATGAAAATCCGTTAATTATGGCAGAAGATCTTGCTGTTATTTTATATACTTCTGGAACAACAGGAAGACCAAAAGGAGCTATGCTAAGTCACAGAAATATGGCATCAAATGCAGAGTCAATTGTTAAACTTGTCGAGTTCAAAGAAGATGATCGCATTTTAGCTGTCCTTCCAATGTTCCATGTATTTAGCATGACGGTTTGTATTAATACACCAATTATGAGTGGAGCTAATATCGTAATTGTTCAAAAATTTAATCCTATTGAAGTCATTCATACAATTTTTAATGAGAAAGTGAAATTATTTGCTGGTGTTCCAACGATGTTTAACTTTTTATTACAATTAAAAGATTATTCAGCTGAGTATTTCTCATCTATACGTGTATGTTTATCAGGTGGAGCATCGATGCCAGTTGAATTACTTCAACGATTTGAGGAAAAATATAAGACTATTATTGCTGAAGGATTCGGTCTTTCTGAAACAGCTCCTGTTACGGCATTTAATCCTATAAAAGGAATAAGAAAAATTGGGTCTGTCGGAGTAGATATTCCAGGCGTAATAAATAAGGTTGTCGACAAATTTGGAAATGAAGTTCCAAGAGGCGAAATAGGTGAACTAATTGTCAAAGGTCCAAATGTCATGATTGGATATCTTGGAATGCCTGATGCAACAACTAACGCCATAAAGAATGATTGGTTTTATACTGGTGACTTAGCAAAAATGGATAAAGATGGATATATCTATATTGTTGATCGAATAAAGGACATGATTATTGTAAACGGATACAATGTATATCCAAGAGAAGTAGAGGAAGTTATCTATCAACATCCAGCGATTGTTGAAGTAGCTGTATTAGGAATAACTGATAAAGATTACGGTGAAATCGTAAAGGCTTTCGTTGTATCGAATGATGAAAGTATAACGGAGGACGACATCCTACATTTCTGCAAGGACAAGCTTGCAAAGTACAAGCTACCTAAACAAATAGAATTTAAGAAAGAATTACCTAAGAATAGTACAGGTAAGATTTTAAAAAGAGCTTTAAATGTAGAACAAGTGAAAGTTAATTAGTTTAATAGAGTATTTTCTGATAAAAACTTTTGAATATATATCAATTCATGGAGGTTCTTATGACAAATAACATTTTAACTCAATCAATGCCCGCAACTTCTTTTACAAAAAAGGCAAATTTAGCAGTATATGATTCTCTAAATTTTGATGATAGACAGGACTTCTTAGATGCAAACAGAGGATTTATTGCACCACTAGAAGCAAAGATTATTAAAGACGATTCTGGGGAAGTTGTTTGGGACATTGAACAGTTAAACTATTTAAATAACACTGCTCCTGAGACTGTGAACCCAAGTCTATGGAGAAATGCGCAATTACAGGCTATATCTGGTTTGTTTGAAGTTGTAGAAGGAGTATATCAAGTTCGTGGACAATCATTGGTAACTAACTTTTTTATTGAAGGAAAACAGGGAGTTATTGTCGTTGATGCTTTGGGAAGTAATGAATCAGCTAAAGCCGCTATGGAGTTATATTATAAACATCGACCACAAAAGCCAGTAACAGCCGTTATAATCAGTCAAAGTCATGCTGACCATTTTGGCGGTATTCAAGCCGTACTTAATTATGCTGAAAATCCTAATATTCCGATTATAGTTCCTCAATATTTTACAGAAGAAGCGTTAAGTGAGAATGCACTTTTAGGTACAATCATGGCCCGACGTGCAGAGTATCAGTTTGGAAAAGATTTACCAGACGGTTCAAAAGGCTCTGTATCAGTAGGTATTGGCCCAACAATGGGATCAGGTACTATGAGTTTTCAGTTACCAAATGTTGAAATAGAAAATGAAATCCAATCGATGGAAGTCGATGGTGTAACATTTGAATTTTTATTAACGCCAAATACAGAAGCACCAGCTGAAATGCATTTTTATATTAGGGATTACAAAATATTATTTGTATCAGAGAATGCCAATAAATTGATGCATCAAATTTATACTGTAAGAGGAGCAAAAACTCGAGATGCATTACATTGGGCTAATTCACTGGATAAAACAATCGAATTATTTGAAAATGAAGAGATCGATGCATTACTCATGATTCATGCATGGCCTGTATGGGAGAAAGATAATGCGATCAATCATTTAAAACTGCAACGTGATTTATATAAATATATGCACGATCAGACGGTGCGCTTAGCCAATTATGGTTATACGATGGATGAGATAGCTGAAATAATTAAACTTCCAAAAGAATTGGATACTTACTGGGGAAATCGTGGGTATTATGGAACTTTAAAGCATAATTCAAAGGGTGTTTACAATTATTATTTAGGTTATTATAGTGCTCATCCTTCCGATCTAGATCCATTACCACAAGTTGAATCTGGCCAAAAATATGTAGAATACATGGGTGGAGCAGCAAACATTTTGAGACAAGCAAAAGTTGACTATGAAAAAGGTGAATATCGTTGGGTAGCTCAAGTATTAAAAAATGTCGTAATGGCTGACCCAGAAAATTCAGAAGCTAAAAATTTATTAGCAGATGCATTTGAACAATTAGGGTATCAAGCTGAATCAGCTAATTGGCGCAATATTTATCTTGTTGGAGCATCAGAACTAAGATATGGAATTAATAAAGATAATTCCCCATTAGATGTATCAGGGATCATTAAGAATATGCCAGTCAACGAATTCTTAAAATTAATAGCAGTTAAAATAAACGGTCCAAAAGCAGAGGGTAGAAAAATAACGATAAATGTAACATTATCAGACTCTAACCAGCTATATACATTAAATTTAGAAAATTCTGTTTTGTTTTCTAGAGCAAATAAGTTAGATGACAATGCAGATGTTTCATTAACAATTGATCAATTCGCATTTTATGGAACTTTACTTGGTCTTCTTTCACCTGAACAAGCAGTTGGAGCAGGAAAATTGATTATTTCTGGTGACCAAACAAAATTGAATGAATTTTTATCACTTTTAGATGAGTTCGACCGCTGTATAAATATCGTAACTCCTTAATTAACAGAAAAAATAATGAATGTTACAATAAGCATCTGCTCAATCATGTTCGAAAAAAATAGATTGTGCAGGTGTTTTTCCAAAAGTATGTTTACTCTAAGGATTATCGAAAAAGTATAGATTTGTTGAGAGGCAGGAGTTTGGATGAAAAGTTGGGCGAAATGGATCATTTTATTTTCACTCTTTATTATGGCTATTATTAATTTTGCTGACAAATCAATTTTAGGTTTAGCTGGAATTCATATTACGAAAGATTTGAACTTAACCTCTACCGAGTTTGGTATTTTAGGTAGTAGCTTTTTTTGGTTATTTTCAATATTTGGTATAGTAGGTGGCTCTTTATCGGATCGTATTGGTACTGGAAAATCACTTGCTATTATGTCAATTGTTTGGACAATCGCGCAATCTATGGCATTGTTTGCATCAAGTCTACCGATTCTAATATTGAGTAGAGTATTACTAGGGGCTGGAGAAGGCGCATTTCTTGCAACTGCAATTAGTCATATAAGTAAATGGTTTAAACCAGAATCACGCGGATTTGCGATATCAATCATTAATTTTGGAAATGTCGTTGGGATAGCTGTTACGGCTCCTATTATCGTTTCTCTAATATCAAATTATGGTTGGAAACAATCATTTTTTATTTCTGGTATTTTTAGCTTTGTCTGGTTCATTTGTTGGCTTTGGTTAGGAAGAATGAAACCAACTGTTTCTTTTGAAGAAGAAGTTGGTACGTTGGAAAACAAAAATGAGATTAATAGAAAAGATGTTTGGAAAGCTTTACGATCTCCTATTTTTATATTTACAACTTTAATTGCCTTTATTGCTTATTCATTCATTGTCTTTGGACTTACTTTTAATCCTTCGTATTTAATAAAAGTAAAAGGATTATCTGAACAAAGGTCAGCATCAGTAATTGCTATTTCTGGTTTAATTGGGGCTATTTTAGCAATCTTACTATCTATCATTTCAGATCGTTTATACAAAAAAACACAAAGTTTATGGAAATCGCGGATTTTATTTTCTGCTATTAGTGTTTTGCTAGCAGGGTTTTTGTACTTAATGTATCCACTATTAAATGGTTCGGGTTCAATCATCATCCTCCTTTCGTTAGTAAATACACTGGTAATTACTGTAAACACACTTAGCCCAGCTATTGTAGTTAGTATACTCCCACAGCGAAGAGGAGTTATGACAGGGACTTATTTTGGAATAATGACTTCATCGGGTATTATTACACCAATTATTTTTGGGAAACTTATTCAAAATTCTGGTGCAAATGTAGCAGGGGGATATAGTATCGCAATTTATGGAATGGCAATTGCTATGGTAATTGCAGCGCTATTAATATTCCTTTTCAGAAGCCGAAATCAACAAGTTTCAACAGAAAAGGATAATATGCTAGTGAACCTCTAATGAGAGCCGTATAGAAGAATCCATTACTTCTACTAGAATGGTAGATTTAATTATTGTGAAAATATCCTGATAGACTTTTTTAAAAGGTTATTCAGAAGAAAGATTTAGATACAGAGGTATGAATATGAATAATGCGTTAGAAAAGCAGAAAGAAACAATTGATTCTAAATATATCCAACAGCATTTAGCAAATGAAAGAACTTATCTTGCTTGGGTTAGAACAAGTATAACAATTATGGGGGTTGGTTTTTTAATCACTAATCTTCATTTTTCTACTCTGGCTTCTAATGCAAAATTAGGAGATACATTATCAAAAATAATTGGATTATCCTCGATTATTGTTGGAATTTTTGCTTTAATCATTTCAACGATCAGCTATTTTATCAAGGGAAATGATATTAATAATCAAGCGTTTAAATTTTCAAGGACATTGGTTGTTTATTTATCGGTGGCCTTAGTTCTTATTTTTATTATTTTTGGAGTTTATTATTTAGATGTATGGGGATTGTTTTAAACTCTTCTACATTGATAAGAATTTGCCAAAAATGATCTTCTTTTTGAGGATCATTTTTTGCAGATTTTGATCAAATAAAGAAATGTAACCCGCCTTTAATCTATCTATAAAACTCAGCCATATTCTTTAATACCCTCTTTTGTTGACTCAATAAAAAAATCTCCTGCAGTCAATTATTTAAATGGATGAAAAGTGACCTTTCTCAAATTCTAAATCACGATCAAAGGCATTATTGGTATAGGGATTGCATTATTTGGAATATGGACCTCCATTTTTATCACATAGATGGAATGGAGCAAAGATAAAAGATTTAATTATAACCACTTAAATTTAGAGATGTGAGGTAATAGTTAATGAAGGTATTAGTAGAAAAAAAAGAAAATATCTGTACGATTCAAATCAATCGACCTAATGTTAGGAATGCAGTTGACCGTGAGACAGCACAACAGCTTGCTGAAGCATTTCGTGATTTTGAAAATGATGAATATTTACATGTAGCTGTATTGTATGGAAATGGAGGAACGTTTTGTGCAGGTGCCGATCTTAAAGCTTTCTCATTAGAAGATGGCAATAGTTTGGAGGTAGATATGTCGAAGGATGGTCCGATGGGTCCAAGTCGAATGAACTTATCAAAGCCTGTAATTGCTGCAGTATCAGGTCATGCTGTCGCCGGAGGGTTAGAGTTAGCAATTTGGTGTGATCTCCGAATTGTAGAGAAAGACGCAATATTCGGTGTTTTTTGTCGTCGTTTTGGTGTGCCACTTATAGATGGTGGAACTCAAAGATTACCTCGTTTAATCGGGATGAGCCGTGCTCTGGATTTGATTTTAACTGGTCGACCTGTTGGAGCAGAGGAAGCACTCTTTATGGGGCTTGCAAATCGAATCGTAGAAGTAGGAACTGTGAAAGAAGAAGCTGAAAAACTTGCTGCTCATATTGCTCAATATCCTCAATTATGTATGAAAAATGACAGAAAAGCAGTTTATGAAGGATTTGATCTAGATTTTGAGAAAGCAATGCAGTTAGAGTTCACATTAGGAATGACTGTTGTACAAAGTGGTGAATCAATGAAAGGTGCTAAGCGATTCGTACAAGGGCAAGGCAAACATGGAAAAATTAATAATGGATGAGAAATAGAAAGAACTACATTAATAATGAGACAAATTGAGATCGATTTATCAAATAATTGAAGGAGGGCGATCGAATTGGAAGGAAATGTAGCAATTATTACAGGGGCAGGAAGAGGAATTGGTAGAGCGACAGCAGAAAAATTAGCAAAACAAGGTGTAAAAGTTGTTATATCTGATTTAGATGAGGGTCATGTAGAAATAGTAAGTGCTAAAATTGTTGAATCAGGAGGAGAAGCGATTGTCTTTTCAGGAGATGTAACGGAAAACGAGTTCCCTTCAAAGATTGTAGCAAAGACTATGAATTCTTTTGGACGATTGGATATTTTGGTCAATAATGCAGGATATACATGGGACGGACTTGTTCACAAGATGACGGATGAACAATTTCGAAAAATAATGGAAGTTCATTTAGTTGCACCTTTCCGTCTTATAAGAGAAGCAGCACCTTATATGAGGAATGCAGCAAAAAAAGAGATGGAACAAGGAATTGACCACTACAGAAAAATCATTAATGTATCATCCATTGCTGGATTGACAGGAAATGTTGGACAAGCAAATTATGCATCAGCTAAGGCAGGTCTTTTTGGCTTAACTAAGTCAGTAGCAAAAGAATGGGGACAGTTTAACATCAATTGCAATGCAATCGCTTTTGGTGTAATGGATACTCGGTTGACCCAATCAAAAGAAGAGGGCGAATTCATCAGCGGTATTCCACTTGGCATCCCTAAAAAAGTTCGTGAACAATTAACAGCAATAATTCCCCAGAATCGCCCAGGGACAATTGAAGAAGCTGCAGATTCAATCTATTATCTTGCCTCTCCAATGTCAAATTATGTGAATGGAGCCGTTTTACAAATAAACGGTGGGATTTATATGTAGGATTCTACGAAAATCAAATTATTGCCTTGCAGGTCAGGCTATGTAAACAGTCTAGACTTGTTAAGGTTGCCGGATCAAATCAATTGTTGAACACAAGAATGAAAAAAGCTCAAACTTCTTTGTAAAAAAGGTTTGGGCTTTTTGGATTTATGTTTATTAGTCTATCTTTACAACTAATGTTTTAAACAATCTAGCTATCAGTAGTAAAGTCAAAAAAGAAATAAGAGAAATTGAATATTAATTAAGTAATTTTAGATACTATAAAAGATTGGTATAAAAATGATTTTAGGTGATATATGAATAGCGAAGTACAAAATCTAAGCAAGGGTCTGAATAAAAATATAAAATTGATACAAAAAGGATTACACGAATCACCCGAACTTTTTGTAAGACAAATTCAATTAGACTCAAATGGAGACAATATAGGTGCATTATTGTATATAGATGGAATTGTTAATACGGAGCTAATACGCGAAAGTATAATTGATCCTTTACATAGTATTCGAATCAATGATAAAGATACATTTATGAATACGTTAGCCTGTTATCATATTCGCTCAGAAAACGTCGAGGTGATAACATCAATTTCTTCCTCAATTGAAGGCATTCTTAGTGGCAAAACACTTGTTTTAATTGATGGTTTTGAAAGTGGCATACTTGTTGATACAGCACAATGGGAACAACGATCAGTCGAACAGAGTACGAGACAACGTAATATTCAAGGACCATTGATTTCTTTCTCGGAACAATTGAAAGTGAACTTAAATTTACTTCATAATATAATTCAATCTCCTACATTTATGGTGGAAAAGAAGAAACTTGGAAGGATCGCAAAAACAGATGTAGCGATTGTTTATTTAACTGATCGAGTTGATCAAATTGCTTTGAAAGAAGTACATAATAGAATTGACTCATTACAGGTTGATTATGTACTTGAGTCAAGAGTAGTTGAAATAGCAATAGAAGGAACACAGAAAACGTTTTTTCCGCTGTCTTTTAATACTGAGTTGCCAGATGCTGTAGCTTCCGCTTTGTATGAAGGGAGAATTGCCATTATGGTGAACGGTACCCCATCTGCAACGATTGTGCCTAATTTATTCCTTCAATACTTTCAGCAACCAAGCGACTATTATGTTAAACAATTAAAATTAAGCGTTCGCCTTATAACAATATTAAGTTTTCTGATAACAATTTTGTTACCTGGATTTTATCTTGCATTTGCAAAATTTCATGACAATTTGGTATCGAAAGAAATACATAAAAAGTTTTTTGTAGAAACAGCTACCATTTTTCCTCTGTGGGCTGAAGTATTCTTGCTTATCTTTTTGTTACAAATATTAGGAATTGGTTCATATAAAATCTCAAGGGAAATGATGCTACTTGTTTCATTAATCTCTACAATTACAATCGGTACAACAGCAGTAGATGCAAAGCTAGTTCACCCTCTTAGTCTCATCGTAACGGGGGTAGCTTACCTTACTAGCACCATGCTTACAATAGGAACATTACCGAGTTCCCTTCAACCTATACGCTATATTTTTCTTTTTATAGGAAATTTTTTCGGTTTCACTGGTATGGGGATTGGATTGTTAATATTGATCATACATATGTCTCGTTTACGTTCAGCAGGTGTACCCTATTTAGCACCTTTAATTCCTTTTAATTTTAAAGAATTCAAAGATGTTTTTTATAGAGGAGATTTACGTAAATTAATAAATAGTAAACATAAATATCCTCATGATGATAAATCCTCATAATAGTCTTAAAAACTGGAATAAGTGATATTTTCAAAATATGGAGGTGAGTTGTACTAATTGTTAATTAATTTTTACATACAATTACTACAGAATAACTATGCTTATTTTTTAACTTTCTATTATATTACTAGCATCTAAAATAGCTGGAGACATTAGTGTCAGATTAAAACAACCCTCTGTACTTGGAAAACTTTTGATCGGAATTGTACTTGGTCCTTCTGTATTGGGACTTGTAGATGATACAGATGTATTAAATGAAATTAGTCAAATCGGTGTTATCCTTTTGATGTTCATTGCAGGTCTTGAAACAGATATAGAGGAATTTAAACGTACAGGAAAGGCTTCTACTTTTGTAGGTATAGGTGGAATAATCGTACCATTTTTAATTGGATATTTAGTAGGGATGTTCATAAATTTATCCCCTATTCAATCTAGCTTTTTTGGATTATTACTATCTGCAACGAGTGTAAGTATTTCAGTACAAGTATTAAAGGAAATGAATAAATTAAAAACTCGTGAAGGAGCTACAGTATTAGGTGCAGCTGTAATTGATGATATTTTATTCATAATTGCACTTGCCTTTTTATTAAGTATAGCAGGGTCTGATGGGGATGTGAGTCTATTAAAATTAATACTAAAAAAAGTATTATTTTTTGTAGGATGGAAAGTTGTTCCTTACTTCCTTAAAAAATTTTCTACATTGCGTGTTACTGAGACAGTTATTTCATCGGCATTAATCATTTGTTTTATTTATGCATATATAGCTGGATATACCGGGGTAGCAGCAATTATTGGAGCCTATATTGCTGGTGTTTCAATAAGTGTGACGGAATTTAAACATGAGGTTTTTGAAAAAATTGAGACGATAAGTTATTCACTTTTTGTACCAGTTTTCTTTACATCAATCGGTGTTTCAGCAAGATTTACAGGTATAGTAACGGATTTAGGATTAATTATTATGTTAAGTATTCTTGCAATATTGACAAAATTACTAGGTTCCTCATTAAGAGCAAAATTAAGTGGTTTTACTTGGAGAAATTCTTTAGGAATAGGATCGGCGATGGTATCACGTGGTGAGGTTGCACTAATTATTGCTTCGATTGGATTAGAAAATCAATTGTTAGATCAGTCATTCTTTGCAGTGGTATTAGTGGTGGTTCTTATTACAACACTTGTTACTCCACCTATGATGAAATGGTTTTTTTAGGTTAAAAATAGTCTCTAACTTTAATCAGATTAGATACTTCCTTATAATACGAACGCATTAGTTAGTTGAAGATCAAGAAAGGCTGTTTGCAGCCTTTTTATTATGTTAACTGGCAGTTTAGTTGAACAAAAAAATGATAAATTTGAAATGGAGCATGAAAATATTGAATTCGGATTGTATTCACTAGGTGAACGAATTACTAATGTACAAGGTAATAAAATAATATAAATTTTAATTAACAAACGATACTTTCGTTATTAAACTAGACATAAATCTGAATCAGTTTAAGGAAGCACCCTACCTCCTGATTAATCAGTTACTTAATTATTGCACAAAAATTGCACAGACTTATTAGAAACAATAGAAATAAAAGAATAACAATGAATAAAATTTCATCGACCGCTTGATTTACTGGACTTAACTGAACTAAAATATTCATAAATACTGAATTATACTCGTACTCTGTAATTGACAGGGTAGGGGTCGCTGGTTCAAGTCCAGTTGGGATCATACTCAAACCTCTTGTATATCAAGAGGTTTTTTGTTTTATAACAAAGATGAATTAGTGGAGAAACAGCTAATTGGGGCAGGAAACAATTCTTTGATTGATAAAAAAGTAAAAGGAAATGGGTATTAAGCTAAATGATAGTTTAGTCTTAGTGAATTATTTTACAAAAATTCAATATTTTTTATACTCGGTTTACATTTGTAAAGGTAGTAAATACAAAAAAGAGAAACACCGAGTTATAGTTTCTCTTCTGAATAAGAATAGGTGATATTAAGCAAACAAGTATTGCTCAGTACAATATATTGGATTTAAAGTAAATGTATATAGATATTCGGCCTAATATTAAGCCTATCTACGCTATTTTAAACCAAACTGAGCCTTCGCCATTAGCTTACCATCTTGGAACGTAAAGTTAGCGTTAGCTCCCGTTGATCCTTTACCGTTATATGTATAAAGAATCGTATATCCTGGCTTATCTTTCTCGCCAGCTTCGCTCATTACCTCGCCTTTACCGCCGACAATATCGAATACTTGCTTCGATGTCATACCGTTTTGAATCTTATCGAACTCTGCCTTCGTTATAATAACGGATTTACCCGTAGCTTCATGCGGTAGTGTGCTCTGCGTTTTTTCCGTATCCGAGCAGCCACTAGCGATAATTAATCCGGTAGCTATTGCGGTCCCTAATAAGATACCTCTAATCGTTCTTTTCATTATAAGCCTCCTAAATATTACCATATATCTCATGCTATTCGACTAGTCCCTTAATTATCCTTTTAAATAAAAAAGAACCGATCTCATTGTCGGCTCGTAGTTTCTATTAATCTAACGATATATTGTAAATCGTCAGCTTCTCGTTTCTTAGCGTTATAGATTGCTCGTTGCTCAGCGTACAAATTTTCGTAAATAGCGATGTCTCCGTGCATTTCTTGCGTATGGTGAATAACTTGAGCTTTTCTCATTTGGTCGTTAGTGCCGTCAATTTTCCCAGTCATAAATAATTCACTTATACGCATCTCATTCGAGACTTTCAAAAGCGTTAATTCTTTTTGAAGCTCTATCATTTTACGTTCTTCATCGAAAACCTCCCGATGAATTCTTTCTAAACGTTTGATGTAGTAGTTAACCCGATCTTGCATCCGACACACCTCCGCAGTAATAGGACAAGTACTGTTACCGTGTTCACACTAACAGAATATGCGTCGTTTCGTGGAAAAATGCAGGTCCAACTTAAATTTCGTCGTCCAATTCCCAAATATCTTCGACTTTTAAATTCAAAGTTTTCGCTATTTTCATTGCTATTTTTAACGTTGGGGAATGATCCTCTTTCGATACGATTAAACTCAAAGTACTATTATTAATGCCTACTTTTTCGGCAAATTCAGTTTGTTTTATCTTTCGTTCTGCAAAAATTACCTTCAGTTTATTCTTCAAAATTCTCACCTCAATATATAAATTTTTCAAATCTTTTTGAATTCCTTTAAATAATTTTGAAAGTACAGGCAAGAAATTTGTCGGACGTTAGTATAGTAGATTAAACAATTGATAATCAACCGATAGGCAATTGCTAATCACGCTAATCAATTGTTAAATATACGGAGGTGATCGATATGTTACTTGGTATCGACGCAGGTAATAACGAGGTTAAAGTTGCGACACAATACGGAGTTTACGCATTTAATAGTTGCTTAGGAGATTTTCACGAAAGAAGAATTGAAACGAAATTCCAGGACGAAATGGTAGTCGAATATAACGGAGTAACTTATTTTGCCGGAGAACTAGCGGAGAAGGAGTCGTATTATCCTCGACGTTCAATGGGCGCATCTAAGGCGAAGATAAAGGAAATGCTTATTGGTGAGCACACCGTCAAACTAAACGGCCAGTCTAAGAGGTTTAAAATCGATCAAGTAATAATTGCGCTAGAGGGAGCGTCGAGTTTCTTCGGATGGTTTACAGATACCTCTACATTCCGTATTATCGACTGCGGAAGTGGAGCGGTTAACATTGCAACTATTCGCGATTGGGATCAAGTAGATAAAGAAAGCTTTACGCTAATAACGGATATGACGTAAATACAATACTGAAGCAGTGGAGAGAAAAAGGGTACATCAAAACAAAGGAAAATCAAATGACTTATCTAGTATGGGCTATTTACCATAAAAAGACGAAAAAATATATATGGATTAACTTAGCGCATCCTATATTGAATGAAGTAGATTGAGCCTGCCATTTATAGTATTATTACTACTTCTTACTACCAAATTACAATTTGTTTTACTCGAATAGATTTGTATATTAATGTTCTTACTATTCTTACTACTATTACAATACTTTTGAGAGCAGTATAAATTTTTCAGAGATTGTACAATTCTACAAGTGTATTTAAATATGCAGTAATAAAAGTAAGGGTGGTAAGGAAACAAGGTGAAAAATTAAACTAATATGTTTAACACTCAAATAATTCTGTTACATGTGATTGATAATATAATAATGATTGAATCGTATCTTTTCATTAAGGTGATAAAATACTTAAATTAGTAGATAACCTCTACAAAAAGGAGTGATTATATGAGAATTTTATCACCACAGCATCAAGTATTCGTAGATGAGCATCTAACAATCTTCAACGCTAGTAAATCAGCCGTTAAAGCTGGATTTGCTCCAACATACGCAAATAGGATTGGCTATGAGTTATTACAGCGTGAAGACAACAAATGTGAACTAGACTATGCAATGGAAATGAGATTTGACCAAAACAAGATGGAACGAGAGACTAATCATTAATGAACTTGAAAAAGTGGTATTTGCAGATATAAAGGATTTTGTACGATGGTCGAATAGCTTAGTCATAAAATTTATCATATAGGGATTTAAACTTCAAAATAAAACTTTATCCTTATTCAATTAAAGCATGCATTAGTTGTATAGCATGATCGGCTGAAAAGTCGCTTTTTTATTGAGTTAAATGCAGATTCGTTGAACAAGGGATTCATTGATTCTGGTAAAATTTTACTTAATAATGATGTATTAAAATAGGAGACGAGCCATGAAATCCCCACATATACATTAAGTTGTTTATTATTAGAAAACCGTTGAATTTCACCTAATTCTGCCATCAGTTTATCAGTTGAATTAAAAGTCCTGAATTTCACTTCTGATATTATATAGATTTAGCTCAAAATGTAAAGAGTACTGTTTGGTCGTGTTACCATGGATAACGGTAATCAACATATCTCTTTTTAAACCAACAAGGTTTACGAAAACAGCTAAAATAAAATAAACGTCTAAACATGCATTTACAAATTTTTACGATTTACATTATTGCCGTCATAACTAAATATTACAGCTTTTCCATCCATTCTTGTCTCAATATGAGTCGTTCTTCCCCATAATTGGTATATATATGGTAAAACTTTTTCAAGATATTTAAGATCTAATTCAATTTCTTCAAATGAATGATTTAAATACAATTCACCATTCTTTTGATAGTCTCCATCATTTACAGTAATATAGGGGTATCCTCCATTCGTACGCATATTTACCAATTGATCACGTACATTCACCCAACTTTTATCATTAATCCTATATTCTTTTCCCTGTTTATTAAACAAGTACAAGTCTTTGTTCATAACAAATTCTTTTGATAAATAGTTTCTAATAAAACTAGTATCTGATTCAAGCTCACGTACTTCAAAAATTTTTTCAGTTCCAGAACCAACTTTCACCCCATATTGTTTCATTTCTTCAGATGGATTGTTATATCTTTCTTCAATATCCTCAAACATTTTTAGTCCAAAATAGTAAGGGTTTATACTTGTCTTCGAGGGCTGTAGTACACTTGCATTCAGTTTTGCAAATTCAATTGATTCACCTGATGTTAAATCTAACTCTCTCAAAATACGTTGATGCCAAAGACTAGCCCATCCCTCATTCATAATTTTTGTTTCGAGCTGTGGCCAAAAATAAAGCATTTCCTCTCGTAACATTGTTAAAATGTCTCGTTGCCACTCTTCTAATTCGCGACTAAAATGTTGAATAAATAGTAAAAGATCCTTTTCAGGTTGTGGTGGGAATTTCTTTTTTCGAGGTTTTACAGGAGCAATGTTTTCTTTTTTATTATCTAAATTCCATAAGTCATCATATGGTCCTACTCGAGAAACGGGGGGGATCATATCATCTTCTAATTGCCACGATAATTTATTTCTTACAATTGAAGGGTCAATATGTTCTTGAATAGCTATAACCGCATTCAAAAATTCTTCTACTAGCTTTTTTCCATATTTTTGTTCATATTGATTAATCCTTTCAGCAGTTGCAGACATGCTTTCGACCATATCTCGTTTTGTATTACTAAATCGCAAATTATTTTTAAAGAAATCACTATGAGCGAGTACATGGGCAACGATCAATTTATTTTGAATGAGGCTATTGGTATCAAGTAAAAATGCATAACATGGATTAGAATTAATCACTAATTCATAAATCTTACTTAATCCTAGATCATATTGTAACTTCATTTTATAGAATTTTTTTCCAAAGCTCCAATGAGAATATCTAGTTGGCATTCCGTACGCACCAAACGTGTAAATAATATCGGATGGGCATATTTCATACCTCATTGGAAAATAATCAAGTCCAAATCCTTTGGCAATTTCAGTAATTTCGTCTATTGCATACTCTAATTCACGAAAATTATTTGAGTTCATTATTATTCCCCCTACTATGTGTATTGACAATGTATGAGAATTTTTGACGTTATATACTATGGAGGTTAAATTAATAACTCCTACAAAAAATTTGTAATTTAATTTAATTTACAGGAGAAAACCTCTATTGTGTCGAATTAATCTAATTTAGAAGGGAGTTTGGAAAATGAATAAAGAGAATCTATTAAAGAGCCTTCGACTTGCAACAAGAGGAAATTTCTTTTTAATCAACATTAAAAATCCCTTGGAAAATGATACAAATATGATTGAAAAACTAGCAAAGGAACTAGAACTAGATGGATTAATCAAACTAAAAGAGTGCACGCAGCTTGAAGATTCACTCTTTTTAAGTGGAATACTTAAATATGCATCCAATTAAATTGGATGCTTTTCGACGTTGAACAAATCGAATATATAGATACAAATAATTCAAAAAAACGGACCTATTTTTTTTATAAAAGTAAAGTCCTTTTTAAAATGTCGATCTTAGTCGACTTCAGTTATTCGATGATATTTGTTTATCCATTTTATTTGGGATATAATAATTTAAACCATTTTCTTTACCAAGATCCACGTTATATTTTACCCTTATTCTATTTATGAATAAGGGTTTTTTATATTATAATTTATAAAAAAAGTCAGACTCTACTTAATAGAATCCGACTTCTTTGAGTTAACTATGCTTTTTTAACATTAGTCGCTTGTGGTCCGCGTTGTCCTTGTCCTACTTCAAATGTAACTGCTTGACCTTCATCTAATGATTTGAATCCGTCAATTTGAATTGCTGAGAAGTGAACGAATACATCATCACCATTTTCACGCTCGATGAATCCAAATCCTTTTTCTGCATTAAACCATTTTACTTTACCATGTTCCATTTTTGTTACCTCCTAGTGCGATTTACACACATTGTTATATTTCAATATTAACAATAAATGTTAAGATAATCAAATTACTTAAATAAATATAAAATATCTGTATTTATTCAAAATAGGTTTCTTTCTATCTTAAGGATTTTTATTGGACTATTGCATACGATAGTTGAACAAGATCTTTACTTTAAACGAAAATGGTAATTTCATTTTGATTGTTTATTTATGACCATTTATTATCCCAATATCATTATCTATCCTTTTACAACTATTTTTTTCTATTGAATATTATCTTGATCGTAGGGTAGATAATAAGATAAAAAGGTGTTGTCAGAATGGATTTTCCTACTATTCAAACTAATTTTTGGGGCGCTATAATTGCAGTTCCACTAGTAATGGTGTTATCTCAACTACTAAAAATTAATAAAAAGTATGTAACTTTAATGCCTTAGTATTAGGATTATGCATTTCAGTTTTTATAAGTCATCGACACCATCTTATCGCTGGTATTTTTATGGGGAGGTTTTGTTCTAACTGTAGGATCCTTCTTTTTTTGAAAAACAAAACAATAGCTTGTATCTATACAAGCTATTGTTTTGTTTAATTTATTACATGAACAAATACCTTTGGTGTAATAACACTGATTTTTGTTTCTCGTTTTATTGAATCATTTGCCTTTGCAGATGCATAAGACATAATCGATCTAAACGAGAGAAATAAAGCAAGAATCGCTGATACATAGTATCCACTTGGTGGCAATATAAATGCAACTACAATTGATCAATTCAATATTGAAACAAAAAATGCTTAAAATTATTTTGAAGTACCAACTCTTAAGATGAAGACATCTTCTCTTAATGGTTCAATCCGCTTAGAAGGTACGCTCAATCCTGCTACAAACCAAATGAATTATAAAATTGATCAAACAGCTATAGGTGCCAAAATTACATTAACTTCGAATGAAGGGAAATTGATTAATGTTCCTGTAACATCGCCAAATGGTGGAATTGGAGTGGATGGTTTTAAAGCTGAGAGTAAACCTTAAACATTAACATTTGATGCACCTGGCCATTTTACGAAAAATGTTCAACTAGTTATCTCTGATCAAGTTCGAGGTGAAACTGTAGGTAGAACGGTCCGTTATTTAACACCAATATTGACTGCTGGAGACGCGAATAAAGATAATGTTATCGATGTGTTAGACGCGCTTCAAGTTCTGACGTACTTGAGTACAAATAAAGCATCAGCAGATTTTAACTTTGATAAGATAGTTGATGCAAAAGATATGAATTATGTTGTGAAAAACTTGATTGAGAAACAGTTCAGTTCCAAATGCACCAAAAGCAAAGTCATCATATAAAGGGGGGCACTGGAAAGTATTTTGACTCAGTTAGGATTAGAATAGTATGCGTATGTAAAGCGGGAAAAGTAAGTTGGAGAATATTTTCTATTAAATGATACTTTCTATTAGAAGAGTAATTAATAGTCCAATTAAAAGACCAAATCGTAATAGAATTGTCAGCAATACGAAGTTATATATTAATATTTCATATATTAATTATATGTAAAAAAATAATATTTCATCTTCAAAAACTAAATTTAGTCGTTAGTGATATTTAGAGTTCAATGTTTTAGGTCGGACAACTTTTTGTAAAAATCGGACATGAAAAGCTTCATTATTTGAGAAGAATTTTAAACTCAATAACAATTCACATAGGATCGAAAATGGGAAAAAAAATAACACCCTACCTCATCATCGACCATTTGTATTGCACATAAATTGCACAGACTTATTAGAAACAATAGAAATATAAGAATAACAATGAATAAAATTTCATCGCCCCATTGATTTATTAGACTTAATTGACCTAAAATATACATTAAAACTGAATAATCCTCACACTCTGTAATTGACAGGGTAGGGGTCGCTGGTTCAAGTCCAGTTGGGAACATAAAGATGAGAAGGCTCAAACCTAAGTGTATCAAGGGTTTGGGCCTTTTTTGTTTTCAATTATTTCCATTTTGTGTAGTGAATAGTATACATTGAAACTTCACATTTATACATTTTAAAAAAATTTTTATCAAATCGATTATCCGTTTTTTCTGCATTCTTCATTTGAATGGGAATATATACCAAGTGTGGGGAATCATTCATGTGGTCCAATGAACACCTATTAAAAAACTTTTTGTAAGCAGTTATTGAAACTGCTTACTTTTTTTATTTACAAAAAGGATTACTAAACTTTCATAAACTATGAAAACAGTTTTCATCCGAATATGATAGACAGGTATCAAAACATAGGGATTAAAACATAGAACATCATGCAAGAAAAATGGAACCGCTTTCTACAATTATATGAACAATTGGTAAAATAATGGATTCATTCGAGATTATAAAACTATTTTAGGAGGGTTAAAAATGCAAATTCCAATTAAGAAAACGCTTGATAAAATTCCAGGTGGTCTGATGGTTGTTCCACTTTTTTTAGGAGTATTAACGAATACTTTTTTCCCGCAATTTTTACAAATAGGAAGTTTTACAACGGCATTATTTAGTAAAGAGGCATCATCTACTATTTTGGCATGTTTTATGTTTTTAATTGGTTCACAAATTAATTTCAAATTAGCACCAAAGGCATTAAAAAAAGGTGCAATATTATTAACAGGAAAATTTATAGTGGGTGCAGGTATCGGTTTAACTGTAGCAATGCTTTTTGGGCCAGCCGGGATATTAGGGTTATCACCATTAGCTATCCTAGCAGCGTTATTAAATGCAAATGGTGGATTATATGCATCTCTTGCTTCATCATATGGTGACGAAACTGATGTAGGCGCATATGCTTTATTTTCTTTAAAAGATGGTCCATTTTTCACATTAGTTGCATTAGGTGCATCTGGTCTTGCCTCAATTCCTTTTCAAACACTTATAGGAGTATTAATTCCAATAGTAATAGGAATGATTTTAGGAAATATTGATTCTGATATGAGAAAGTTCCTTGGAAGCAGTAAATTATTATTAATCCCATTCTTCTCATTCCCATTAGGTGCTGGAATGAATCTTTCAACTATTATAAAAGCAGGAGGTCCTGGTATATTACTAGGATTAATAGCTGCATTTACTGGAGTTGGAGCTTATGTACTATTAAAGTTATTTAAAGAAAATCCTATCGTTGGTTTAGCAACTGGGTCAACTGCAGGGAATGCTGTAGCTACACCAGCTGTTGTTGCTGCAGCAGATCCAACTTTAGCTGCAATAGCACCAGGAGCTACTGCGCAAGTTGCAGCAGCATGTGTAATATCTGCAATAGTCTGTCCTATTATTGTTAATTATGTATTTAAAATGTCCGAAAAGAAAAAAGCTAATAAATCAATTGCAAGGGCATCATGACAATAAAGTGAAAATTTTCTGTAATGGCCATCATGCTTCAGAAGCTTTGAAGCCAATTTGAAAAAGAAACAAAGAAAAAGCAGTCAGCGGTTTCACTTTCTGCTTTTTTTAGTTACAAAAAAGGGTTTTTAGTTAAAAAAATAGTAGGATAAGGAAAATTTTATTAACATGGTTTCGGTATTGTCTAAAATAGCTAATTTAAGATAGAAGGAAGGAAACACCATGAATCTACTTGAGAGTGTACCTGAGAATGTTATTATAACTACAATAAAAGGAAAAGAAGTTCTCTCCAATCCTTTTTTGAATAAAGGAACAGCTTTTACGAAAGAGGAAAGGGAAGACCTTGGACTTGAAGGTCTGTTACCGCCACAAGTAATAACCCTTGATGAACAAGTTAATAGGGTCTATGAACAATATTCGATGCGGACGACCAATCTATTCAAAAATGGGCTGCTTTATGATTTATATAACCGTAATGTTGTCTTGTTTTACCGTCTTTTGAAAGAACACCTGGCAGAAATGCTCCCAATCATCTACACTCCGACTGTCGGCGATGCAATCCAAACATACTCCCATAGATACCGTCGCTCAGATGGCTTATATCTTTCCATTGATAATCCTGAGGGTATTGAAAAGGCATTTAATAATCTTGGAAAACCCAGTAATGGTATTGATTTAATTGTAGTGACCGACTCTGAAAGCATTCTTGGTATTGGGGACCAAGGGATAGGCGGTATTAATATTGCGATTGGTAAACTTGCCGTGTACACGGCTGCAGCTGGTATTGATCCAAACCGTGTTCTACCAATCGTGTTGGATGTTGGCACGAACAATGAGGCTTTGATTGCAGATCCTATGTATATCGGCAACAAATTTGCTCGTGTCCGAGGTGATCGTTATGATCAATTCATTGAGTTATTCGTTCAAACTGCAAGAAAGTTCTTTCCAGAGGTTCTGATTCACTGGGAGGACCTTGGCAACGTTAATGCGCGAAAAATCTTGGATAAATATGGTGACAAAATCCTTACCTTCAATGATGACATCCAGGGGACAGGTGCTGTTACTCTTGCTGCTATTATGTCTGCTTTGAAAGTAACTGGAGAATCCATGAAGGACCAGCGCATTGTTGTCTTTGGACCAGGGGCTGCCGGCATCGGTAACGCAGACCAAATGGCAGATGCCATGGTTCTAGAAGGATCGACTAGAGAAGAAGCCTTTGATCGTTTCTGGGCTGTAGACTATCGAGGTCTACTAACAGATGAAACACCAGATGTTTTGCACTTCCAGAAGCCTTATGCAAGAAAGGTGGATGAAGTTAAGGACTGGGATAAGAATGAGAAAGGGATCATTTCATTAATGGAAGTAGTTAAAAGGGTGAAGCCAACAATCTTGATTGGTACTTCTGGACAAGCCGGTGCGTTCACTGAAGAAATTATTAATGAAATGGCCAAGTACGTTGAACGACCTATCATCTTGCCTATGTCCAACCCGACTGCATTGACTGAAGCATTGCCGGAAAACCTGATAAAGTGGACCGATGGCAAGGCTCTAATTGCAACCGGCAGCCCGTTTGCCAATGTAGAATACAAAGGTGTTTCCTATGAAATTGGACAGTCAAATAACGCATTTGTATTCCCAGGTCTAGGTTTGGGGGCGATTGTTGCAAAAGCTGAAGTGATCTCAAAAGGAATGTTTGCAGCTTCTGCTTTTGCAGTTGCAAGTATGGCTGACACCAGTAAACCTGGAGCATCCCTGCTGCCATCTATTGAAAAGCTACATGTAGTCTCAAAATACGTAGCCATTGAAGTAGCCTATGCTGCTAAACACGAAGGAATTGCAAGAGCAGAGATTAAAGATGTTGAAAATGCGATTGAAGATGCAATGTGGAAAGCTGAGTATAAAGAAATTAAGAGTGTCGCTATAGAAGTATAGAAGTCAGTTTTACGTTGACTCCATCTTTACTTCTTTACCGTACCTTGCTTAACGCAAATCGTGGCGGATGAAAATTTACTAATAAGTTGATTAAATATAGAGACTGCAAAGCTCTTCTAGAGAGCATTGCGGTCTCTTAGTATGTAATGGATAAACCTAATTCATACTATAATTAAGCAGATAACTTGGAGGAGATTATGAAAAAGGGCAGATTTAGTTTACAAGCCATCATCATTATTTTTGTATGCCTTGTTGTCGCTTTGTCACTAGGTATAACCGATTTGCTAATCAGTAAGAGAATTACCTCCAGTGTGGAAGAGACACAGAAAGAAAAGGTACTCAATATTGCAAAGATAGTTTCTCTTAACCCGCAAGTGATTGGGTCTCTTGAGGGGAAAACAAATTCGACAGAAATAGAAGTTTTAGCTAATCAAATAAAAGATTTAACGTATGTTAACTTTATTGTCATCATGGATATGAAAGGAATCCGGCTTTCCCATCCAGATCCCAGTGAAGTTGGAAAGAGATTCAGGGGAGGAGATGAAGGACCAGTCCTTCGAGGGAAAGAGTATATATCTATCTCAAAGGGGTTTCTCGGCCCTTCCATGCGGGCATTTACACCAATAAAGAATTCAAAAGGAAAACAAGTCGGCGCTGTTGCGGTAGGGATTTCTTTGGAAAACGTAACGAATGCTGTACATAAAGGTCGGATGGGGATGATAATTGGGACAATAATCGGAATATTAATCGGGGTAACCGGTGCGGTGGTCTTGGCCAAGTTTATCAAAAAAATCCTATTGGGCCTCGAGCCGTTCGCTATTGCTAAACTGCTTGAAGAGCGGAGTTCCATGCTCCAGTCGGTGCGTGAGGGAATTATAGCCATTGACCAAGAAGGAAAAATTACCCTTGTAAATAGGGCTGCCCAAAAGCTTTTTAAAAAAGCTGGCCTAGAAGGGAATCCAAAAGGACTTAAAATAGAAGATTATTTACCTGAGACCCGCTTAACCCGTATTTTGCAGTCTGGAGAAACTGAGGTTGATCAGGAGCAGGATTTGCATGGGGTTACTATTTTGGTAAACAGGGTGCCGGTAGTGGTGGATAATCAACCGGTTGGAGCAATCGCTACATTCCGTGATAAAACGGAAGTTCAGTTATTGGCCGAACAGCTCACAGGTGTGCGCAATTATGCGGATGCCCTCCGTGCCCATGCCCATGAATTCATGAATAAGATGCATGTTATTCTTGGCCTTGTCCGTACAGAACAATACGATACACTTGCGAACTATGTGAGTGAAACGGTTAACCACCGGGAAATGGAAATGGGTTTTGTAACCAAGAATGTCCAGGATCCGGTTCTAGCAGGATTTTTGATTGGCAAGCTAAGCTTTGCAAGAGAATCAGGTGCAACACTATCATTTGATTGCTCCAATAAAATTCCCCAGTCTGTGAACCCAGGAATCACCCAAGAACTCATAACGATTATTGGAAATCTCGTTGATAATGCAATGGAAGCGATAGCAAACAGTCCTGTCAAAAAAGTTGACTTAAAGCTTGATTACGCAGAGGATATTTTAACAATCGAGGTTAAGGATACAGGTATGGGAATGACGAACGCAATACAAAATAAAATATTCGATAAAGGCTTCTCCACGAAAGGAGATAACCGCGGGGTCGGACTATATCTTTTAGCTCAGGGGATTGAAAGACTAGAAGGGGACCTAATCATTTCTTCTAAGCCGGGAAAGGGAACGAATTTTGCGGTGTATATACCTTATAAAGCAGAGGATGAAAAGGCATGATCAATGTAATGATTGTTGAAGATGACCCTATGGTGGCGGAAATCAATAAACAATACCTTTCTAAAATTGGTGGTTTCCGATTGACTACGGTAGCTAATTCAGTTGATGATGCTATCCTTTTACTTGGAAAGGAAGATATACAACTTATACTTCTGGATATTTTTATGCCGGGTAAACAGGGGTTAGAGCTATTGACGTACCTCCGGAAAAATGAACTTGAAGTCGATGTAATCATTATTTCGGCAGCATCGGATCTAGAGCGAATCAAAAAGGCATTAAGGTACGGTGTTGTCGATTATTTAATAAAGCCATTTGAATTTGAAAGGTTCAATGCTGCTCTTGTTAGCTATCAGCAAAAGAGCCGGTTTACTGATAAACTGGAAGCAGTCAGCCAACAAGAGCTCGATAATTATCTTTTACACAGAGATGAAACTGCAATAGTTGAAGAGCTCCCAAAAGGGTTGACTAAGGATACTTTAAAGCAAGTATGGGAAGCAGTTCAGGAATTGAAGGAGGTGCCGTTTTCCACCGAAGAAGTGGCAAATGTTGTTGGCATTTCAAGGGTCTCAGCGAGAAAGTATTTGAACTTCTTGAAAGATTTAGGAATCCTTAATGTCAAGGTTATATATGGGACCATCGGAAGACCTGTTTACCAGCATGAATATAACCAAATTAACGAGTACTTAATAAAAAACTTTCTGTAAGAGGTTTATTCCAAAAGTTTGTAGAAGCCGGTGGTTCTCGCTTATTTAGTTTGCTTAAGTATTAGAAAATAGATTAAATATTAAATAGAATATGGTAGCGTAGGTGCTTATGCCTGCGCTACCATCTTACAGATTAACCGAAGTAAAGGTCAGATGAGCTTTACTTCTAATTAAAAAAGCGCTGATTATATCAGCGCTAAAATTCATAAGTTTTGTTTACTCAGATTTCGCTGAGCAGCCATATAACTTCCAATTATATTTTGATAACCTGGAAGATTACTAGCAAGTAAATTACCAAAACCTTCGACATCGTTGCGCCAATCGCGTTGTAATTCGCACGCTACGCTGAACCAGTTCAAAAGTTGCACACCACTATGTGCCATTCGCGTATTGGCCGCATCTGCAACTTGTTTGCTAAAAGTGCCTGAAGCATCAGTAACAGCAAATACTTCATAACCAGCTTTTATAGCGGAAAGTGCTGGGAAAGCAACGCAAACATCCGTAACTACGCCAGCGATAATAAGTTGTTTTTTTCCAGTCTCTTCGATTGCTTTTACAAAATCGTCATTATCCCATGCATTAATTTGTCCAGGGCGAGCTATTTTTGGCGCGTTAGGAAAAAGATCAACTAATTCTTGCATTAGTGGTCCATTAGGCCCGTTTTCAAAGCTTGTTGTTAAAATAACAGGTAAATCAAAAAACTTAGCAGTGTGAGCAAGAGCCAAAACATTGTTCTTGAATTCATCAACACCATAGTCACGCACTAGACCTGCCATGAGACCAGTTTGATGATCCACTAAAAGAACGACAGCATCATCTTTATTAATACGAGAATAGAGATCAGACATTATGTATTCCTCCTAAAAATTAAGTAATCGATGAAAATATAAAGATGGAATATTATCAAATTTCTTCGTTTGTTACAATCAGTTTCTCAAAAATCAGAAAAAAGTTAGACTGATTTTTAAAATACTTGGTCCTTCTATTAATTTAAAACAGGAGCTTTATCTATCCAATTTATAAATTGTTGTAAATAACGATGAAGATATCGTTTTGTTCGTTCGTCAGTAAGTACTTTATGATCGGAATCAATTTTTTCATGTACTTGGGAAATCAGCATTTTTTGAAATGGAAGAACATGAGCTTGCATTGCTTCTAGTATTTCTCTAATTTGTATTTGAGCATAAACAGTACCTAATCCCCCAGGAGTTGCACCAATTAAACCAACCGGTTTTCTACTAAGAACAGCGGATTCCCGAGGTCTTGATGCCCAGTCCAATGCATTCTTTAATACGCCTGGAATTCCAGAATTGTACTCTGGACTTACAATGATGATACCATCAACGTCCTGTATAGCAGATTTAAATGATGTCACTGTTTCCGGAACACTTGTTTCTAAGTCTTCATTGAATAAAGGTAGCTCATTAATCTCGATCCAACGAAATTGATGGGAATCAGCCATCTCTGTTAATGATTGAGCAATGATTCGATTATAAGAGTTTTTTCGTAAACTACCACAAATAAGACCTATTGTTTTAGCCATATATATCCTCCTTTTGTCAAAATCACCCTAATATTACCATAATATACCAAAATGTAATAAGTGACTTTATACCTAATCTTCAGACTATTTAAATTGTAATCTAATCTATTAATTGATTTGAAATTTTTGGAATAATTTTACAATTTTAATAGAAGGTAATATAATAATCCTATAAACTTTTTGCAAAAAATAGTTTAAATGTTTTAGAGTAAAGAGTTTTTTTGATCAGAGAAGTAAGAATACAGGTTTAATAATGAAAATTCATGGGAGGAAATTTAGATGGCAAAATTTACTGTAGGTAATGAAAATCATGCTCCAATTGAACTTTATTATGAGGACCATGGTTCAGGGAAACCTGTCGTCTTAATACATGGTTGGCCCTTAAGTGGACGCTCTTGGGAATATCAGGTGCCAGCTCTTATTGAAGCAGGTTACAGAGTCATAACATATGATCGTCGAGGCTTTGGAAAATCATCTCAGCCGTGGGAAGGATATGAATATGATACATTTGCTTCTGATTTACATAAACTGTTAGAACATTTAGATCTTCAAAATGTCACACTTGTTGGTTTTTCTATGGGTGGAGGCGAGGTAGCTCGATACATTAGTACGTATGGAACAGATCGTATCGAAAAGGCTGTTTTTGCTGGTGCAGTTCCTCCTTATTTATACAAATCAGAGTATCATCCTGATGGTGCATTAGATGATGCAACAATTGAAGAATTCAAAAGTGGCGTGATTAATGACCGCATTGCATTTCTTGACAAATTTACGAAGGGATTTTTCGCGGCGGGTAATCAAACAGATTTAGTTAGTGAGCCATTCCGTTTATATAATCGAGATATTGCAGCTAGTGCCTCACCTAAGGGAACGCTAGATTGTATAACGGCCTTTAGTAAAACAGATTTTAGAAAGGACTTGGAAAAGTTCAATATACCTACTCTTATTATTCACGGTGACTCTGATGCAACTGTACCTTTTGAGTTAAGTGGAAAACGTACATATGAAGCCATTCCTGGTAGTAAGCTCGCTCTAATTAAGGGTGGTCCGCATGGGTTAAACGCAACTCATCCAAAAGAATTTAATGAAGCGTTACTAACATTTTTAAAAGACTAATTAAAATAGATTTTATATAAACGAAAAGAAGCAGGTCCTCGATTATTAAGGGCTTGTTTTTTAGTTGCAACATTAATCAAATGCCCTGGTACTGAAGGTCTTGTTGATATACTTAAATGTATTAATCAAATTTTTTTGATTAATATATTGCATTTATTTGGTACACTAACATATACTAAGTTCATCAAAAAAAATTGATGAAGGAGAAAGCATATGACTGAGATGACACAACAGTTCCACAAATATGAGCAGAAATTTAAAGCGTTGGCTGACCAGAAGCGTCTAGAAATCATGTATGAGCTTTGCCAAAGAGGTAGTACATGTGTATGCGATTTAACGGAAGAGTTCGATATGACACAATCAAAGCTTTCTTATCATTTGAAAATTTTATTAGACGCAGGGCTCATTGTAAAAGAGACGAAAGGTACATGGAGCTATTATGAATTGAACGATACAGAAGTTAACAGCATACTATCAGAAGAACTTTGTTGTATTTTTCGAAAATCAGATAACGGTAATCGTAACAGTAGTTGTTGCTAATTTTTTTTTGTCATTAAATCAAATTTTTTTGATTTAATAAATATAGGGAGTTATTCTATATGAAATATGTTCATGTGGGAGTTAAATGTAAAAAATTTAGAGGCATCAATCATTTTTTATCAAAAGATATTTGGCTCATTACCAGTGAAAGAAGGATATACGAAATTTTTGTAGAAAATCCTGGGCTGATTTTTACGCTGAATGTTCGTGATTAAGTTAAGGGAAATCAAGTAAACCACTATGGTTTCCAATTTGAAACAACTGAAGAAATTTTAGCTCATAAGAAGAGAATAGAAAAAGAAGGTTTCTGCGCACGTGAAGAAATGGATACAACTTGTTGCTATGGGTACAAGATAAGTTTTGGGTAACAGATCCAGATGGAAATGAGTGGGAGTTCTTCTATACAAAAGCAGATAGTGAAGTCCACAGCATAAAAGATGAAAGCTGTTGTGTAACAACTTCTCCTTCAACGAATCAATGCTGTTAAAAAGTCCATAAGGTTAGATACGAAGAAATTGGAAGGGTATTTAAAGATGTTAAAGTATTATTTTTATCATTAATTCAAAACTGGCTAATTGGTCCATTATTGATGTTTTTATTAGCAATTATTTTTTTAAGAGATTATCCAGAGTATATGGTTGGTTTAATAATGATTGGTTTAGCGAGATGTATTGCTATGGTAATTGTATGGAACGATTTAGCTGATGGAGATCGAGAATATGCTGCCGGATTAGTAGCATTCAACTCAATTTTTCAAATGATATTTTTCTCTGTATATGCATACTTTTTCGTTACAGTTTTACCAAAAGTATTAGGATTAGAAGGAATGGAAATTGATATCACAATGCCAGAAGTTGCAAAATCAGTATTCATTTATTTAGGAATCCCTTTCTTAGCAGGATTATTAACAAGAATAATCCTTGTTAAAGCAAAAGGCAGAGAATGGTATGAAAAAGAATTTATTCCTAAAATTAGTCCATTAACACTAATCGCATTGCTGTTTACAATCATTGTGATGTTCTCATTAAAAGGAGAAGTTATTGTTGAACTTCCTTTAGATGTTGTCCGTATTGCTATCCCTTTATTAATTTATTTCATTATTATGTTCTTTGTATCGTTCTTCTTAGGAAAGAAATCTGGAGCAAGTTATGGGGTATCAACCACATTAGCTTTCACCGCTGGAAGTAATAATTTTGAATTAGCAATTGCAGTTGCAGTTGGAGTTTTTGGAATTAATTCTGGAGCGGCTTTTGCAGCAGTTATTGGCCCACTAGTTGAAGTGCCTGTAATGATTGCATTAATTAATGCAGCATTGTGGTTAAGAAGAAAGTATTTTGCAAAAGAAACAACAAGATAAATTTTAACAAAGGTGGAAAAAACATGGCAGACAATAAAAAAACAATTTACTTCTTATGTACTGGAAACTCCTGCCGTAGCCAAATGGCAGAAGCATGGGGGAAAAAATATTTAGGAAATGAATGGACTGTTTTATCAGCGGGTATTGAAGCTCATGGTGTAAACCCTAATGCAGTTAAAGCGATGGATGAAGTAGGGATCGATATACGTAATCAAACTTCAGATATCATTAAAAATGACATTTTAAACAGTGCGGATTTAGTTGTTACATTATGTGGTCATGCTAATGACGTTTGCCCAGTAACTCCTCCAAATGTAAAACGTGAACATTGGGGATTTGATGATCCTGCTGGTCAAGAGTGGAAAGTATTTCAAAAAGTACGTGATGAAATCGGTGAACGTATTAAGAAATTCGCTGAAACTGAAGAGTAAAATAAAATATCATCATTAAGTTTATTTGTATAAAGTTAAAAGGATACCATAGTATTTTGGTATCCTTTATTTAATTGATTAATAATGACGTGTTTTTTATAAACATCGTTTAGTAAATGAATAAACTAAATAAAATTTTCGATAATAGCTAATGGCTACTTGTTCAGAAAAAATGGTTGGGCATACTTTTTATAATAACTTCATATAACTTCAACGATTGTTATCAAGAGGTTTTTTGTTAGATTGCTATGCACTTTAGTCTTAAAAAAATATTTTTTATTTTTTTAACAGCTTGATAACCTCACTACTTAGTGTTACTATGTAATGGTACTAAGTAATACTGAATATCTGTAATAATAAATAGTTGAAAATGTTTATAAATTTTTTTAAAAAATCCGTTCACATTTTCGCTACCCAGTAATACAATATACTATTACTAAGTAATACTGAATATCAGTCACGCTAGATAGCTGAAAAGAATTCATGTGAAAATTATCAAATGAAATCCTTGCTCCATAGTCTATTTAGATATTTTTTTTATCCAGTACTAAGTGACACTGAATATCTGTATTACTAATTAGCTTGAGAAGTGGTTTTATGTATTCAAAATAGGCCGAAAACTATTTAACCAAATATTAAAGGGGGTGTAAGCAATGGAAAATTTAACAGAAATGCTCAAAGGTTCATTAGAAGGATGTGTACTTGAAATCATAAGTCGTGGTGATACTTACGGCTATGAGATTACTCGACTCTTAAATGATTTAGGTTTTACAGAGGTTGTCGAAGGTACAGTCTACACAATTTTGATCAGGCTGGAAAAGAAAGAATTGGTAAATATTGAGAAAAAACGTTCTGAAATGGGCCCACCTCGAAAGTTTTATTCATTAACGGAAGCTGGTCATGAGGAATTACAGCAATTTTGGAAAAAATGGGATTTTGTTTCATCGAAAATAAATAGCTTAAAAGGGGAGAAGTAATATGAAGAAATTTATAGAGCTAATCATTGGCGATCTAGAAAGCAAGAAGGAATACAAAGCATTTATGAAAAAAGTAAACGCCCTTCCGAAAGATTACGCATTTGTGTTCAAAAAAATTCAAAAATACATGTGGAATTTTGGATATGGATTTGGTGAAGAAATCATTAATTTGTATGAACTGTTTGAAGCAAGTTCAGCAGAAGGCAAGCATGTGCTAGATGTTACCGGTGAAGACGTGGCGGCATTTGCTGACGAATTGATGGCTCTCTCAAAACTAGAAGGAGAATCGGCAAGTATATTAGGAAGGCAAGTAGATATGAAAAAAGACATCGAGAGTAGAGTAGAACAGCAAGTAAAAATATGGACGAATAAAAAATAATGTAGGGGGCTAAATATCATGATAAATTTTATCAAAAAGATACTTGATGACAAAAAAGAATACAAAGAAATGATGGCGCGTGTGGAAGCTTTGCCAGGAAACTACTCAGAAGCCTACAAAACAATCTGCAACTATATGTGGAGTTTTGCCTCTGGAAGTGGCATGGATATGCTGAGAATCCAGTACGATCTCATTGATTTATTTGAAGCTGGTGCGGCAGATGGCAAAGACGTATTAGAAGTGACAGGTGAAGACTTGACAGCATTTGCCAATGGACTTACCGATCAAGCGAAAAGATGGGATGATAAGTTACGCAATAATTTGAACAAAAGCATTCTAGATCGTGTTGGGAAGAAGAAATAAGCGTCTTAAATACCTTTTTGGAATACTAGCTATTCAGTTAGATTTTGAACAATTAAGAAATGATTAATTGTTAGTCAATATAGAAAAAACCAGTTGCAGGCGCTACTACGCAGTGAACGCGCCTTCAACTTCATATATGGGAGGGAAACGATTATGGGTAATACAGCAATTTCAGTGAAAGGGCTTGAAAAATCATATAAAAATGTCCCAGTATTAAAAGGCGTGGAATTTGAAGTAAAGAAAGGCAGTGTCTTCGCTTTACTGGGGTCAAATGGTGCTGGTAAAACAACTATTATTAAAATTTTAACTACTTTACTGCAGGCAGATAAAGGGGAAATTGAAGTTTGTAATGCCAACCTTCAAACGAACCCACAACAAGTACGTGAGAAAATCAGTCTAACCGGACAAAACGTTGCAGTAGATGATATTTTGACAGGGCGTGAAAATCTCGATCTAGTAGCAAAACTTCGCCACTTGCCTAATCGGAAAGAAGCTGTGGAAGAAAGTTTACGCCGCTTTGATTTAATCGAAGCTGGAGATCGAGCTCTTGCTACTTACTCAGGCGGTATGAAACGACGCTTGGATTTAGCAATGACAGTACTCGGGTCACCTGAACTTGTTTTTCTTGATGAGCCTTCTGTTGGACTTGACCCCGAAGCTCGGTTAGCTTTGTGGGAAGTGATTCGAGATATGGCGAAAGCTGGTATTACCGTTTTTCTTACTACCCAATATTTAGAAGAAGCCGAACAACTAGCTGACCGCATTGCGATTTTACATGAAGGAAAGATTCTTGTTCAAGGAACATTAGATGAATTAAAAGCAATTCTTCCACCTAAAAAAGTGGAATACGTGGAAAAACAGCCGAACCTTGAGGAAATTTTCCTCGCTGTTACCGGAAAGAAAGGAGAATTGTAATGAGTGGAAACCATTTTTTCAGTGATACAATTACAATGAGCAGTCGGGTGATGAAGCATTCACTACGAAGTATTGACACAATTATCACAACCATTCTTATGCCGATTATGCTTATGCTTGCTTTTGTCTATATTTTCGGTAGTGCCATGACAATGAATAAAGTAGATTATGTGAATTTTATCGTTCCAGGTGTGTTGCTTATGTGTATTGGAATGGGGATTTCCTATACAGCGGTTCGAGTGAATACTGACATGACTAGAGGAATATTTGATCGATTCCATTCCATGCCAATCGCCAAATCATCCATTTTGGGAGGGCATGTCATCTCAACATTATTATTAAACTTATTATCAGTTGCTGCGGTGATTCTTATTTCTTTTATCATGGGATTTCGTCCTCACGCTGATTTTGTGGAGTGGCTATTAGCAGTTGGTATGTTCCTGCTTACCGTATTTTCTTTCACTTGGATTGCAGTAGCATGTGGTTTAATGTCAAAATCGTATGAAGGTGCAAGCGTGTTCTCTTATCTACTTATGGGCTTAATGTTTGTAAGTTCTGCCTTTGTTCCGACGAATAATATGGGTAGCAAGCTTCGAGCTTTTGCCGAACATCAGCCAATGACACCAATTGCCGAAAGTGTCCGTTCCCTTTTGGCTGGGCAGCCGGATTATGGTGCGATTGTAACAGCGTTGTTCTGGCTAGTTGGAATTGGGATTTTGTTTTATGTGATTTCAATGAAGGTATATAAAAAACGTATGAAATAAAATGGCGAAGTACAGGGTGAGGAGGAATTCTTTCAGTCTGTACTTTTTCTGGGTTTACATTGTATTTATGAAATTAAAAAAGAGAAACCTTAGTTTCTCTAAAAAAATACTTATTACAATTTTTTATAAAAGTCTTTTATTATCGACTTTTTAATCCTTTGAAATACAGTTATTTTTTATTTTTACAATGTGATTCGTACTTTTATTCCTATTATGGAGAAACAAGGTTATGGAAGAATTATTAATATTTCTTCAGAATATGGAGCGATGAGTGAAATGGCATATCCAGAAGTAGGAGCTTATAAGCTATCTAAGCTTGCCCTAAATGGATTGACAAGATTGTTAGCTGCAGAAATCAAAGGAGATATCAATATAAATGCCGTCGATTCGGGATGGGTAAGTACTGATATGGGTGGACTATCTGCACCAAGAACTCCTGAGCAAGCTGCTAAGTCTATTATTTGGTTAGCGACAATTGGAAATGATGGACCAAATGGAGGATTTTTTAGAGATGGAGAAAGCATTGATTGGTAACGATCTATCTCAGAAATGACACATATTGAAAAAGTAGTACATTATTCGATATTCGGAAAATGCACTTCTTTTCAATATATTGCATTCTTCTTCCGCAGATAAACAAAATAAAACATAACACGATTAAATTACTTACCGGAGAAAGGGCATTTACTCTTTATTTTTTAAAAAAAGTGTCAATAAAATTAAATTAATAAAGATTATAAAAACTAAATAAAACAGATTTTGTACTAAATATTTTATATTATAAAAAGCTTGTCCCATATCATCTTTACCAAATGGGTAGGTTGATTCTAATATACTAGGAATCTTTAAACTTCCAATAAGTATAATCAACATTAAAAATAAAAATAAGTAGTTTTTTTCATTTTTAATAAACTCAATAATTATTTATAAGTATACGTTTTTTTATATTCCACTCCATAAGATTTTTTAGCCGTACCTGTCCCTTCTAAACTCCAATAAATTGAGTACCAAGGTATCTTTAGAACATCATATTTTTTAGTCTTAAATACTGGGTATGCTTTTAAAGCCAATTTAGCAACCTTTTTACAATTTACTGTATTAGGGACTGTTACTGAACTTTAAATTGAAACGGATTCACTTTTGGTAACATCCCAACCTAAAGAGGCTGTTAATGCTGAATTACTAGCACCATAGCTAGAACTGATTGTAGTTGCTACACTTTTAGTTTGTGAGATTCCAATCGTTACGCCTGGCTCACCGATTGCAGTGGCAATAGCACTGGATCCTGTAACATCACTACCATTACGAATGTTGTTAACTTTATACATATTAACTCCAAGTCTAGCTTTTGGTTTAATATCATCATAGGGAACATGATCTTCTAATAGTTCAGAAGCATTTAAAAAAATTAAAGATTCTAATTCAGGATTTGCTAAAAATTCATCGATTATAGCTTTCTGCTCGCTATTAGTCATAGAATCATCTACTACTAACAAATATTCTTCCTCATTGTAATTTTTAAAGATATCACAATTATTAAGACTTTCCTCATTTGCAAATACCGGTTTTACAAAACTAAAAGCTAATAGCAGTACCAAAAATGAGTAAAAATATTTTTTCACATACTTTCTCCTTTTTCGATTACTAAAATTTAATTAAATTTTAACAAAATAATATGTTAAAAAATAAAAAAAGTGTGACAATATCTCGAATCTTAAAGGCGATAAAAATATGATAACTATATTACACTTTTTTACTACTTTAGTACGTAAATAAGTAAAACAGATTACAAAAAGTCCAAGAGGTTTTAGAGTAAAGACCTAACGGAGAATTTTTTAGAGATGGAGAAAGAATTGCAATAAGATTGCACCAATAAACTAAAAAAAGTCCACCTAATTTTATAGGTGGACAATTTTTTTAATGTTGTTGTTGTTTTGTTTCAAAGTGAAGTGGTGCTGGAACTAACCAACCTTTTGTTTTCATGATTTGTAGTAGTGCCGCACCATCTTTAAAGTAAACTTGCAGATAAAAAGAAATGTAGACGTTCATATAAAGGTAAAAGGATTTATTGAGGAGTCCAAAAAATCATTACATCAAAATAGAGAATTGAAAAAGTATGAGAAAGATGCATCAAAATTTATGAGCTCAAGAATTTCGAGTAAAATCAGAAGTGAAACTAAAGGGAACTGGTACTATGTTAACTTTGGTTTAATGTTAATTAAATAATTATAAAATTTCATTTTTTCTAATAAATATAACGATGAAAAGCGCTATCTTAACAAAAATGTTTAATTTCCATTATTGACAATCTGTTTACTAGGATTTATGATTCAGTTAATGAAATTACATAACACAAACTTATCGAGAGTGACCGAGGGATCAGGCCCTATGACGTCCGGCAACCTCCTTATTAAGGAACGGTGCCACTTCCTGCAGAATGAAATCATTCTGATAGATAAGTCGAAAACAATTGTTTCCGATGCCTCTTTCTGAATGAAAGAGGCTCTTTTTATTTTCTTATTTAAGTTTAAATGAAAACCCAACTTAACCAATATGAAAACTAGACGATTTGAAAAATAAAGGGGAGAATAGAAATGAAATATGGTTTTTGGTTACCGATTTTTGGAGGCTGGTTACGGAATGTGGATGACGAAAGAATGCCACCAACATTTGAATATGCTAAAGAGGTCATTCAATCAGCTGAAAAATGGGGATACTCGACTACTTTAATTGCTGAATTATATTTAAACGATATTAAAGGTCCAGAGCATGATTCACTTGAAGCTTGGTCAACAGCAGCGGCACTTGCTGCAGTGACGGAAAAAATCGAAATTATGACCGCGATTCGTCCAGGTTTTCATAATCCTGCAGTAACAGCAAAAATGGCCGCAAATATAGATCGAATCAGTAACGGTCGTTTTACCCTAAACGTCGTTTCTGCATGGTGGGCAGAAGAAGCTCGTCAATATGGCGGTATTTTTACAGAACATGATGAGCGTTATGCTCGTACAGAGGAGTTTATTGATGTCCTAAAAGGCTTATGGACAGAAGAAACGTTCAATTATTCTGGAAAATTTTACGACTTAAAGGATACAAGGCTTGCTCCAAAACCTGTACAAAGACCAAACCCTATTCTTTATGCAGGTGGTGAAAGTGATAAAGGTAAGCAAACCATTGTAGAAAAGTGTGACGCATATGTGATGCACGGTGGAACAGTTGAAGAAATTAATCAGAAAGTAACAGATATGAAGGTACGCCGTGAACAAACTGGCAATGCACCTTTAAGTTCTTTCGGTATGGCCGCTTATGTTATTTGTAGAGATACAGAAGAAGAGGCTTTGGCTGAGTTAGAAAAAATTACGACAGTGAAAGATTCTAGCGGTTATGCTGGCTTTAAAGACTTCACGACAAAATCACAATTAGAGCAGCAAATTCAATTACAAGATTACTCAGTTTCAAATCGTGGTCTTAGACCAAATCTAGTAGGGACACCAGAGCAAATTGCAGATCGAATATTTCAATATGAAGAAGCTGGCTTAGACTTATTATTATTGCAATTTTCACCTCAACTAGAGGAAATGAAACGATTTTCAAAGCAAGTTATGCCATTAGTAGAACAAAAACGTAGTTTAATAAAAAACTAGAATGGGGACATAAAAATGAGCAAAGTATATGTAATACATGAAAATAGTGAATGGACAATCCATTTAACAAAAAGATTAGAGGAGCTTGGTGTTCCATTTGAAGAATGGCATTTAGACGAAGGTACAGTAGATTTATCAACAGTACCACCAGAAGGGATTTTTTATAGTCGAATGAGTGCTTCTTCTCATACACGTGATCATCGTTTTGCAGCTGAATTTACTGGGCAAGTATTAGCTTGGCTTGAAGCACATGGCCGTACGGTTTTGAATGGTACCAATGCCCTAAAGCTAGAAGTTAGTAAGGTTTTACAATACTTAGAGCTAGAAAAGTATGGTGTGAAGACTCCTAAAACAATCGCAGCAGTTGGAAAACAAAACATTATTAAAGCAGCTAATAGCTTTGCTGGACAGTCATTTATTACGAAGCATAATCGTGCCGGTAAAGGGTTAGGTGTCCAGTTATTCCATAGTGTTGATGCTTTAAAAGCTTATGTCGATGGACCGACATTTGAAGAACCAGTCGATGGTATTACACTTATTCAACAATACATCAAATCACCTGAAAGCTACATCACTCGTTGCGAGTTTGTTGGCGGAAACTTTGTTTATGCTGTTAAAGTAGATACTTCGGAAGGGTTTGAACTATGCCCAGCTGATGCGTGCCAAATTGGTGATTTATTCTGCCCAGTAGGTGAAGAAGTAGAAGAGAAGCCTAAATTCCAAATTGTTGAAGGTTTTGACGACGAAATTTTAGAGAAATATAAAGAAGTTCTAGTTAAAAATAGTATTCAAGTTGCTGGAATCGAATTTATTAGAAATGCTGAAGGTGTTATTTATACTTATGATATTAATACAAATACCAACTATAACTCAGATGCGGAAGTAATAGCTGGAAAATACGGAATGCTTGAAGTAGCATTATTTTTAAAGAAGACATTGGAAGAAAAATACTCTACAGCAACGGCTTAAGTAGAACTATTTAGAATAACCTTAAAAAGCTCAAACCTAAACATAACAAAGGTTTGGGCTTTTTTGTGGTCAGTTTGTTAAACTTTTTCTGGAACTTAGAGTATTAGGCAATTATTTAAGAGGAATATGCTAACAATCAAAAATAATATATTGATAATATTAGATTGTAAGTTTTAAATTTTGAGGCTAAAAAAGGTCAAATGAATTCGTACCACTTGATTTTTAAAATTCAAAAGGAGGATACAAATGAAAAAGACTTTTTATTTAATGCGACATGGACAAACATTATTTAATAAAAGAAGGAAGATTCAAGGATGGTGTGATTCACCACTTACGGAATTAGGAATTAGACAAGCTGAAACTGCTGCAAAGTATTTTAAAGAAAACAATATTATTTTCGACCAGGCCTATTGTTCAACTTCCGAAAGAGCAAGTGATACGTTAGAAATTGTAACGAATTTACCTTATACAAGATTAAAAGGATTAAAGGAATGGAACTTTGGAACGTTTGAAGGTGAAAGTGAAGATTTAAATCCACCGCTGCCTTATGGTGATTTCTTTGTTACGTTTGGTGGAGAAGACCAAACAGAGTTGCAAGAAAGAATAGCAATTACTTGTCAAAAAATAATGGAAGAAGATAATGAAGTGGTTTTAGCTGTATCCCATGGAGCGGCTTTACGGAATTTCATGAGGGTTTGGGAGCATAGAAGTTCTATTACACAACAAGACCGAATTGGAAATTGTTGCATTTTGAAGTTTGAATATGAGAACAGGGAATTTAAATTAGTAGAGATTATCAATCATAATTTCAGTGATGTAGTCCAGGTATAGTTAGCTTTAAAAAGCTTTTTACTTTTAGATTAATAGAATACATATTTTTGAAAGAGAGGAAATTAAAATGGAATATACTAAGCTTGGTAATACAGGGTTAGAAATATCTAGTCTTTGCCTTGGGTGTTTGGGATTTGGAGATGCAAAGCGTTGGATCCATCCATGGGTCATCGATGAGGAAAGTAGCCGTACCATTATTAAAAAAGCATTAGACTTAGGTATCAACTTTTTTGATACGGCGAATGTCTATTCAGATGGAACTAGTGAGGAATTTGTTGGTAGAGCATTAAAAGATTATGCCAATCGAGATGAAATAGTACTTGCTACGAAGGTTTATTTTCCTATGCACAAAGGTCCTAACGGTTCGGGACTTTCCCGAAAGCATATTATGAGTGAAATTGATAAAAGTCTTAAACGCCTCGGAACAGATTATGTGGATTTATACCAAATCCATCGTTGGGATTATAACACACCAATCGAAGAAACAATGGAGGCACTTCATGATTTAGTGAAGGCTGGTAAGGTAAGATATATTGGTGCTTCAGCAATGTATTCATGGCAATTTTTAAAGGCTTTACATGTTGCAGAGAAAAATGGGTGGACTAGATTTGTATCAATGCAAAATCATCTAAACCTGATATACCGTGAAGAGGAAAGAGAAATGCTCCCTTTATGTAAAGAAGAAAGAATCGGCGTCATTCCATATAGCCCACTTGCATCAGGAAGATTGACGCGTGATTGGTCAAATACAACGCTAAGATCTGAAACTGATGAAATTCAAAAATCTAAATATGGTGCAACTGAAAATACGGATCGTCTTGTTGTGGAGCGTGTTGCAGAGATTGCCGAAAAACATGGAGTAACAAAATCAAACATAGCTCTTGCTTGGTTACTGCAGAAAGAACCAGTTACTGCGCCTATTATTGGTGCTACTAAAATTTCACATCTTGAAGATTCAGTTGGGGCTTTGTCGGTTAAATTAACGGCTAATGAAGTTGCGTATTTGGAAGAGCCTTATGTTCCTCATCCAGTGGTTGGTGCTTTAGGCTCTAATTAATGTTAATTTTAATATTATGAGTTTATCCCCTATTTTCCTTAAGTGTGAAAAGGGGCTTTTTTTTGTTTATTTCACTAGGGCAATTAAGTTAGGGGGCATTTTTTTCCTTTTATAAGATTTATTTGTAGAACACTTCTTAGATCAAATGTTCAAACCTTAACTTTTGCCGTTTCCAAGAAAATGCTTTTGTAAGAGCGCTACTCTAAAAACTATTAAAGTAGGAAATACTCACTAGTTTTTTTGTATCACAGTGATATATGTTGCAATATGCCGAAAAATCCTTCATATTTGTTAAAAAGGAGGTTCGTTATGCGAAGTGATATACAACCGAATGAACGAGCTTTTTCTTCCAAGGAAGTAGCAGAAGAACTGGGTATTGCAACACCTACTGTTCGAAAGTATGGTCAAATCTTAGAGCGCAATGGATATGAGTTCTTGAAAGATGGCGATCGGCGTATATTTGTTCAATCTGATATTAGAGTGCTTATAGCGTTACGCGATTCAGAAAAGCCCCTGGAAGATGCTGCAAAAGACCTCGTATTTCAACAAAAAGAAAGATTAGAAGATTACGATGAAACACAAATTACGATATCCGATACATATGAAAATTTACCACATGACCCAAATCAATTAAAAGAGTTTTTAAGGTTTTTAGTCAGTGAACTCGCAGCTGCACGTGAAATGAATGTTCAACTGAAAAATGATATGACAGAACTTAAAACGGCGGTTTCCAGGCTTCAGCAAGATCATCATGATATAAGTGCAAATATTGGAAATTCATCCAATAAAACTTATACCAAAATTGAAAAATTAGCCGAACAACAAAAAATCCAATACGAGACATTACGGGAACAAGAAAAACAAACAATTGGTTTTTTACAAGAAGAAATACAAAACATACGAGAAGAACAAAGAAAAGAATGGCGATCACAAGATAATTTTAATAAACGTTTAGAAGTTGTGATACAAAAGCCTAGAGAAAAATGGGGATGGCTTTTCTCTTTATTTAGAAAATAAAGGACCTATTAAATTCTTTTTATGCTAATCTTGTACAAATTATATTAAAACTTTTAAAAATGAATACTTTAATAAGTACTTTCTGGTCGATACTTCCATAAGGATGTATCGACTTTTTGTTTCGTATACATTAGCTGTTAAAAATTGCAATTAATTCAAAAATCTTTTTAATCGTAAAAATTCGTATACGATACAAAAAAAGTAACATATAACAGAACCAATGTATCACTATGCGATATTCGATCGTTATTAGATTTTTTCATCTTAGCCACCAGTAGAATGAAAAATCAACTGATATCAGTTAATTTCAGTTTGAAATAATACTTTTGAATAGTAGATTTTATTTTATATCATATCAAAATCTTACAAATTCCCGGGAAATATCTACAAATTTCTTAATGATAAGAAATAATTCTAATTGTGACACTATGTCCGTAATGACTAGTAGTGATATATTAGAAAAACCTCTACATAACAATTAAATTTACTACTTTTCGACGAAGTTTATTTAGTGTTCGAACTTTTTCAATATTGATTACATTATATTGCATTACATTGAAAAGCCCCCAAATAGTACAGGGGGCTTTTGTAGTTTCCAAGTTGGGTTATACTGAGTTCTAATGTCCTGTTTTTTCAAGGAGAATTTTAAAAGCAAATACTAAGTCTTTCCTAATAAGGATAAGGTTTCCTTCTCATTCCGACATTATTAATTTTAACGTCAACACTTACTGTAACTTTTGCTTTTTTAAATGTATCATTCCAATTATCTTCATATTTTTTATAAATTTTTGGATTAACCATGTATAATTTTTCACCAAATCCAAATGCATCTCCACCGAGTTTTTTTACTTCTGATATCCCTTTTTCTATTAATTGTTTTATAACATTTTCAGCGGTTTTTTCGTATTTATTAAGCGTTATTGCTTTATCAAAATTAGCATTACATAATACCTCGTCAATATGGCCAATTGATTTAATTTTTATATTTATTATTGGAATATTATCTTTTATTTTAATTTCCGTCTTTGCTTTTACCCGAGTAAGCTCCATCGAATCATATTCTTTTGTATTACATGGTATTTCTACATTCATTTCGTTGATCAGATTATCAATAATTTGTATTGATTTTGCCGGTGGTCCATCTAACCAACCAACTAATTTTCCATCTCTAAATATCCCTGTGCCATTTATACTATCATAACTAGAATTGACTTTATTAGCATTTTCAAGTGTTTGTGATGTTTCACTTTCATTTTCTAAACTCACGCCATTTATTACGGGTTCCCTTCCCCTACTAGAAATTGCAGAAATTGCCTCACGCATTAATGTTTCTTGGTTTTCACCCAAAAGGGTTGATGTATTTTTAATCTTACCAACAATTGATTTAGCTGATATCCTATCAAGTGGTGCTATATTATTCATTATGATATCTACGCTTTTATTTCTTGCAATAATAACTGGGATATTTACACGAATTTTAGAATCTCTTTCAAATACATCGAAAATATAATTTAGTGATTTTTCTTTTGCTAATGTTTCTCCTACTATGACAAGTGCAACATGAGAATAAATATTTTGTCGAGATCCTTTCTTAGACACATTTCGTACAGCTTCAGTAATAGTTCTACCTTTTTCATCTAACGCAATAACCGGAGTACCTTGAGACCCTGACTGTGTTGCAGTTGCAATTGCACTAGGATTAAAAATTTGAGTGATTACAAGATATTTTTTTTCTTTTGGCAAGTAATCGACTCCCATTGCAACCACAATCGATACTTGATTTAATTCTTTATAATTAGAGCAAGCACCTAAGAGCATACTTACAATAAGAAATGAAATAAAAAATTTCTTTTTCACATTTTATTCTCCAATATATTAGCTTTTTTGTAATTCGTAATTTAAAAAGCAAATTTCAATTCCTATAGGGGTTCATACTACATATTATAATTTTTCCATTTTTTTGTAATTTAATGTACTGTTTTCAACGGTATACTTTTACATAGCCAATTTAAAAAACCCCACTTTTCTGTAATAATTCCATTTTAAAATATCCTCTTTTCATCTAAAATAGCAAGTTTCTAGCATTAATAACCCCCATTGATGATGAAGCTATACATTCAATTGTGGAATTAGTAGTAAAGGATAAAACACCTAGCATAATTAATGGAAAACAAAAACAAATCGATGAATCTACAGGAGGAATGAGCTTTGGTTCATTTGGATTTGATGACGAAGCTATTTCTGAATCAAGGAATATTACGCTAAAAAACAGAAGTGAAAAGAATAAAACATTTAGTAGTAATGTGAAATTGTACCAAAAGCGAAGACCACTTATAAAGGTGCAACGTTAGATCGTATACTGGAACAAGTTGGATATAAGTAAATAAAAAAAAGACAAAATAAAATTTTGGGGGAAAAGGACTCATGGAAAATTTCTGAGTCCTTTTTTTGTACTTTACAAAATAAGATTCATAATTTAAGTAAAAAAAAGGATCTCGATGAGAAAAGCCTCTTTTTAAAAAAAGTAATTGAGTCTAAAATAAATGAATTGAGTAGATTTTAAAATAAAGTAGTTGTTTTTAGATTTAATGAATGGCTAATAGGTTGGTTTAAGCGTGTTTATTCTGTTGGCATGAATTTTGCTTAATGAATAGTAAGAAGAGGAAGTATTTATTTCCGATTTTAAATGGACAGAAATAGGAGGTGTTTTAGGGGTTTAATTTCAAATTCATTTTTACTGTTTAAGAGAGGCACAACTATTATTTTGCTTGTATTCTGCAGGGATTTATTAGAGATTATCAGAAGGTGTACATGTTTACAAAAAATTTATGCTATTTTAGTAGATCTATTTTTTTGCTATGTTTTTTCTGAATATTCTAAAATAAAGGGTGGGGCATTTATGGATTCTAATAATGAAAAAGGTCAGTTACAACGTTCCATGAAGAGTAGGCATTTGTTTATGATTTCACTCGGAGGAGTAATCGGTACAGGTTTATTTTTAGGATCTGGTCTAACGATTAATCAAGCTGGTCCAGGGGGAGCGGTTGTTGCGTATTTATTCGGTGGATTGGTGATGTACCTTGTAATGGTTTGTTTAGGTGAACTATCAATTACAATGCCAGTTACAGGTTCGTTTAAGACTTATGCTACGAAGTACATTGGTCCTGGCACCGGGTTTACAATTGGCTGGATGTATTGGCTTAGTTGGGCAACAACGGTTGGATTAGAGTTTACTGCTGCAGGAATACTGATGCAAAGATGGTTTCCTCATGTACCTGTTTGGATTTGGTGTCTTGTATTTATAGTTCTTTTGTTAGGTTTAAACATTCTTAGTGTAAAAGGTTACGCAGAAGCAGAATTTTGGTTTGCGGGAATTAAAGTATTTGCAGTTATAGCTTTTATACTAATTGGAGCAGCAACTATATTTGGGTTTGGTCATAAAGGTAGTTCAGCACCTTTGTTTACTAATTTTACAAAAGATGGTGGGCTTTTCCCACATGGGTTTTCAGCTATATTTTCAACTATGATGGGAGTAGTATTTGCATTTCAAGGGGCAGAAGTTGTTGGAATTGCAGCTGGTGAAAGTGAAACACCAGAAAAGACTCTTCCTAAAGCAATTCGAAGTATCATTTTTCGTGTCCTGATTTTTTATGTGTTAGCCATTTTAGTATTAGCGGCTTTGATTCCTTGGAGGCACGCCGGAGTAGTAGAAAGTCCATTTGTTGCAGTATTTGATAGTGTAGGTATTCCGTATGCAGCTGATATTATGAATCTAGTTATCTTAACGGCGTTGCTATCTGTAGGTAATTCGGGATTATATGTATGTTCTCGGATGCTTTGGTCACTTTCCAAAAGTGGTATGGCACCTAAAGCTTTAGGGAAAGTAAATTCTCGTGGTGTCCCGTTTAATGCAGTATTGTTTAGTCTACTTTTTGCATTAGTATCATTACTTACAAGTGTAGTATCTGCACAAACAGTTTTTGTCGTTCTGCTGTCTGTAACTGGACTAGCTGGTACATTCAGTTGGATGGCAATTGCCTTGTCGCAATATAATTTTAGAAGACAATTTATTAAAAATGGTGGAAATATTAAGGAATTAAAATACAAAGTTCCACTGTTCCCATTAATACCTATTCTATGTCTAGTTTTATGTGGAATTTCCATCGTATTTATGGCTTTTGATCCTACTCAACGTTCTTCCTTAATAGGTGGTTTAGGCTTCATGGGTGCAAGCTATCTTTATTACTTTTTACGTCATGGGAAAAATAAAGGTAAGATCGGCATTAAGAAGGATCATGGAGATGTACCAACTCATCAGAGTATTTGACCAGTATGTATACAGCTAAGAATCTTACAAAAGTAATCTATTACAAAAGATGATCTTAAAAGGAGGCTATTTAGTATGAATAAACCTTACCTAGTTGTAGAGTGGAATGATAGTGAAACAGATGCAAAAGGTTGGTTAGTAGTACATAACTTTGTCAAAGGGTATGCTGGTGGTGGGACAAGAATGCATCCAACAGTGACAAGGGAAGAAGTCGAACGTTTGGCAGAGGCAATGGCTTATAAATATATGGCTTCAGAAAGTGTGACTACAGGTGGGTGTAAAGCTGGTATTGCTTATGATTATAAAGCCCCTAATGCGTATGACGTATTAAGAAGATTTTTGATTGCGATGATGCCATATGTAGAAGCGGGAGTATCTTTAGGAAGTGATTTAGGTACTAAGTATGAGGATGTATTAAGAGTATTTGATGAATTTAATGTAGGAATACCTTTAACTAAATCGATGAAGGAAGATGTAAGTGTTCAAAATGGAATAAAAAATTTTAATAATCTTCTAGCTTCCAAAATAGATTGTTTCCTTCTAAATGATGCTGTAACAGGCTATGGCGTTGCATTTTGCGCAGATGAAGCATGGAAGTTTAAAGGTGAAAATAAGGTAGCGAAAGTAGTTATTCAAGGATTTGGTTGTGTAGGAGCAAGTTGTGCATTGAAATTATCACAGTTAGGCTATAAAATCGTCGGCATTTCGGATGCAAATCTACTAGTTACGTGTGAAGAGGGGTTAGATGTTCAGAAATTAATTGACCACAAAAACTCACACGGAGAAATGAATCAGGAGTTTTTTGAACAGAACTATGTGGTAAGAAACAACACTGAATGGCTTGATGTAGATTGTGACATCTTAATTCCAGCAGCTTTAGAGGATGTAATTAATGTATCAAACGCTAATAAAGTAAAGGCGAGTTTAATTGTAGAAGCTGCTAATATTCCAATTTCTGCTGAGGGTGATCAAATCATCAAACAAAGAGGGATCGATGTAGTAAATGACTTTGTAGCGAACTTAGGAGCAATTAGATTTTATGATGCAGTTATTTTTGGATTAGTGAAACCTGAACCTAAGGCAGTTATAGATGATATTGAAAGATTAAGCAGAAAGAATACCTTTAACCTATTTACAGAAGCTAAAAAGCAAAAACGATATCAAAGAGATATTGCTTGCGAACTGTTTGAGCCCACAGTTAGAGATTTGATAGAGTGTTAAAAGAAGTTTAATAATACTTAAAACCCACAAAGAAAACAAATTTCTTTGTGGGTTTTTAACATTTATAGGCTATTTCGACAGCCTCTTTTATTTATGAACTAGATTAAATGATTCATTAGTAGCAAATTACTTGAATGAGTTAAAAATGACGGTTTTGAGTGAGTTTTAATTTTATTTTTCACTAATTAGATGCGGAAATACAGCCTACATTTAATAATAATAGGAATTCCAAGTTGGCATGGGTTTTGCATTATAAAGAGTATAACGGAAATGAAGGTCTAATATACCTTGAGTTTTCTAAATACATGCAAAAGCACAGTGTTAACCATTTAAATGCCTAATGGAAACTAGTAGATTAGCGAAAGAAAGATGAAGAGGTGATCAAATTGCCGGGGGCATTACATGGTATCAAAATTATTGATTTAACTAGAGTGCTAGCCGGCCCCTTTTGTACGATGATCCTTGGGGATCTTGGGGCTGAGGTAATCAAAATTGAAAGTATTAGCGGTGGGGATGAGACAAGGGGTTGGGGGCCTCCTTTTGTAGAAGGAGAAAGTGCATATTATTTATGTGCTAACAGAAATAAGCAAGGTATTACGTTGAATTTGAAGGATGAAAAAGGGAAGGAGGTTTTAAAAAAACTTATTTCTGAAGCAGATGTAGTCGTCCAAAACTTTAAACCTGGAACTTTATCAAAACTAGGTTTTTCCTATGAAGAAATGAAAATCATGAAAGAAGATATTATTCTTGCATCGATTAGTGGATTTGGTAGCAGAGGACCTAACTCTTCACTTCCTGGATATGATTATATCATTCAGGCGATGTCTGGTTTAATGAGCATTACCGGAGAGAAAGAAGGCGAACCAACAAAAGTAGGAGTTGCCATTTCAGACGTATTAACGGGGTTATTTACATGTATTGGAATTCTTGCTTCATTACAGCATCGTAATCGTACAGGAGAAGGACAAGAAATTGACATTTCACTATTTGACTCTCAATTAGCTGCTTTAGTAAATGTGGCTAGTAATTATTTATGTAGTGGTGCTATTCCTGAGCGATTAGGAAATTATCATCCTAATATTGTGCCGTATCAAGTATTTTCAGCAAGTGATGGTGAGATGGTGATCGCAGTTGGTAATGATCATCAATTTAATCGATTTGCTTTACTAATTGAAGAACCGATTTTATTAGATGAATTATATAGGACTAATGCTAGTCGATTGCATTATCGAAAACAAATTGATGAAATAATCTCAAATAAGATAAAAACAAAAAGTAAAGATGAGTGGAAAGTTCTCTTAGATAAAATTGGTATTCCAAATGGGCCGATTTATAACGTAAGTGAAGCCCTACAGTCTGAACAAGCTAGATCAAGGGAAATGGTGTTAGAAGTAAATCATCCATTCATAAATGATCTAAAGTTAGTTGGTTCACCATTAAAATTATCAAAAACACCAGTTGAAGTAGTAAGACATCCTCCATTGCATGGAGAACATACTGAAGAAGTGATGAGTAAGCTTGGTTATTCTCAATTAGAAATAGAAGAAATGAAACGAAATAATACAATTTGAGGAGGAAATAAAATGAATTTTTCATTAACAGAAGAACAAAAAAGTGTAAGAAAGGTAGTTAGATCATTTGTAGATCGTGAAATTATTCCATTTATTAAGGAATGGGATGAAAAAGGACATTTTGAAGTAAATATTTTAAAACGACTTTCTGAGTTGGAACTAATGGGCGTATGTATTCCAGAACAATATGGTGGAGTTGGAATGGACTATAATACTTTAGCAATCATATGTGAGGAACTTGAGCGTGGAGATACAGCTTTCCGTACGGCTGTTTCAGTACATACGGGATTAAATAGCATGACATTATTACAATGGGGAACTGAAGAACAAAAGAAAAAGTATCTAGTTCCTCAAGCGCAAGGGAAGAAAATTGGTGCATTTGGGTTAACGGAGCCAAATGCAGGATCTGATGTAGTTGCAATGGCGACGACAGCAGTAAAAGATGGTGACAGTTATATCTTAAACGGATCCAAAACATGGATTTCTTTATGTGATGTAGCTGATCATTTCTTAATCTTTGCAAAAACAAATCATGACTTAAAGCACCACGGAATTTCTTGCTTTATCGTAGACCGTACTTTTGAAGGGGTTTCTACAAAAGCAATTAAAGGGAAAATGGGAATTAGAGCTGGAAACACTGGGGAAGTATTTTTAGATGATGTCAGAGTACCAGCTGAGAACCTATTAGGATTCGAAGGTGAAGGGTTTAAAATTGCAATGTCGGCGCTTGATAATGGAAGGTTTACAGTTGCAGCGGGTGCTTGTGGATTGATTCAGGCATCACTTGAAGCAAGCGTAAAATATTGTCATGAGCGAAAAACCTTTGGTAAAGAAATCGGAAAACATCAATTAGTACAACAAATGATCGCTAAAATGTCTTCAAATCTTGAAATCTCCCGTCTACTAGTCTATAAAGCTGGCTGGTTAAAAAATAGTGGAAAACGTAACACTAGAGAAACATCTCTAGCAAAATGGATTTCTTGTAATGCAGCAAATGAGGCAGCTAATGATGCTGTACAAATTTATGGTGCATATGGATTTTCAAATGAGTTCCCAGTAGAGCGTTATTTAAGAAATTCAAAAGCACCAGTCATTTATGAAGGAACAAGAGAGGTTCATACAATTATGCAGGCTGAATATGACCTAGGTTATAGGGAGGATAAAGTTTTACGAAAAATGCTTCCAGCTTGGCCATTTGAAGAGGTTAACGTAGAAACTGTTAAATCTTAATAAAAAATTGTAGTAGAAAATAGATTGATCGTTAGTGTTTCAATGTAATCGCATAAGAGAAGGGAGTGTTTCGTAATGAAAATTAGCGGTGGAAAAGCAGTAGTCAATGTTATGGCGAAGGAAGGGGTAAATAAAGTTTTTTGTGTACCTGGTGAGAGTTATCTAGGAGTTATGGATGCTTTATATGAACATCCGGAAATTAGCTTGATTTCAACTCGACATGAAGGTGGAGCTTCATTTATGGCGGAAGGGTATGCAAAAGCATCAGGTGAAGTAGGTGTCTGTATGGCAACTCGTGGTGTTGGAGCTTCAAACTTGGCGATTGGAATTCATACTGCCAGCCAAGATTCCACTCCTTTAGTTGCGCTTATTGGACAAGTTGAGCGTCCTTTTAAAGAAAAGGAAGCATTTCAAGAGGTCAATCTTGTAGGGATGTTTAGCCATTTGTGCAAATGGACAGTAGAGATTGACCAAGTAGAACGAATTCCAGAGCTATTACATCGTGCATTTCATATTGCTCGTTCAGGTCGCCCTGGTCCTGTGTTAGTAGCATTACCTCATGACATGCTAGAAGATACAGCCGAAATGGTAGAAATCCCAATCTATCAGTCTCAGCCGGCTCGTCCACATAAAGAGAGTGTTCAACAAGTTGTAGAAATGATTCAAAATGCCAAACGGCCGATTCTTATAGCTGGTGGGGGTGTCATTCGTTCACAAGCTGTTCCTTTATTAGTTAAATTTGCTGAAACAGTACAAATCCCTGTCGTTACTGCATTCCGTCGTTTCGATGCGTTTCCAAATTCACATCCTTGTTATGCAGGATGGCTTGGCTTTGGAACACCAAAGAATTTACTTGAATCAATTGACAATGCCGACCTAGTGATCGCTCTAGGTACAAGATTTTCCCAAGTAGGAACGCAAGATTATTCATTGCTTTCAGGAAAAGGAAAACTGATTCACATTGATATTTCAGAAGATGTATTTGGAAAAGTTTATGCTCCTTCTTTGGCAGTTACAGCTGATGTGAAAGCCTTCTTAGCGGAAGCATTAACAATTGCTTTATCTACTCCATTAAATTCAGATGGAATGCGAGTAGAAAAACTTCATAACGAATATATGAGCTTTTCAAATGCGAAGGAAGATTACACGGATGAATATGTAGATCTGGATGGTTTTATGTATGATATCGTATCGCATTTACCAAAAGATGCGATTATTACGAATGATGCAGGGAACTTCTTTGGCTGGCTTTCTAGATATTATCGCTTTGAGCATGAAAATACATATGTCGGGCCAACATCCGGAGCGATGGGGTATGGATTGCCGGCTGCTATTGGTGCAAAACTCGCTCAGCCGCATAAAACCGTTGTTTCCTTCTCAGGAGATGGGGGTTTCATGATGACGCTTCAGGAAATCGAAACAGCCGTACGTTATAACATTCCTGTCATTTCGATTGTGATAAACAACAATATGTATGGAACAATTCGCACACATCAAGAAAAGCATTTTCCAGATCGAGTAATCGGTACAGAGCTTTCTAATCCAAATTTTGCTGAGTTAGCAGGCTTATTTGGTGCATACGGTCAGAAGGTCGAAAAAAATACTGACTTTGCGCCAGCACTTAAGCGGGCATTATCATCAGGACGTCCAGCTGTTATCGAAGTTGTAACAAATCCGAAGATTTTATCTGCTGGTCAAGATAAGTCAAAAATGAATTTATCTTATAGTAAATAATGGGATCTTTATTTAATTAGTGAAAAAAATCTAATTGGGGGAAACGATATGCGTTATGCAAACTACATTAATGGACAATGGAAACAGCCTACGTTAGGTGAATATCGGGAAAATTACAGTCCTCATAATGGAGAGTCATTAGGAGAATTTCCTTCAAGTACAGAAGAGGATACACGACAAGCTATTCTTGCAGCGAAAACGGCCTTTTTATCATGGAAGAAACTTTCATACCAACAACGAGCTGTATACCTTCAAAAAGCAGCAAATCTATTAAAAGCAAAAGTCCATGAAGTAGGACGTGATTTAACACTAGAAGAAGGGAAAACACTTGCCGAGGGTATTGGAGAAACACAGCGTGCGATTAGCATCCTTGAATATTTTGCAGGAGAAGCAAGACAGCCGGTCGGAGAAGTAATACCTTCAGGTAATACAAATACATTTTTATATACAACTCGAACGCCAATCGGGCCAATTGGATTGATTACGCCTTGGAATTTCCCAATTGCAATACCTGTATGGAAAATGGCTCCTGCACTTGTTTACGGAAATACGGTAGTGATTAAACCAGCGGATATGACACCAAAATCTGTTTATCATGTGATAAAAGCGCTTGATGAGGCTGGTATTCCAGCAGGAGTTGTAAACTGTGTATTTGGTAGAGGGTCTGTCGTTGGAACAGAATTGGTGGAACATCCTTATATTAAAGCAATCTCATTTACAGGATCTAATCAGGTTGGAAATCAGATTCAGCAGAAGGCTACAGCAAAAGGAAAGAAAGTACAAATGGAATTAGGTGGGAAGAATCCACTGATCGTACTTGCCGATGCAGATATTGAAAAAGCAGTTGAAATTGCCGTGAGCGGAGCTTTCAGATCTACTGGTCAAAAGTGTACTGCGACGAGTAGGGTGATTGTTGAAGAGTCGATTTATGAAGCATTCCGTGACCGACTTGTAGAACGAACAAAAACATTAAAAGTTGGAAACCCACTTCATGACGATACATTTGTCGGTCCAGCTGTTTCTCAATCACAACTTGACGGCGTACTTGCCATGATTGAAGCTGGAAAGGACGAGGCAACTCTATTATGCGGTGGAGAAATTCCTGCTGACAAAGAACTAAAAAATGGTTTCTATGTACAGCCCACAATCTTTGAAAATGTCTCCCCGGATGCCCGTATTGCCCGAGAAGAAATATTCGGACCTGTAATAGCACTCTTTAAAGTGAAAAACTATGAGGAAGCAGTAGGGATGGCTAATGATACTGAATATGGTTTAAGTGCAGCAATTTGTACAAACAATTTTACAATTGCACAGCGTTTTGTTGAAGACATTGATGTTGGTCTTGTACATGTAAATAATGAAACAGCAGGATCAGAGCCACAAGTACCTTTTGGTGGCTGCAAAAATTCAAGCACTGGATCCCGCGAACAAGGAAAGACAGCGATAGACTTTTATACACAAGTCAAAACGGTTTATATGGATCAAATGTAATTGGTTAGGTTGAAAATTAAAAGAGGCTGCCTTATAAGTCAGGTTAACTGACGTATGGGCGCCTTTTATTTGTTTGTAAACTATTTGATTACTTTGTGAGGATTATCTACTTGCACATGAACATTTTATGAGGAAGTTAATTACAGTATCTAGCTATTGTACTTCCTCATGAACCCTTTATGAGGAAGTTAATGTCAGTATTTAGCTAGTGTACTTCCTCATGAACCCTCTATGAGTAAGTAAATTACAGTATTTAGCTAGTGTACTTCCTCATGAACCCTCTATGAGTAAGTAAATTACAGTATTTAGCTATATAACATCCTCATGAACCTTTTATGAGGATGTTATATTCATCATCTAGCTTTTTTTATATACGCATGAACCTTCAATGCAAAAATACCCGACTATTTATCGGGTATTTTTAATTTTCACATTTATTTGTAAAAGTCTAATTCACTACAATACTTACGAACTAATCTAGCTGCTTTAGACTGGCTGATTTCTAAATCATCTGCTACTTTTCTTGTATTCCTAAATTTTGTATAGGAATTAATCACTATGTTTCTCTCAACTTCTTCTAGAGAAGTTAGAAGCGAGCAGTCATTTATGTCTTCATTGACCGGACTCTCTTTTTTATTTTCAATTAATAAATCAGTCAAATCTTGCACTTTGATAATGCCATCACTTGTGACGACGAGGCTTTCAAGCATATTTTCTAGCTGTCGAATATTCCCAGGCCATGAATAGTTGTAAAAAGTATTTAAAGCTTCTTCAGAAATGATCGTATTCATTTGGTGTTTTCGATTAAACTCTGAGAGAAAATGGTAGGTTAGTGGAATGATATCTTCTTTTCTTTCACGTAGTGGTGGAATTTTTAAATTTACTACATGAAGGCGATAATATAAGTCTTCTCTAAATTCCTTATTCTGTACCATTTCATATAAGTTTCGATTCGTAGCAGAAAGGATACGAATATTTACTTTTTTAGATTGTTTGCCTCCAACAGGCATAAATTCAAATTCTTGAATAACTTTTAGAAGCTTTGCTTGAACCTTAGGTGAGATATCTCCAATCTCATCTAAAAATACCGTTCCTCCGTCTGCAAGCTCTAAAAGTCCTTGTTTGCCACCTTTTGTTGCTCCTGTAAATGCGCCATCTTTGTATCCAAAAAGTTCTGATTCTAGTAGCTCTTCCGGAATAGTTGCACAGTTTAAAGATAAAAAAGGAGCTTTATTTCGGCTGCTTTTCTGATGGATATATTTTGCAATTACTCCTTTTCCAGTACCAGATTCTCCTTGAATTAATACTGTTGCATCTACTTTAGCAACCTTTTCACATATCTTAACAATATTACTCATTTCCTTGTTATTCGTAATGATATTATTTTTATAAATTGCAGCTTGATCTGCTTCATTTATTTCTTGTTCATCTGGTATGTATAAGTCTTTATAGCTTGCATCTTGTGAAGTGGTGATAATTAGCTCAATTTCCTGCTGATCATTTAATAAAGGGATGGCTGTCGTGATGATTTCCTTGCCAACATAACTGATTTGTTTCATTATGACCGTTTTCTTTTCTTTAAATAAACGTGGGAGAATAAGAGGCTTCCAATATTCTTTTGAAATTAATTCATCGTTTAATTTTCCTACGACGTCTTTTAGTTTGATACCGTAATGTCTTTCACAAGCCTTATTTATATACACGATTCGGGCATCTTTATCAAGTACATAAAATTCATTAGGGGAATTGTCCAATATTTTTTGTAGTATTTCATTACTGAACTCAATTTTTAGTTTGTCATTTGTTGTATTTGGCAAAACGTAACCTCCTCTAAAATCATTTTTAATCTAGCAAAATAGTAAGTTGAGTTAAAATTGACTGAATTGAGTAAATTATAAGATAATTACCTTGATTTGGAAATAGATAAATAGTGGTATCTCCTTATAGTAAAGCGATATCAAAATTGGCATAAATCTTGCTTAAGTTAAAGAATAAAGGATGGAATTTTGTTTTAAATGAAATCCAAATTAAAGGAGGAATCATTATTATGTCTACAAGGGAAACAGCACATACTTTACAAACTTCATTGCCGTATAAAACATATGTAAGCCAAGAGGTATTCGATACAGAAAGAAAAAAGATTTTTAGTAAAAATTGGATCTTCGTAGGTCATACTAGTCAAGTTAAAAACGTCGGTGATTTTTTCACTTTTGAGGTTGCTGGTGAATCTATTTTAGTTACACATGCTAATGATGGGAAAATACGCGCTTTTTATAATATTTGCCCACATCGTGGGACGAAGGTAGAGCAAAGTGAAGCAGGAAATAAAAAAATCCTTCAATGTATTTATCATGGTTGGACCTTTAATTTGGATGGGCATGTAAACCGAGCTCCAAACTTTAAAAATATTGATTTAGGAGAATATAACTGTTTGAAGTCGATCCAATTAGAAGTACAGCGCTCTATGATTTTTGTAAACTTAGATAGAAAAGCCCCGGCATTTTCTGTTGAATATGGAGAGTTATTAAACGAACTAAGTCGTTATTCTTTCTTGGATTCATTACAACTAGTAAAAGAAAATCGTCGTTTGATTAAAGCAAATTGGAAAGCTGTAGTTGATAATTTCTTAGAGTGCGACCATTGTCCAGTTGCACATCCTTCATTCTCGAAAACATTTGATCTATCGAACTACAGCATTGTTCCTTGTGATAAATTCTCTTACCAGTGTTCAAATGTAAAAAACCAAGATGATAGTTTAACACGATTCTATTGGATTTGGCCAAATATGATGATGAGTGTATTTCCTGGAAGTGGAAATATGACGACAACACAACTGATTCCAATTGATGCCAACCAAACGCTTGCCGTATATCGCTATTTCTTTCTGAATGAAGAAATTTCGAAAGAAGAAGAGGAAATGATTAAATTTGTTGATCAAGTCCGAGAAGAAGATTTTGATTTAGTAGAATTATTGCAAACTGGTTTACATTCGAAAGCATTTGAGAATGGTATTTTTTCTCCAACTGAGAACGCGATGCAACACTTCCACGAATTGATTAAAGAAGCAATTGACTTATAATCTAGTTTCTTGAGTATAGTAAACTGATAAATACTCGAGAAGACAGTTTGGAATGAAAAGTGACAATTTGAGTTTTAAAAAGCTAAGTATTAAAATTCATATTGAAAAATTTAGATGAATTAATACTCAGCTTTTCTTTGTTTTTGAAAACGCTTTAATTTTAATTTTTGCTATTAATCTAGAAGTACAAAAAGGGAGGGGATCAATTGAGAAAATTACTTTATGTATTAAGTGCGATACCAGCAATTGGCTCACTTTCAGTAATTAATAAGGTTGAGCCATTTGTTCTTGGAATGCCATTTGTTTTATTTTGGACGATATTATGGGTTTTTCTTACGGCGATCTTTTTATTAATAGTGAATAAACTTGATCCCGCCAATAAAGGGGGCGATCAATAGTGAATGCAGCTTTAATCGTAATTCTTGGCTTTCTAGCTTTATCAATTTGGTTAGGTTTACAAGCACGTAAAGGTAAAGAGATGACTTTTGAGCAATGGTCAATTGGTGGACGAGGTTTTGGTTCTCTTTTTGTTTTCCTATTGCTGGCAGGAGAAATGTTTACGACATTTACTTTTATGGGGGCATCGGGAAGTGCCTATTCTTTTGGAATGCCGGCAGTCTATGCTTTTAATGCCTTCTATTTTATTATAGCTTATTGGCTGTTACCTCCTGTTTGGAAGTATGCAAAAGAAAATAACGTCGTGTCACAATCTGATTTTTATACAAAAAAGTATAATAGTTCAGCACTTGGCGTTCTTGTTTCAGTTATTAGTATTATTTCAATCATTCCATATTTAACAATGCAGTTAAAAGGGTTAGGTATTATTGTTTCGGAGGCTTCTTATGGGAAAATCCCTCAAAGTATTGCTATTACGATTGCTGTCTTTGCGATAACAATTTATGTAACGGTTTCAGGCATTCATGGTTCAGCTTGGACGGCCGTTATTAAAGACTTTTTGATTTTATTTGTTGTAATCTTCTTAGGAATATATTTTCCTGTACATTATTACGGTGGTTTTCAGCCGATGTTTGAGGCAATCCAAACTGCTAAACCTGATTTATTGATTTTTCCAGATAAAGGTTTAAGTGTTTCTTGGTTTATTACAACTAGCATTATGTTAGCACTATCCTTCTATATGTTTCCTCATATGCTTATGGGAGTTTTCTCTTCAAAGAGTTCAAAAGCTCTTCGATGGAATGCTGCATTTATGCCAATCTATCAAATTATTATTGTCTTTTCTTTATTTGTTGGGTTCGCTGCTATTTTAAAAGCTCCAACTTTAAAAGGTGGAGATGTGGATTTAGCTTTATTTAAACTCGCAAAGATTTCATTTGATCCTTGGTTTGTAGGAATTATTGGTGCTTCGGGCGCTTTAGCTGCACTTATACCAAGTTCATTAGTTTTAACCTCTGCAACTACAATCTTATCTAAAAATGTTTACAAGGTTTTGAAACCAAATACAACGGATGATCAGCTTATAAAATTAACTCGGATTCTAGTTCCAATCATTGCACTAGTGACACTTTATTTTACCTTAAATGGTGGAGATACAATTATGACACTGTATATTATGGCGTACAGCTTTATGGCACAATTGTTCCCTGCGTTGTATTTTAGTCTTTGGAAAAAGAATCCAGTAACAGTTCAAGGAGCGTCTGCTGGAATCATCATTGGTGTTGCAGCTGTTACGTATTCCACAATAACTGGCACAACGCTAGCAACTTTGTTTCCATCGTTTCCTCATGTCGTACAAGATATTGACGTTGGTTTAGTTGTAATGGTTATTAATTTTACTGTAACGCTAGTAGTAAGTAGAGTTACAAGAAAACCTAAATTTGTAGTAGAAAAGAACGATCAGATGCTCACTAATTTTTGAGGAAATGTATAACGAATTATTTATATTAGGAGAAAGGAAGTGGTTCAATTATGACTGACTTTAAACACCTATTCTCAAAAGTGACGATTGGAAATACTGAACTTAAAAATAGAATTTTATCGACAGCACATCAAACGAATTATGTAGAAAATGGCATTCCTACTCCTGAAATGACTGCTTATCATGTTGCACGTGCGAAGGGTGGGGCTGGACTTATTATTCTTGAGGCAGCTGCAGTTCACACATCAGGTATGCTAACTTCACATACTATCGCAGGATTTGATGAAAAAGTGGTACCAGCTTATGCAGAAATTGCAAAACAACTTCATCAATATGGCACGAAAGTTTTTAGTCAACTATTTCACGGTGGTAGAGAAGTCGTATCAAGCGATTACCGAAATGCTGCTTGGGCACCGTCTTCAGAACCAAGTTTTCGATTTGGAATAATGCCTAGACCGATGAACATTGATGAAATTAAAGATGTCATAGAGGGATATGCTGATTCAGCTTTATTAACTAAAAAAGCTGGTCTTGACGGAGTAGAAGTTTGTTGCTCTCATGGCTATTTGCCAGCTCAATTTTGGTCTAGCCATACGAACTATCGTACAGACGAATACGGTGGTACCTTTGAGAACCGAATGCGTTTTATCGTCGAAATAGTACAACGCATCTGGGAAAAAGTAGGTGAAGATTTTACCGTAGGAATTCGAATGAGTGCAGACGAAATGACAATGGATGGAACGAAGGTAACAGACGCTGTGAAAATCGTCGAGCATTTAGTTGAAAATGTTCGAGTAGATTTTATAAATGTAACATCTGGTGATTCAAGTACATATGCAGGTTCGACTCATATTGTTCCACCTTCTCCAATCAAACATGCTTATAATACGCCACACTCATTTAAAATTCGGATGGCAGGTGCAGTTCCGGTATTTGTTGGATCGCGAATCATAGACCCTATGGAAGCAGATCGGATCGTTGGTTCAGGAAAAGCGGATGTTGTTGGTATGACCCGAGCTTTAATTGTTGATCCTGAATTACCGAATAAAGCAATGAGAGGGGACCTACATTCAATTGATGCGTGTTTAGGATGTATACAAGCTTGTATTGGTCACTATTCTAAAGGCCTTCCAATTGGATGCGTTCAAAATCCGATGGCTGGTAAAGAAAAAGAATTATTACCGCTTGTCCAAAGTGTAAAAGTAAAACAAAAAGTGCTTGTCATTGGTGCAGGTCCTGCTGGATTACATGCTGCATTAACTGCCGATGGTGAAGGACATGAAGTAATATTAGTTGAACAAAGTGATGAGATTGGCGGATTGCTAAGAAAAATGAGAAAGGCTCCTTTAAGACATGAAGTAGCTGAAACGATGTTAGACAATTATATAAGAAAGCTTTCAAAAAGTAAGATAAATGTCCAACTTGGAAAGAAAATTACGATTGAAAAAATAGCAGAGATAAAACCTGATGTAATTATATGCGCAGTAGGATCTAGACCATACTTTCCACATGTAGAGGGGATAGATGACCCGAGAATCATAACAGTGGATGACCTTTTCAGCGGAAATTCGATCCAGATTGGAAGACGTGTATTGGTTTTTGATTTAATTGGCGATTGGCCAGGAATAGAGGCAGCTATCTACTTAAAGGAAAAAAATCACGACGTTTCCTTGTTTTCCGCAAAGGTTCATATTGGAAAAGAATTACATTCGTATCTTGTAAATGAATATCTAAAAAGACTCTATCAATTAAATGTGGATGTTCGCCCGCATTTTGATTTTGGTGGTATTCAAAATAATCAGGTTAAATTGAGAAATCTTTTTACTCATGAGACTGAATTGATTAACGACTGGGATACGATTGTACTTGCAATGGGACGAGTACCAAATTTTGAGCTTTACGAACAAGTGAAAGGTATGGCACCAGTTGTTCGACAAATCGGGGATTGTTTAGCACCTCGTACAATTGAGGAAGCTACTTATGAAGGCTTGACATCTGCTCTTGAAATAGGAGTTGTTTCTTCTGAGGTGCATGTATAACTGAATTAGACTAAAAAGAACCTAATCAAAAAAAGATTAGGTTTTTTTAGACTGTTGAAAAATGTGTTTATCAACAAGTATCTTAAGTTAGCTGATTGTGGTTAATATCCAATGCAGCCTAGAATGAGTAATATTTTCAACTTCCAGCTAATTGTCTTCCTGTAAATTGCTTACACGTTTAAATTCATTTTTTAATTCATTTATATACTCTTTTTCAGTTGATGATAGCGGAGGATATTCACTACGAACACAACCAACATAAAAAGGACGATGGAAAGGATTAATCAGTTCGATTGCAAAAGCTTCCCCAGATTGGATGAGTGGCTCATTTTGTACGACAAAGTCTGTACCAATTGTTATTGCAATATTTTCTTTGACTGCACTTCTAATACTATCGAGATTATTTGTTGTGAATAAGATCTCGGTTTTGTTTTTTAAAAATTCATCATAATACCATTTTAAATATTGTTCTTCATGAATCACAAACGTCTCGTTTGATAAATCCTTAATCGTTAGCTGTTTACATTCGGCTAGCGTGTGATGTTTACTGACACAAACATTGATATTCACCTCTTGAAATATATCGAATACCAGATCTTTATTATTTTTTAATAGTTCATCATATATCCAAATTAAACCGAAACGTGCATTCTTTTGTCTTACATCATTTAAAATATCTAGCGAGCTTTTACCATTAACTTTAATCTTAGTGTTTGGACTTTCAAATTTAATCAATTTAATTAAACTAACGATATAATGCATTAGTCCTGGTACAGAAGCTATTGTAATCTCTTTTTGGATTTCATTTTTGTTGATTGCTAACTGCTTTAATTTTTCAGCATGGGTTAGCACATAAAGGGATTTTTCAATTAATTTCTCGCCCTCAGGTGTTGGAATCGTTCCTTGTCGTAAACGAGTAAAAATTTTAAATCCGAATTCTTCTTCTAAATTATTTATAGCCTGAGAGATTGCCGAAACAGAAATATGTAGGTTCTTTGCTGACATGGATAGTGATTTAGTTTTCGAAACATCAACAATATATGCTAAATGGTCTAAATTCATTTTTTTGCTCCTTAAGAAATCGTTAACTTTGTTTAAGTATAATTAAATATATTTTAACCTATTTTAATTTTATAATAATTTTCGGGGATGTTTTTTAATGAAATCCTAATAAAATATATAAGGGGAATATAAATGAGGAGAAAGAATCGCACAAATACGAAAGCGTTATCATTTTCATTAGCTTTATCTTTATTAAGTATGTCAGTAGTGAGTACTCCGGCTTATGCAACACCAAAAGAGGCTGAAGCTGTAAATGTGCTTGCAGCTAAGAATAAAGATGAGAAGGACTTAGTAAATTTTCGAATTATGGAAACGACAGATATCCATACAAATTTATTAAACTATGATTACTACAAGGATGCAGCTTATGAAAAAGTTGGATTAGCTAAGACTGCTACTTTAGTAAAGGAAGCTCGAAAAGAAGTTCAAAATAATGTTTTAGTCGATAATGGGGATTTAATACAAGGTACTCCACTCGGAACTTATGAAGCAAAAATTGACCCATTAAAAAAAGAAGAAGTTCATCCTGTATTTAAAGCAATGAACCTAATGGGCTATGATATTGCAACTTTAGGTAATCATGAATTTAATTATGGGTTAGACTTTTTAAACGAAGCATATAATGATGCTGATTTTCCGTACATTAATGCAAACGTTTACGTAGATGATCACGATAATAATCCTAATAATGATCAAAACAAATTTAATCCTTATAAAATTATTAATAAAAAAGTGATCGACGAACAAGGTAAGAAACACGTAATTAAAATCGGCTTCATTGGATTTGTTCCTCCACAAATTAGTGAGTGGGACAAAGCAAATCTTGATGGAAAAGTCATCACTAAAAATATAGTAGAAACAGCTAAAAAATTCATTCCTGAAATGAGAGAAGACGGAGCAGACGTAATTGTTGCGATGACTCATTCAGGATTTAATGCGAATAAAGAAAATACTGAAGACGTAATTTATTCATTAAGTGAAGTACCTGGTATTGATGCAATTACATTCTCTCATACACATAAGGTATTTCCAGCAAAATCAGAGGCTACACTTGATGCATTATTTTTAGGGGCAGATAAAAAGCCATTACCAGGTGTTGATAATTCGAAAGGAACAATCAACGGAGTACCAGCAGTTCAAGCAGGATACGGCGGTGGTTCATTAGGATTAATTGACCTAACACTTAAAAAAGAAAAAGGAAAATGGTCAGTAGTAAATTCTCAGTCTTCAACTAGAGAAATATGGGCTGATGTAAAGGATCCAACTACAGGTAAAACAGTAACAAAAAGTACAGTAGTTCCGGATCAAGAGATCGTAAAGGCTGTTACACCAAATCATGATGCAACAGTTAAGTATGTAAATACACCAATTGGAACAACTACCGATGATATTCATAGTTATTTTTCATTAATACAAGATGATCCATCGATCCAAGTTGTTACAAATGCTCAAAAATGGTTTGTAGAAAAATATATTGCTGAAAAGAAATCAGAATATAAAGAATTACCGATTTTATCAGTAGGAGCTCCATTTAAAGCTGGCCGTAATGGTGTAGCTGAATATACTGAGATTAAAAAAGGCGATCTTACAATAAGAAGTGCAGGCGATCTTTATCTTTATGATAATACGTTAAAAGCAATTAAAGTAAAAGGTTCTGTTGTTAAAGAATGGATTGAAATGACGGCCGGTAAATATAATCAAATTGATCCAAATAAAACAGAAGAACAAGCATTATTAAATCCTGCTTTCCCTGTTTATAACTTTGATGTAATTGACGGTGTTAACTACCAAATTGATGTAACAAAACCAGCAAAGTATGATATAAACGGAAATCTAGTTAATAGTAGTTCAAGTCGAGTAATAAACTTAACTTATAATGGACAACCAATTGATTTAAATCAGGAATTCATCGTTGTAACAAATAACTATCGTGCTGGTGGCGGTGGTAATTTCCCAGGTGTTAAAGGTAGCGAACTTGTAGTAGATTCTGCTGATGAAAATCGTCAAATCTTAATGGATTACATTTCTGAATCGAAAACAATTACACCAACAGCAGATCATAACTGGTCGATTGCTCCAATTAGCGGAAGAGTAAATGTAACGTTTACGACTTCACCAAGAGCGGAAGAATTTATAAAGCCTAATAGTAACATTGCATTTACAAATAAAACTGATAATGCAGGCTTTGGAATTTTTAAATTAGATTTAGGTACAAAAGAAAATATTAAAGTTCAATTATTAGGCTTAAATGATCTTCATGGCCAGCTTGATACGGATACAAAAGTTACGCTTAATGGACAAGAAGTACTAGCAGGAAGCATGGAATACACAGCTGCCGCAATGAAACAACATGAAGCAGAAAATCCAAATACATTACTAGTTCACGCTGGTGACATGATTGGTGGAAGCCCACTGATTTCTGCGTTATTCCAAGATGAACCAACAGTTGAAGTGATGGAAGCAATGGGCTTTGACGTTGGAACAGTAGGTAATCACGAGTTTGATGAAGGCATTGCTGAATTAAAGCGTATGATGAATGGTGGAGAACATCCTAAAGGTACAAAAGGGTATGACGGAATGAACTTTCCAGTGGTTGCTGCCAATGCATATGATTCTGCAACAGGAGAATTAATTACTCAACCATACACAATTAAAGAAGTGGGCGGTAAAAAGATTGGTTTCATCGGAGTAGTAACGCAAGAGACTCCTAATATGATTGTTCGAAAAGGAAATGAAACGCTTGAAATTCGTGATGAAGTTGAAGCAATTAACCATTATACGGATATTCTAAAAAAACAAGGGATTAAAGCAATCGTAGTATTAGCACATAACCCTACTCTTCAAACAGGTAAAGCGGATCTATATGATGCAACTGATATTGCTGAAAAAGTAGATGATGAAGTAGATGTTATTTTTGCTGCTCATAATCATGTATTTAATGATAAAGTAGTTGATAATAAATTAATCGTACAAGCATATTCATATGGTTCTGCATTTTCTGATGTAGATTTAGAATTAGATGCAGTAACAGGTGATATTGTTAAGAAGGAAGCAGAAGTTGTAACAGTTTATCAAAAAGACTATACACCAGACCCAACAGTTTCTGCGATCATGAAAAAATATGAAGATTTAATTATGCCAATTAAAGCTGAGATTGTTGGTGACTCAATGCAAACTTTACCAAAAGGATATCCATCTTCTGATACTTATGGTGATATTGCATTAGGTAACTTAATTGCAGATGGAATGAAAGCTGCAATGAATGCAGACTTCGCAATGATGAACGGTGGAGGAGTTCGATCACCACTTGACGCGGGTCAAGTTACGTTTGGTGATTTATTCGCAATTCAGCCATTTGGAAATGTCTTAAATAAAGTATTGCTTAGTGGACAAGATATTGAGACTGTATTAAATAATCAAATTACCGATAAGGGCTTAGATTTCCATATCGCTGGATTTAAGTATACGTGGGATTCATCAACTAGAAAAGTAGTAGACATCCTTTTACCAAACGGTAGTAAAATTGATCCGAACAAAGAATATTCAGTTGTAGTAAACAACTATATGTACGGAAATGTAAAATATGGTATTGGCGAACGTTCTACTGATTTAGAAGTAGGACCAGAGGACCTTCAAGCAACTGTAGATTATGTAAAATCACTTCCAAGACCTTTCGTTTATGAGGTTGAAGGAAGAATTCAAAAAGTAAATTAACCATTTAATATCGATGAATACTATTTATATATTTAAATAAATTAACAAAAAAATCTCATTCTGATTATGGAATGAGGTTTTTTTATTTAGACGCAATCCATGGTTTTATTTTTTATTTATCAAAGCTAAAAGTTACCAGGTCTTTATATTTGAAAACATGTCACAGACAAATTTAAATAAAATTCGGCACGAATTTTAAATTTTGGGTTTTAATTGTAGATATTAACCCAAGTCATCCTTTATGAAAGAACGAAATTTCGACATACTTAATAATAATTTTATAGAAAATAAAACAAAGTTCTTTGTTAATAGAGCAATAAAAACAATATTTTACATTAAATTTCTATAATGAAAAGTTAAGTAAATCATAAAAATCCCCCAATTTACTCTTTGAAAAGAAGCATATACATTTAAATTGTATTTACTTAGCAGTAAGGAGGGAAAGAAGTAAGAGTAAATGTCTGAATTACAAATTCTGAATATTATAAATATTTGACTAGGTTGTTTCTTTTTCAATACAAAGTTTAAACAATATCTTACTAGGGAGAGTAAAAAGAATGAATAAGAAGTTTATATATAAAGCTTCAGCCCTTACATTGGGGATAGGTTTAGTTTCAAGTAGTTTATCAAATACATATTCTAGTTTTTCGTCTAAAGTACATGCTGCTGAAAAAAGTACGAAAGCAGAACAAATCTTAGCATCTTTAACAAAAGAAGAGCGTGATGCATTGACTAAACTCCAAGTCTCAGAAAATGATGGTTTACATGGCTTTGATGAAAAAGAACTACAAGAGGATAAAGAAATCCCTGTTATCGTTGAGTTTAAGTCTTTGCCTGAAAAAGTTGCACTTCTAGATGCGGCTGTTGAAAGTAAGGAATTGACGGCTTCCGAAGCGGAAGATCAGGTTAGTGAGGAACATGTAACTTTTGAAAATGATTTAGAAAGAATTTTGCCATCAGCAAAAGAAAAAAGTGGCAAAAAGTCTTATAAAATAACGCACTCATTTAAAACAGCTTACAATGGGGTTTCAATGAATCTACCTGCGAACGAAGTAAAGACGCTACTTGAGTCGAATGCAGTAAAAGCTGTTTATAAAAGTGCTACAGTTTCCATTGAACCACCGACGATTTCTGAATCTAGTACCGAAGAAGAGTCTACTAAGAGAATAGAGAGCATTCCATTTTTAGGTGTGGACAAGTTACATAAAGAAGGAATTACAGGTAAAGGTGTAAAAATCGGCGTTATTGACACTGGTATCGATTATCACCATCCGGATTTACAAGATGCTTTTAAAGGTGGATATGATTTTGTAGATAACGATTCTGATCCGATGGAAACTTCATACGACGATTGGATAAAGGCTGGAAGTCCAGTGGACCCAGAAGGTGGTTCAACGTATTATACCGATCATGGTACGCATGTTTCAGGTACGATTGCTGGTCGAGCAAAAAACACGAGCGGTATAGCTGTAAAAGGAATTGCTCCTGATTCGGAATTATATGGCTATCGCGTACTTGGACCATTTGGGACAGGAGGAATTGATGCCATCTTAGCTGGAATAGATCGAGCGGTTTCGGACGGGATGGATGTCATTAATCTTTCGTTAGGTATTGATATTAATGATCCTCAATATCCAACAAGTACAGCGATTAACAATGCGGTTCTTAATGGTGTCACAGCAGTTGTTTCGGTAGGAAATAGTGGACCTAGTTTGTATACACTTGGTTCTCCTGGTGCAGCTACATTGGCATTGACTGTTGGAGCTAGTAGTACACCTATTTCTGTAGCAAAATATACGGGAGTCTTAGAAGGAGTATCAGACAAAGCATATAATTTAAGCAATGTCTACTCAAACTTTATAGCAGATCTCAAATCATTTGATAAACAAACGATGGATATTGTTGATTTAGGAGTTGGATTAGATTCAGACTATAAGAATAAAGATGTAAATGGAAAATGGGTCTTAATCAATACAGGAACGATTGGTACACAAACGAAAGTTACTTATGCAAAAGCACATGGGGCACTAGGGGTAATAGCGTATAATAATATACCAAATGCAGGTCCAGCGAACTTTGTAAGAGAGGATCAAAACTTCTTACCTACATTTAGTATGAGCTATGAACAAGGAATAGATTTTAAAGCACAAGTAGCTGCAGGCCATAACAAATTGACCTTTAAAGATTATACTGAAGGATTTACAGAAGGCGATAAGCTGGCTTATTTCAGTTCTAGCGGACCTTCACGTCAAAATTATGATATAAAACCAGAAATCACAGCGCCAGGAGTAAGTGTTTTATCAAGTGTTCCTGCTTATGATATTTATAAAAATGATCCATCTAATTATCAGTTTGCCTATAATCGTATGTCTGGTACATCTATGGCTGCTCCGCATGTAACAGGAATTTCAGCTTTGTTACTACAGGCGAATCCAAAGCTTCAACCAGGCGATATTAAGACGATTTTGATGAATACAGCTAAACCTTTAGCGGATAAATATAGTGTGTTTGAAGAAGGAGCTGGTCGGGTAGATCCTTATCGTGCCGTGCATACTGGAATGGAAATAAGCGTAGAAGATAGAACGCCTATCATGATAAATGGTAAGACTGTCAATTCAAAAGAGAAAACTGGGGGACTAAGCTACGGTAGTCTTTATGCTGGTGAAGATTCTTCAGTTAAGAAGATGGTAAATTTCCGTAATATTGAAAATAAAACAAAGAATTTTGATATAGCAGTCAACTTTCAAACGGATGCTGCAGGATCACTGGATGCTAGTGCCAATGGGGTAAAATTAGACATTCCAACTGATATTTCAGTTCCAGCTTTGGAATCAACAAAAATCCCTGTTTCAATAAAAGTACCTGCGACAGCAAAAGCAGGTATATATGAAGGTTATTTAATGATCACAAACAAGGACGACAAAAATGAACAATATAGGGTACCATTTAGTGTGCGAACTACTGAAGAAGGAATTGACTCTACAGGTCTTTCTTCAAATGTAATTTCACCGTACCAATTACAAGAGACTGTAAACAGTTCTGCTACGTGGCAGGTTCGATTAAATTTCAAATTAAAATCTCAGATGAAATGGCTAGATTTAGTAGTAGTAGATGGAAAAACTGGCAAGGATATAGGATTTTTAGAATCTATTCCTGCAGACACACTATATGATAATACGAACTATTTTGTAGAAAGAATATTTGAAGGTAAATACTATGCGTTTACCGGTGATCCAGATCATCCGATTTCGTCTAAAGTAAGCTATGCAAAACCTGGATATTACAAAATTAAATTAATTGGTACAAGTGAACGAGATAATATTTCTACTTCTTCAAATGATATATTTGTAGATCCGTATGGTCCTACAATCACAACATCTTTAGATGGAAATGACTCACCAGTTATAAATGAATATCAGCCGGGATTGAAAACAGTTCCTCTTCAAGTCAAAGTTTTAGACAATGAAGTGGATAAAATGGCAGAATCGGGAATGAATAGTAATCAATCGATAAATACATTCAATTATTCTATTAATGGTAGCCGTAATCCTGTACTTCCTGTGGGCACGGATGGCTTAGCAAACTTTAACTTGCCAATTAGTGAAACAACTTCTTTCACGAAATTTACAGTAAATGGATTAGATGGGGCAAAAAATTCGAGTCTTAAGAAAAACTACTATTTTGTAAAAGCCGGAACTCCATACGCGACAATTAAGACTGACAAAACAAATGTAAAAATGGGAGAAACGGTATCTACTACACTTAGCTTAAATAACGTACAAAAGTTAAGAACAGCAGAGTGGACGCTAAGTAATATTGGACAAAGCTTTGAAATTGTAGAAGTAAAGGGAAATGATGCACTTTCAAATTACGGTGGTTACCAGGTAACGGTTTCAACGACAGGTAACACGTCAAAAGTAAAACTAGTTATGGATGGAACGAGCACTGTTAGTGGAAATTTACCTGCTATTAATCTTAAATTAAAAGCGAAGGATACATCATTTGCATTAAGTGCATCGATCAATCCGACACTTTCTTGTACAGATGAATTAGGCAAAACGACTTCTGTCTCTTCTACAGGCATGGATTTCCAAATACAACCAACGTTCTCAGAAATATTTGGGACATTAAGAGGGTATGGAGTATCGTTAACCCCTGATTGGACAAAACTTGGTGCATCAATCCGAATAATCGATGCGGATGGTAATGTGTATGATGGTACATCTAGCATCGCTAGAAGTGGAGAATATCGTATTTCAAAACTTCCAATTACTGATAAACCATTCACTTGGGAAATGAAACTGCCTGGACACTTTACGATGAAGCGCCAGATTCAAATAGGGTTCGAAAAGAATGGTAGCACCTCAGGACAGTTACTAATGTACTACACTGGTATGGCAGGAGTATTCTGGGGTTATGCAGTTGCTGGTGATGTGAATCAAGATAATGTGATCGATATTCTAGATGCTTTATACATTCAAACATATTGGGGCACTTCTAATCGAAATGCAGATATTAATTTTGATGGAAAAGTTGATGCTAGGGATCTTGGATATGTGGAAATGAATTATTTACAACAAAATAAGGATGTAGATAACGCACCATTACCTTTAAAGAAGTTTAAATCAGCTACTTTAGCAAGTGTGAAAAGTGCACTAGGCGTTCAATAATTTTGATTTATTTCGCTACTATACTTCCGCAAGTTTAATGAAAAACCACAAGTGAAAATTTTTCTCTTGTGGTTTTCATTATAAAAGAACGATAATAAACTCTTTCTAGTAAAAAAGTAAGCGTCTCAATCTAGTTCACATTTCCTTTATTTAAAACAGAATATTCATAATATATTGTCAAAAACAGTTTCGTATATTAATATAAACTGTATGCGAATACATATGCCGTTGCCAATTCTTTCCTCATCGGTTGGGATTATGAACGGAATACCTGTTTTGCGGGAGGAAAAAAATTGTACAGTAAAGATACGATCTATCTTATTGGTGATGCAAAGACTTCATCCAATAATCCGATTATGCAAAAATATAATGCTTTTTTTATTGGATTGGTAGTTGATCGGACAAGTCATTTAATTGTTGATGCCGATTGTTCAGCTACAATTTCTTTAACGTCAGCCTTTGTGCAACAACTATTTGTTGGACATTCAATGTTAGATGTGGATAGGGTAATACAAGAAATTAATACACGTTATTTTGGTTCTTCTCAGAAAGCTCTGGCAGTAGCCTTTAAAAATGCAAATATAAAATACACACAAATAATTGAATCTTAAACGCTGCTTTATCTATTTTCGTAGATGAAATCCAGCTATTAGCAGGGGACGTCCCTTTCTAATAGCTGGATTTTTTATTTAATACAAGATTTTTTAGGAAAGGACAAAAACGATGATTATACAATCGATCCAAGTGCAAACAGAAGTTTTCCCTTTAAAAAAGCCATTTAAAACAGCTCTTAGGACAGCTACTGAAATAGAGAACATTTTTGTCTATGTCCAGCTAGAGGATGGGATTGTTGGAGTTGGGGCTGCAGCACCAACATTGGCGATTACAGGAGAATCAAAAGAAAGTATTGAAGCAATTTTAAAGACTGTACTTACGCCACTACTATTAGGAAGAGATATTCGAAATATTAATGAACTCTCTCTAATGATTGAACGCTCTTGTGTGGCAAATACAAGTGCGAAGGCAGCTATGGAAATTGCACTGTATGATGCATTATGTCAACATCTTAATCTTCCACTCTATCAATATCTTGGAGGGCGGACAAATCAATTGAAAAACGATATGACCGTTAGTGTAGGAACAGTGGATGAAATGAGTCATGATGCGATGCAAATTATCAAGGATGGCTTTTCTATTTTGAAAATCAAGGTTGGAAAAGATTGGATGAGGGATATTGAACGAATTATGGCAATCCGTGAAAAAGTCGGTAATGAAGTCACGATCCGAGTAGATGCCAATCAAGGATGGACGCCAAGACAAGCCGTTTCGATTATCCAAGAATTAGAACAGCTGAATTCTAAAATCGAGTTAATTGAGCAACCCGTTCATGCAGGAGATATTAATGGACTAAAATTTGTTAAGCAAAACGTTAATACACCAATCATGGCCGATGAAAGTCTTTTTTCTCCCCAGGATGCAATACGTCTGATTAAAGAGGATGCAGTTGATCTTCTAAATATTAAGTTAATGAAGACAGGGGGAATAAGAAGAGCAATGCAAATTGCAGATATTGCTGAAAGAGCGAATATTCCTTGCATGATTGGCAGTATGATGGAAACTTCGGTCTCAGTACTTGCGGCAGCACATATTGCTACTGCCCATCCAAATATTCGAAAAATCGATTTAGATGCTCCACTTTGGTTAAAGAATCAAGATTTTGATGGAATTGAGTTTATTGGGGATGAAGTGCATTTATCATCCTTACCTGGTTTAGGGCTACACCGAAGATTATCAAAAAGTCTTCGTTAAAATAGGGAGAGGAGTTTTACGATGAAAAAGACAAAAAATTTGATTTTAAGTTTATGTGTTGCAGGTACTTTACTTTCTACAATGACAAGTCAATCATTAGCAACATCACAAGAAGAACTTACTCCAGGTGAGACAGCCTACATCGATGTGTCTGTTTCGACTCAATGGACGACAAACGGTAGGTTCCAAGTTAGAGATATTGATGCGCCATCTTTAAGCAATCCAGTTGATCCGCGTCAATGGTCAGCTAATATGGAAGATACTGAAGTTCGTCGTTGGCTAACAAGTTATCTTGAAACACAAGCAGTATACGGTACAAAAGTAACCATTTTAGAAGAGTCAGGTGACTGGGTTAAAGTTGCCGTAGAAGGTCAACCTACTCCTCGTAACGCACAAGGCTATCCTGGTTGGATGCCAAAAAGACAATTAACAACAGATGATCGATTAGAGAATTATAAGGATAGTCCATTTATTATGGTATCTAGTCAAACAGCTTGGCTGTATGATGGGAAAGCATTAAATCATAAGTTTATGGAAATTAGCTTTAATACTCGCTTACCTGTCGTTAAAGATTTTGGAGACGTTGTAATGGTTGCAACGCCAGATGATGGAAATAAATTTATTAAAAAAGAAGATGTTGCAGTATATCAAAATGAAAATCAGTTCCCTAAGGCAACTCCTGAAAATTTAATTAATACGGCGAAGAAGTTCCTTGGTTTACGTTACTTATGGGCTGGAGTATCGGGATTTGGGTTTGATTGCTCAGGATTTACATATAGCTTATTTAAGTCATATGGTATAACAATTCCACGAGACTCAGGCCCTCAATCTAAGAGCGGTATAGAAGTTAAAAAAGATGAGATTCAACCAGGAGACCTACTATTCTTTGCAAGTAACAACGGATCAGGATCAGTACATCACGTTGCAATGTATATCGGTGATGGTTTAATGATTCAGGCTCCTAATGCTGCTAGAAGTGTTGAAATCATTCCATTAAACACTCCTGGCTATATTGAAGAATTTTCTGGTGCTCGTCGTTATTGGGAAGAATAATTTAGTAGATAGTTTTTTATTGGTATAGAAAAGTTGAAAACCCATGAACAATTGCACTTGTTCATGGGTTTTTATTTTTTCTAGGATGCTAGATTTATTATGCTTTTTCTATGCTGATTACCCAATAAATGAGGTTGTGTTCCAATTGGAAAAAATTGGAGTATGGTAATATTGATTCATTTTGAATAAAGTCTATCACTCTCAACTTGCTTGTCCCATAGGATAGAGGGAAAGAGATGGGATCTCGATCGAGAAATTGCTATTTTCTCGTATTCTATCATTTCTTTCTTATTTTAATAAGAAAGGAGGGATACATGTTGGCTTCCATTCAAAAAAGTGTAGATTCTTCCAGCCTAGCTGAAGTAATCGACCGTATTCTTGACAAAGGGGTGGTTATTGATGCATTTGTAAGGGTATCACTTGTCGGCATTGAGCTTTTAGCAATTGAAGCTCGTGTTGTCATCGCTAGTGTTGATACTTGGTTACGATATGCAGAAGCAGTAGGATTGCTGAAAGACGAAGAAGAAGAAGAGGAAGAAGAAGTGGCGTAAGCAAGTAGGGCCAAGGCTTTATGCTTTGGTCTACTTTTTTAGACAAGGGGGCTATTATGGAAATTATTAAAATACTAGAAGTAGTAAAAACTTTTTTTGGGCAGTATATTCGACCAGTTCATAAAATTACTCACGTCTATAAATCAGACAAAGGTTGGGAACTAACCGTTGAGGTAATTGAAGAAAAAGAATATATGAAAGCTCACGCTAAAGATGAGTTATTAGGAGTTTATTCTGTTTTGCTTAGTGCTGAATTAGAGATTGTATCATTTCAAAGAAAATCATTGCGTGCTAGAAGCGCAATTCTACATGAGTGAGGAGGGAGAGAACTATGGAAAAAAGTTTTATATCGTCTCCTTATTTGAATAGTTTAACAGAAAGAGTACTGTCTTATTTACAATCTGGATTTTCAGTTCATCTTACAGGACCAGCAGGTGTTGGAAAAACTTCACTTGCACTTCATATTGCAAAACAAATAGGTCGACCATCACTCTTAATTCATGGGAATCATGAAATGTCTAATAAGGATTTGCTTGGGAGTTTTAATGGCTTTACAAAGAAAAAAATGATCGATAATTATATTCATTCCGTTTACAAAAAGGAAGAAACAATTAAAGAAACATGGGTTAACGGTCCCTTAATAGAAGCTGCGACCAAAGGATATACATTGATTTATGATGAATTCACTCGATCACATCCAGAAACTAACAACTTATTTTTATCAATTTTGGAAGAGAGGGTGATTCCTCTATATGGGATGAAAAGGAAAGAATCTTTATTGCCAGTGCATCCTAACTTTTCAGTTATTTTTATAAGTAATCCAGAGGAGTATGTTGGGATATTCGAAGCACAAGATGCTCTACTTGATCGAATGATTACGATTCCAATCGAAAAAATGGATTTTGAAACAGAGTGTTCTATCTTATCACAAAAAACTGGATTATCGGAAAAAGAAAGTCTTTATATTGTTAATTTAGTGCAAATTGTCCGTCATCACTGTAGAAAAAATAAACATCAAAGTCTTCGTACTACTATTAAACTTGCCTTGATCGCAAAACAAAATAATATTCCAATTACAATTTATGATCAACAGTTTCAGATCTTATGTACAGATATTTTTTGGTATCACCTCAAACAAGCTGAAAAAGTTCAAACATACTCACAAGCTAAACAATTCATTGTAAAATCTATCAGTTTACAAATGGAGGGAAGTTGAGATGAGTGAAGGTGTTTATCCATTTTGTATCATCCAAACGAATATCGATCCCGATTTTGGTTTCACAAAGTGGGAAGGAAACGAAATTAAACTATATCCAGTCCGATTTAAAGAAATTGTGATGATTGTTGCAGATGTTCCTGATCAGGACTACCTTCCAACTCGTGCAAATTTACTAGCCCATCAAAGTGTGATCTCTTTTGTTATGCAACAGTTTACCGTCATTCCACTGAGTTTTAATAATGTATTTTCCTCTTCAGAAGAGATTCATTTATTACTAGAAAAACTGTGTGACGAACTGCAATCAATCTTTCAGAAAATAAATAATAAAATTGAGGTTGGTTTAAAAATCATTGCACGCAAGGAATGGTTAGAAGAAGAAATACGGATGAATGTAGACATACAAAAACTTAAGGAGAAGGTAAATCAGCAGAAAGAAGCAGCTTTTTATGAAAAGATTAAACTTGGAGAAAAAACAAAAGACTTTTTCTATGCTCTGCACCACAATCTATACAAAGCGATTTATTCACCTCTTTCTACACTTTCGAGTGCCTCTAAATCAAACCCTCCTATATACGAAACAATGCTTCTTAATGCTGCTTTTTTAATTGATCGCGAGCAAGAAGAAATCTTTGATGAAAAAGTTAATGAGCTCTATGAATTATGGAAAGATAAAGTGGAATTCAAATACTCTGGACCATGGCCAGCATATAACTTTATTCAATTAACCATAACGGCAGGAGATAGTTCATGATTTTTAAAGCTTTAGCCTTTCCACTAAAATCAATCATTCTATTAGGTGAAAAAATAAAGGAGGAAGCTGACCGCGTTTTATTTGACTCGAAAACGATTGAGCAACAATTGATCCGTCTACAAATGATGTATGAATTAGGAGAAGTTTCGCAGGACATTTATGAACAACAAGAAGAGGAATTACTTTTGCGATATCAAGTCGCAAAAATGAAAGAACGGGAGGCTAACAACTGTTAATTTAAATTTATAAAAGTTTATAAAAATATCACAATTTGTTCTAAATGCAAAACACTCATTGTGTTTATATAGAATACATGAGGTGAGTAATTTGAAAGTTGATTCGATCGGTGGAACTGAACAAACTCTTAATAATATGAATAAAACATTGATACTTGCAAAAAGAGTAAGATTAAGACCAACTAAAAAACAAAAAACACAATTATGGAAATCAGTGGGAACTGCTAGATGGGCTTATAACTGGGCATTGTCCAAGCAAGAAGAAAGTTATAAAAACGGTGGGAAGTTTATTTATGATGGCCTGTTAAGAAAAGA
>NZ_NUHI01000080.1:0-254 GCF_002575105.1 Bacillus sp. AFS053548 | reverse complement strand
TGCGCTTGCCATGCCCGAGATGGCCGATCGCCCCTACAAGTCGACGGTACAGGGCAAGATGCATGCCTGCGGTCATGATGGGCACACGACGTCGCTCATCGGCGCTGCCCGGCATCTCGCGGCAACGCGCGGCTTTTCCGGCACTGTCCATTTCATCTTCCAGCCGGCCGAAGAAGGGCGCGGCGGGGCGAAGCGGATGGTGGAGGAGGGATTGTTTGAGCTCTTCCCCTGCGATGCCGTCTACGGGCTGCACA
>NZ_NUHI01000079.1:0-264 GCF_002575105.1 Bacillus sp. AFS053548 | reverse complement strand
CTGACGACCATGCTGCCGTTGCATTTCGCCGGCGTGCTCGCCTTTTATGCCTGCGCCACGACGGCCTACACGTTTGTGCTCAAGCGTAAGCTTCTGGTCGATGTGTTCACGCTTGCCGGCCTTTACACGACGCGCATCGTCGCCGGTGCGGCCGCAACGGGCACCGAGCTTTCCTTCTGGCTGGTGTCATTCGCAATCTTCTTCTTCCTGAGCCTTGCGCTGGTGAAGCGCTACGTCGAATTGCACGAATTCGAGGACAAGGAC
>NZ_NUHI01000078.1:0-242 GCF_002575105.1 Bacillus sp. AFS053548 | reverse complement strand
TCCTGCCGGATGAAAGCCGCCTCGCCACGCTGGAACAGCGCGACGGCAAGTGGGTGATCATCACGTCCAAAGGCGAAGTCTACTGACGTAACCCACGTCGGGAACACACGAGGTCTTGGGGCTCCTTCGCACCGCGGGGGAGCCTTTTTGGTATCTCCCCATCCAGCCCGCCCTTATGAAGCAAGAACGCATTCTCCGTAAGTCTGACGCAAGATTACCGACCTAGGTTCACGGCAGTAAAA
>NZ_NUHI01000077.1:0-311 GCF_002575105.1 Bacillus sp. AFS053548 | reverse complement strand
CCGAGGCGGTGATGGCGCCGGTGCGGCAGAACTTCGAGCAGATCCGCCCGCTGCTCAGCGACAAGGCCGACCTGCTGCAGCTGGACGCCCTGGAAGCCTGGGCCGAAAGCTCCTACGACCGCCTGGAAGCGCTGCTGCAGGCGCGCAAGGTGAACGGCTTCATCCGCGAATGCCACGGCGACATCCACCTGGGCAACGCCGCGCTGATCGACGGCCAGGTGGTGCTGTTCGACTGCATCGAGTTCAACGAGCCGTTCCGCTTCACCGACGTCTGCGCCGACTACGCCTTCCTCGCCATGGACCTCGAGGAC
>NZ_NUHI01000076.1:0-255 GCF_002575105.1 Bacillus sp. AFS053548 | reverse complement strand
CCGATTGCCGCCCAGGGCGGCACGGCGGATACGAAGGGGGCGCAATGGCCGGAGTCATGGATTCGGTCAACCAGCGAACGCAGCTGGTTGGGCAGAATCGTCTCGAACTGCTGCTGTTCCGGCTGGATGGCAGCCAGTTGTACGGCATCAACGTGTTCAAGGTGAAGGAGGTACTGCAGTGCCCGCGCCTGACCGTGATGCCCAAGTCCAGTCCGGTGGTGCGTGGGGTGGCGAACATCCGTGGCGGCACCATTC
>NZ_NUHI01000075.1:0-370 GCF_002575105.1 Bacillus sp. AFS053548 | reverse complement strand
TAATCCATCAACCACTAATATAATGCACAATGTCTTGTCAAAGGCGTTTCAAAAGGCTTTAAAGTGGGGATTAATTAAATCAAATCCGGTAAAAGAATCTACCCCACCAAAAATTTCTAAAACTAAAAAACAAACATGGACAGTTGAAGAAGCAAAATTTTTTTTAGAAGTTTGTGAATTAGAAAACTATTTAATTCCTTTTCAATTAGCTATTTTTACTGGAATGCGACGTGGAGAAATTTTAGCTTTAAGATGGCGAAATGTTGACCTAGTGAAAGGCGCAATTTATGTTGAAGAAAACCTTGTACGATCGAAAAATAAAGGGCTTCATGTAAAAGAACTAAAAACGGATCATTCACTACGTGAAATC
>NZ_NUHI01000074.1:0-244 GCF_002575105.1 Bacillus sp. AFS053548 | reverse complement strand
CTGGACGAGGAGGCGGCCAAGCGCGGCAACTCGGTGTACTTCCCCGAGCGCGTCATCCCCATGCTGCCGGAAATCCTCTCCAACGGCCTGTGCTCGCTGAACCCGCTGGTCGACCGCCTGGCCATGGTCTGCGAGATGAACCTGTCCAGGGCCGGCAAGATGACCGGCTACCAGTTCTACGAGGCGGTCATCCACTCCCACGCGCGGCTCACCTACACCAAGGTCAGCCAGTACCTGGAGACCC
>NZ_NUHI01000073.1:0-327 GCF_002575105.1 Bacillus sp. AFS053548 | reverse complement strand
ACCTACCAGCGCAAGCCGAATGCTTGCCGGGAGATGGAAATGAGCCACTGATCAACGAGTTCCCGCCAACGGGGCGCCAAGTCGCTCCAACCCTTGCTGAAGAACATTGACCCCTGGTCAGACCGTCGCGGATCGATGCCTACGCTCCTACCGGCCTTCGAGGCCTCTTTGTAATCGGCATTCCGCGGGCTTACCCAATGTTGGCCAGAAGCCCGACGTGGCTTCCTCGAACAGGCCTAATACATAGATGCAGTCGGGTTTTCATGTTCAAAAGCGGGTTGACGGTGGGGGTGAGTCCATACATAGGAGCGGGCCCTGCCCGCGATT
>NZ_NUHI01000072.1:0-260 GCF_002575105.1 Bacillus sp. AFS053548 | reverse complement strand
CGCCGATGATCGGCGAGCGCCACGTCGGCGAGCAGGAGCGCAACGCCTTCGCCGAGCGCGCCGCGCGGGTGGTGTCCATGGCCGCGCACCAGTTCAACCAGGGCCTGCGTTCCTACTACTTCGGCCTGGCCATGCTGGCCTGGTTCATCAACCCGTGGATCTTCATGCTGGTCACCGCCGGGGTGGTCGGGGTGCTGTACCAGCGCGAGTTCCACTCCGACGTGCTCAAGGTGATGGTGTTCACCCCCACGCCCCACGCG
>NZ_NUHI01000071.1:0-213 GCF_002575105.1 Bacillus sp. AFS053548 | reverse complement strand
ACTATGGTCCGAAGACCGAACTGGGGGCGGGTGTTATTATGGTAAGCAAGCTCGGAGTTAGATCATGCGCAGCACGAAACGGGAACAAGGACGTCGGCGACTCGCCATGCGGATACCAAAGCTGCGCAGCCGAATCATGGACACCGTCCTTCCCTGGCATCTGGATCTCTTTGAAGCCTATGAGCTCTCTATTGAATTTCGTGAGGTCATGAG
>NZ_NUHI01000008.1:0-172051 GCF_002575105.1 Bacillus sp. AFS053548 | reverse complement strand
ACGAACTGGATCGAAACGCTTAATACCATGTTTAATCTTTTGCTGACCAATTTCTTGAACAACTTTCCCACGCTCGTTTAATAATTCAACGATTTTTAAATTAATCTCATCAACCTTATCACGTAATTGCACTAACTCATTATTTGTACTCATTTCTTTTTCCTCCTCAAATTTTAAATGTCTATTCCAATACCACTTCTTTTTTCAAGAAGTAAGTATGTAAAAAATGAAAACAAAAAGTCCCTACTGAATAAACAGTAGGGACGAATTATTTAATCGCGGTACCACCCTAGTTGTGAACAAAAACTCTGTTCACCACCTTCATTTTGTTAACGATCAAAATGACCGTTTCTATTTTCATTAAATGAAATAGAAATTGCTCCAAGAATGTAATTCAGCATACCTTATGTACTGACTCGCAGCTTCCGTCAGCTCTCTTAAACAGGGAAGTTATGCCTACTGTGCCCTTATCAACGCAATATATTTAATTGTCAAAAGATTCATTAAAAAAGTTATTAATGAGGATTATAAAGCACTTTTAAATAGGCTGTCAATGCATTTTTTTTCTAGAATATGTAACGATTTTAAAAAAGATACATCGTTATTGGAATGGTAGCGCTTACTATTTTCAACATTTTTTTTACACAGCTTACATTTTTTTTATGGTACAGACACACAGAATTTGTACATTACATAAATATATAAATAACAACTAACCTTACCTTCCTTAGGAGTGATTATATGCCTGGTTTATTTACCGCCTTAAGTCTTTTCTTAAAAGAAGTGTTTGTGTTTGTTTCCTATGTTAAAAATAATGCCTTCCCTCAACCTCTTTCACAAGCTGAAGAAACGCTCTATTTAAATCGTATGGCAAATGGAGATGGAGAAGCACGAAATTTATTAATTGAACATAATTTAAGACTTGTTGCTCACATTGTTAAAAAATTTGAAAATACCGGAGAAGATGCTGAAGATTTAATTTCGATTGGCACAATAGGTTTAATAAAGGCAATTGAAAGCTTTGTTCAAGGTAAAGGAACAAAATTAGCCACATATGCTGCTAGATGTATTGAAAACGAAATACTTATGCATTTACGTGCTTTAAAGAAAACAAAAAAAGATGTCTCCCTTCATGATCCGATAGGCCAAGATAAAGAAGGCAATGAAATTTCACTATTAGACATATTAAAAACTGAGACAGAAGATGTAGTTGATCAAATTCAACTTAATATGGAATTAGAAAAAATCAAGCAATACATTAAGATTCTAGACGACCGTGAAAAGGATGTCATTATTCAGCGCTTTGGTATTGATATGGATAAAGAACTAACTCAACGTGAAATTGCAAAGAAATTAGGAATCTCAAGAAGTTATGTTTCGAGAATTGAAAAACGTGCTTTAATGAAAATGTACCACGAGTTTTTAAGAGCTGAAAAAGAAAAGACAAAAGATAAAAAATAAACCACTAAAGATGAATATGACCTCCAATTGTTAGTCAGATCTAACAATTGGAGTGAATTCATTTTAGTGGTTTTATGCTTGCTCTTCTTTTTGCATTTTGCGTTTAAAATAAGTTGATGTCAGAAAGAAACCTAATGCAAAAATCAGCATTGTAAAAACGATACTTTCGACTATTAATATTTTATGCTGGGTTAATCCGTCCTTTGGAAGGAGAGTCCCGATATAGAAAAAAGTAGCCAATGCTGTTGTTATTGCTCCAAATGTTTTAAAATCATTAACCTTCGCCTGTAGCTTTTTTAAATTCACGAATACAACACCTTCCCTTCTTGTTGACTTAATAACTTTAACATACTTTATACAAGAAAAGTGAAGGTAATTAAAGGCAGTATATGTAGAGATTAGTAAGTACAATTTGTCAATAAAATAAGTATAGTCTTGTAGATTTCCCTTTTATCTTTTTCTCTAAAATTATATTGATAAAGTATTACCAGTGTAAATTTCAACACAAAGAAGAAAGTGATTATTTATATAAAATCACTTTCTTCTTTGAATGTTTTCACATATCTTAGCTATAGATTATTTCAATCCATTCTTAATAAACTCAATCGTACGTTCAGTTTCCTGATCTTCGTTCCAAAAAGGTGTATTTTCTAGGACGATTGAAGAGATAACTAGACCAATTACTGTTGAGATGATTAATCTTAGTACTGTCGGTATCGGAAGTTCTTTTATTTGCCCTTTATCGATAAACGATTGTAATACAATGGCTACTTTAGGGTACATTTTATCTTTAAAGAGTCTTTTTAGCTCTTCTTGCATATCGTCTTGGAATGGCATTTCTTGTATGATTATTTTTACAGCTGCCTTATTTTTCTTTGCAAATTCTATGCGATTTTTAATAAGCGCATTTAGAAAATCTTCAAATGTTTCGTACTCTAAATGAAATACTGCTTTAGAAAAACGATCCATTTCAAAAGGAGCAATTGTTTTTACTAATGTCGGCTTGATGATACTTTTTAGTAAATCCTTTTTTGTTTTAAAGTAACGAAATATAGTACCTTCAGCAACATTTGCTTTTTTGGCAATTTCATTGGTAGATGTACTAACAAAACCTTTTTCTGCAAAAATTTCAATTGCAGCTTCAAGGATTTTTATTTCTTTTTCATTCATTTCTTGTAATTTTTCTTCTGGAAAAAACTCTTCTAATTTAATTGGTAACACTCCTTAAATTGAACGCTGTTTCTTTAATGCAACTATATTTAAAGAAATAAATACTAATGAAAATCCAAGAAGGATCAATAATTGATATACAATATCAGAAAGCGACTGCCCTTTTATCATAATACCTCTAAGAGCTTCTGCTCCATATGTCAGTGGTAAAATACCCCCGATAAATTTGAACCAATTTGGTAAAAACGCCGTTGAGAAAATACCTGAAAAAAGTATTTGTGGGACAGCAATAACTGGAATAAATTGTACAACTTGAAATTCATTATTTGCATATGCAGATAACAGCATACCAAGTGTAAGAGCAGTTAAAGATAATAGAATATTAACTACGCAGACTTCCCATGCACTTCCTACATTATACATATCTAATACACTGATTGAAAAGACTGTTATAATGATCGATTGGATTAAAGCAAAAAATCCAAAGCCTAAAATATAACCAACAACAATTTCCCATCTTTTGACTGGCGTGACGAGTAATCTTTCAAGTGTTGTTGTTAATCTTTCCCTTACAAATGAAATACCTGATAAGATAAATACAAATAAGAACGAGAAAAATCCAATAAAAATTGGTCCAATTGAATCAAATGATTCCATATTTTTACTACCATAAATTGGGTCCATTACAATTTTAAGATTAGAAGGTGTATTTTCTTTAACTGCAGATTGAATAGCATCCATTACTGCAGTTGTTCTTGCTTTATCTGTCCCTTCAAACTGTACAACTATCTCTCCTGATTTGAACAAGACTGCACCATCAAGATCCATATTTTTCAATTTATCTTCAATGTCTGAGGGATTTACATTTTTTACTTTTGCATACTCTTTCACAATTTGCTCAAATGCTGGAGGGGCATCTACGAGTGCTAAAGTTGGCTTTGTTTCATCTTGTTTTAAGATATAAGAAAATAAAAACAATAATACGATAGGAGCAACAAAAATCATTGCAAGAGATCTTCTATCTTTTAAAAATTGTTTTATTATACGTTTAGAAATAGCAAAGACTCTCATGAGCTCACCTCAGTATTAAAATATAGGTCTTCGATTTTTCCTGTTTTTGATTGCGAGATTAAATTTTCAGTAGTATCTAAAGCGATTAATTCTCCTTCTCTAATTAATCCGATTCGTTCACATTTTTCAGCTTCTTCCATGATATGGGTTGTAATGATTATCGTAGTACCTTGTTTTTTCATTTCAAAAAATTGATTCCAAATTTGCTTTCTTAGTACTGGATCAATTCCGACTGTTGGTTCATCAAGGATTAGTAATGTAGGTTTATGAAGGATTGAGATAGCAAGAGATAGTCGTTTTTTCATTCCCCCAGAGTATTGATTAACTTGCTTGTTTAATGAATCCTCTAACCCAACGATTTGGGCTACTTCTTGAATTCTCGACTTAAGTTCTTTACCTTTTAGATTATAAAGGGCACCAAAGAAACTTAAATTATCAGCACCCGTTAAATCGCTATATAAAGCGTCAGATTGTCCCATATAGCCTATTGACGGAAGGACTATAAAATTAGGCATTTCATTATTGTAAACTAATACTTCTCCTTTTGAACTTTTATCGATTCCAGCAATCAATTTTATTAACGTTGTTTTACCAGAACCTGATGGACCTAAAATCCCAAATATCTCTCCTTCTTGAATGTTCATTGAAATATTTTTTAGCACAGCTCTTTTTCCAAATAAACGGTCAACATTTTGGATTTGAACAACATTGTTCATCTTATTCCTCCGTTCAAGACTATTTCTTTTATAGTACCCAAAATGAGTGAGTACTCACTTTTTACTTTTATCTTAATTCACTTTTTATTGCCAGTCAACAAAAAGTGAGTACTCACTCAATTGTATTTTAATAAAAAAAGAAAGATGCCTATAAGACATCTTTCTTTAAACGATTTATAACGCTTTAATCATTTCCTCAACCATTAATGTTGAGTTAACAGCTGCAGTATGAAGGAATTGATCAAATGAAATATTTGATTCTTTACCTGCAATATCTGACAATGCTCGTGTTACAACAAATGGCACTTTAAAAGCATAACAAACTTGAGCGATTGCAGCTGCTTCCATCTCTACAGCATACAGATCACCAAATTTCTCTTTTACGAAGTCAACTCTTACTGGATCGTTCATAAAAGAATCACCCGTTACGATTAATCCTTCAACAACTTGGATACCATTAATTTTTTCAGCGCATTTTTTAGCGATAGACTTTAATTTATCATCAGAAGGGAATGCTGCTGGCATACCTGGAACTTGACCATATTCATAATTGAATGCAGTAACGTCTACGTCATGATGACGCACTTCAGTTGAGATAACAACGTCGCCAACATTTAAGTCAGTATGAAGTCCGCCTGCAGATCCTGTGTTAATAACAACATCTGGCTGATATTTTTCTAAAAGAATTGCTGTAGCCATTGCTGCATTAACTTTACCAATTCCAGACTTTAATAAAATTACTTCTTTTCCTTCGTATGTACCTATGTTATATTCTGAACCTGCAATTTCTTCTTTTCTTAGGTTGTCTAATTTATCACGTAATACATGTACTTCTTCTTCCATTGCTCCAATAATAGCTATTTTCATTCTTTCAATTCCCTACTTTCTCTTTCAAACTTTAATCATTTTACCATATAGCGACATATCATTCATCTTTAAGAATGCGTACAACAAAAAACACTTTAATTCTTAAAAAGAAGGACGTTATTTACCCTACAGGAGCTCGCTTTCTATGTGGCATAAGCTTTCTGTTTGCTCTTGTAGGGACTCAATATTTAATACCGCTAATACTTTAACTCTTTTACTTCTTGTACCAAAATAGGGAGCCAGCCTTCTTTTACAACCCAGTGTAAGTATACGACATATTTATAACTTAAGTCGTTTGTCGCAACGTATACTTTTATACTTTGTGGATCGTATCCTTGACCAATATGCCAAACTGAATAATCTTCTTTTGTTAAAGAAATCGCATTTGATACTGCTTCTTCCATTTCATAAAAGTCTTGAGACTTATGACTATAGTGAACTGTATGAGGCTCAATTTGTCTTGTTTTGTTAGGTGTCCATTCTTTTACAGTCGATTCGATAATATTTTCATCATTTATTGAATCTTTAATAATCTCATTTACTTTTTCACGATATTTCGCTTGATATGGATTCGGTATATCAGTCATTTGCTTTGGTTCTTGAGCAATCGTAGTAATTTTAGCTTTTGCAGTATTAGGCTCTATGTTTTGTTGGTTGACGATTGGTAAAGTTATTTTTATCCCTAAATAGATGATTCCAAAAAGAAGAGGAATAAGTAGTATTCTGTAAAAATAATTCCCTCTTCGTACTCGTCTTAATTTTTGGACCCTTTTGTTTGGTTCAATCGAAGACATTGACAAAATCCTCCAAAAACAACTAATTTTTCCCTATTTTAACATAGAGTTAATTAATTAAAAATAGCTATTTTGTGTGGTTTTTATCAAAGTTATAGATAGATTTTATTAAACTTGTAACAGTGTCAGAAGTAGATGTAACTTCGTTTGAAACATTTAAACTAACTACTGCGAATGCATACCTTGGCTTATCATATGGAAAATAACCTGCAAACCATTTGTTTTGTTCGACTATTTTACCATCTACTACTTTTGTTTCCGCTGTACCACTTTTCCCTGCTAAAGGGTAAGGCAAACTAGTATATCGATTTCCCGTTCCTTTCGCATCCGTAACTACACCTCGAAGTAACTCTCTTAATTGTTGCATTGAATCTGGAGCTAGATAATCATCAGCTAATGTCTGTTCTGGGAATTTAAACATTTCTGTACCATTTTTATATAATACAGAATCTACTACTTTTACTTGTTTTGGGCTTCCACCTCGCGCAATGGTAGCCATCATATTAGCTACGGCTAAAGGGGATACTTTTACATCCTGTTGCCCAATGGATGTATTTAAGAGCTTATCACTTAAAGAGTTTCCTACAAAATAAGTTGGTTTCCCTTCATTTTGAAATTGACTAAAACTAGACTCATGATAGACAGATCCTGTCCATCCTACTGGACCATCTAAACCTAGCTTTTTGGCATATGTTTGAAACATATCTTTATTTTTTAAAGTTAATTGCTTACCTAATTGGCCAAATGTGTAATTACAACTTTCATAGAAACTTTGTTGAAAAGTTAAATTACCTTTTCGCTTTTTCTCTTCATCTTCGTATTTACCGACTAGATTATTATTGCAATTATACATTTGATTTTCTTTCACAATACCTTGATCTATTGAGGCAGCCGCTACAACTGTTTTAAAGACGGAACCAGGTGTACTAGCTAATAGTGCATAATTAGTCGCCGTATTATCATTCGAAGAAAATAAATTTTGGAAATTCATATTTGGTCGGCTAACCATTGCTAATAAATTGTTCGTCTTTACGTCAATTAGCACTGCTGCACCTTTTTGAAGTTTAGCTTGGTCAACAGCTTGTTCTAAAATTTGTTGTAAATCTTTATCTAGTGTAGTAGAAAGGGCAACTGGATAAAATGGATTACTAGGTTTTGCATATTTTACTTCGTTTCCAAACATCGGTTTACCTAAATTATCTACGTGAAGCATTAAATTAGATGTGCCATCAGATTTTAAGAAATCTTCAAACTGAGCTTCTAAACCAATTACTCCAAATTCTTTAGGCTTAAAATCTCGATCACTTTCATACTGTTTTTCATATTGTTCTTTATTTTCTCTAGCTATTCCAATTAGGTGTTCTGCCAATTGTTTGTCGTCTTTGTCTTGAGACAACATGGAAATTAATCCAGAAACATGTAAATTATTTATTTCATCAATTTTTTCCGATGTTAATGTTTTTTTCATTCCTTCTAATGTAAAAGGTTCTTTTTTACCATTAAACTGATTTTTAATATTTGCAACCGGTACTCCTGTAATCGACGATAATTTATCAATCGGCCAATCGATTGTTTTTAAAAATGGAAATAAAATTACTTTTGGAGTGTAAGCTGCACTTAATAATTTTCCATTTCGGTCAAGTATTTTTCCACGTCCATTATCAATCCGAAACTGAAATGTTCTTTGAGCAACACTGCGTTCAATTAAATCTACCTTTTGTGGGCCAAAATTCTTTTGATGAAGTACACTAATATCGAAACATCTGTATACGATTAAAGAAAATAGTAACGAAATTATAATTAATATGGCTTTTATCCTTCTATGCATATAAAAAACACCTCATCTACAGTGTAGACGGGGTGTTCTTTTTTCAAACAATTAAATTGTTAAACAAATCAAATTATTTAACAGCAAGTATTCTTACTTGCATATCTCCACCTGGAGTATTAATTGTTACTTCTTCACCAACAGTTTTGCCTAATAAGCTTTTTGCGATTGGAGAATCATTTGAAATTTTACCTTCAAATGGATCAGCCTCTGCACTACCTACAATTGTGTAAGTTTCTTCGTCACCAGCTGGTAATTCTAAGAAAGTTACAGATTTACCTAAAGTTACTGTATCTGATGCATCATTATTTTCAGTAATAATTTCAGCATTACGGATCATATTTTCTAAAGTTGTAATACGTCCTTCAACAAATGCTTGTTCATCTTTTGCAGCATCGTATTCAGAGTTCTCTGAAAGGTCACCAAAGCTACGAGCAATTTTAATACGCTCTACTACTTCAGCACGCTTTACTGTTTTTAAATTTTCTAATTCTTGTTCTAATTTTTGTTTCCCAGCTAAAGTCATAGGGAATTTTTTTTCGTTAGCCATTTTGTACACTCCTTTTAGTATCCACCGTATCTTTTATGTAGAACTTCTAAATTTATGTTTATACAATGTAGTTGTACAAACAGTGTATGAGAATAATTATTGAAACATTCTACTTATGAAAACGCATTCTTTTATATAGAAAGATGAAGAAGTGAGTGCTTCTCCATCTTTCCAAAATTATATTTAGGAATTATTCTCTCATATGAACGTATTATAATACACTTACTCTTTCAAGTATAGTCTGAATTTTTGTAGCCATTAAATCAATAGCCACAAAGTTCTGACCGCCTTCTGGTATGATAATATCTGCGAATTTCTTAGATGGTTCACAGAATTGATTATGCATAGGGCGTACAACATTTACATATTGATCTACCACAGAATCGACTGTTCTTCCACGTTCTTTTATATCTCGTTGTATTCGACGAAGTATTCGTAGGTCAGCATCCGTATCTACAAATATCTTTATATCCATTAAATCACGTAAACGCTCGTCTTCTAATACTAGAATACCTTCTAAAATAATAACTTCTTTTGGCTCTACAGGGATTGTTTCTGAAGATCTTGTATGAATTGTATAGTCATATACAGGTTTTTCAATTGCTTTATATTGCAATAAATCTTTTATATGCTCAATAAACAAATCATTATCAAATGCTAATGGATGGTCATAATTTGTTTTCAATCTTTCTTCCATTGGTAAATGCGTTTGATCTCTATAATAAGAATCTTGCTGAATCATTAAAATTGAATGACCTTTAAATTGATCATAGATTGCTTTTGTTACAGAAGTTTTACCAGAGCCAGTCCCTCCAGCAATTCCAATTACAATGGGCTTATTCCCCATACTTCAATCCCTCTTTCTTATCAAACTAACTTTTTTCTCATCATGTTGTAAGGATAGACTTTTTGATCCACTTTAATTTTTATAATTTCTAATGGATGTCTTGCAGCGTCTACTTCTGTTTCATCTTCATTAACAATTACACCAACTGTTTGTTTGAAGTTTTCAATTTCAGGTCCAAAGAATTCAATTTGGTCACCTGGTTTGAAGTAGTTACGTTGTTGAATTGTTGCGATACCAGTTTCATCATCATAGTCTAATACAAGACCTGCAAAATCATACGTTGTTTTTTTGCTATGATTTCCATACATTTGCTCTTTCATTCCTGGGAATCCTTCAAAGAATGAAGAAGCAGTGTCACGATTCGCACATTTATCTAGTTCTTCAACCCATTCTTCTTTAAATTCAAAGTTTTCTGGGTCAGCACAATATGCATCAATTATTTTACGATAAACAGATACAACTGTTGCTACGTAATGAATTGATTTCATACGTCCTTCAATTTTCAAACTATCTACACCCATTTCAATAAATTTAGGAATTGAGCGTAATAAATTTAAATCTTTCGGGCTCATTGCAAATGCTGCATCTTCTTCAGCAAATAAAGCATTTTCTGAAGCACCTGGATTTTGTGACTCAGTTTGAACTAAATCGTAATCCCAACGACATGATTGACAGCATCCACCACGGTTCGAATCACGTGCAGTCATATGATTACTCAAAGTACAACGGCCTGAATAAGCAATACACATTGCTCCATGAATAAATGTTTCAATTTCAACGTCTACTTTTTCTTTGATTTCTTTTATTTCTTCATAACTTGTCTCACGTGCAAGTACTAATCGATGTAATCCTTCTTCTTTCCAGTACTGTGCAGCACGATAATTTGATAAAGATTGTTGTGTACTTAAATGTACCTCTAATTTAGGTGCAGCTTCTTTACATGTTTCAATAATATATGGATCAGCTACAATAATACCTGTAACGCCTGCAGCTTCAATTCCTTGTAAATACTCAACTAATCCGTCCATGTTCTCGTTATGAGCAAATATATTTGTTGTTACATAAATTTTTGCATTAAATTTGTTTGCAAATGCTACCCCTTCAGCCATTTCTTCAATAGAGAAGTTATCTGCATTCGAACGTAAACCAAACTCTCTACCACCAATAAATACAGCATCTGCGCCATATCTTACTGCAATTTTTAATTTTTCTAAATTACCAGCCGGTGCTAATAGCTCAGGTTTTTTCACGATTACACGTTTGCCATCAACTATTTTATCTAATTGTCCAATTGCCATTATTAGTCCTCCTCTTTAATACAAGTAAGGTACAAGGTTCTAAGATACAGCTTTTCCTGATTTCTAGAATTCCCTGGCTTTCCTGCTTTTCCATCATTAATCTAACCCCTATTAATACACTGTTTCTTTAAAGAAGAATCCTGTGTCCAGTGGTCTGTTTACAGGTTGGATTGCTTCGATTTTGTCGAAAAGTTCGTCTTTGATTTCTTCGTAAGCTTCACGGTCTTCTACACATAGGTCTATAGCTTGTCTGTATAGTTTTGTTACTTCAATGATATACTCTGAAGATTTTAAGACACCATCAATTTTGAATGAATCAATACCTGCATCAACTAATTCTTCTAACTCGTTAACAATACAAATATCATTTGGACTCATAATATGCGTTCCATTTTGATCTTCAAAAATTGGATATTTATTATTACGCTCGTGGTCAACTAAGAACATATTTTCTTCGTATTTCTTTTGTTCAACGATTTCTAAATTCTTTCCTTGGTATTCAAAATAGTTACCGACAAGTGAACGTTTTGATTGGAACATAGCAGTCATTCCATGTACTTGTACTTCGATTTCTACTTTAGCATTTTCTTTAATTTCAGCAACAGCTTCAAAGCTTAATTCTCTAGCTAATACCGCACGTTTAGATCCACGTTTACCCCAGTAATTACAAGTAAACCAGTTTGTAGCCGTTGTTTCTGTATTCCAATGTAATTGCATATTAGGTGCAATCGCACGTACTGACATAAGAACTGCAGGATCTCCAAATACAATTGCATCCACATTTGCATCTCTTAAAAAAGCAATATAATCTTCAATTTCGTCAAGAATTTCATTATGGTAAACGCCATTCATCGCTACATATACTTTTACATTTTTTTTATGTGCAATTTCTACTGCTTCTTTTACAGCTTCACGATTAAATTCACCCGCTAAGCGTAATCCAAAACGTTGTTCACCAATAATAACTGCGTCTGCACCAGCATCAGCTAATTTATCTATATCATTTAGGTTAGTTGGCGTAACTAATAATTCAGGCTTAATCATTATTAACTCCCCTTTTCTTACTAATAGCAACTCCATCACCAATTGGTATAATCGTTGAATCATACTTAGGGTGATTCATTAGCCATTCATTGTAATTTTGAATCTTTTTTATTAAAGCTTTCTTTCGTCGATCATCAACTAAATCCGCACTTTCAGCTACTTGGCCTTTAAATAAGACATTATCCGAAATGATTACACCTCTGTCCGATAACAAAGGCTCATATAATTCAAAAAATCGTTTATATTGAGCTTTAGCTGCGTCGATAAAAATAACATCAAATAGTCTGTTCTCAGGCAACTTTTCTTTTAAAAGTAAAGCATCACCTTCTAAAAGTAGAATTCGATTACTGTAATCACTTCGCTCAATAAACTCTTTTGCTTTTCGAATTCTCTCTGCATTTCGCTCCATTGTAACAATCTTCACATTTGGAAACTCTTTTGCCATTCGAATACTTGAATAGCCTATCGCACTACCAATTTCAAGAATGGAAGTTGGCTGTATTAAATAAAGTAAACCAAGCATAAATTCCATACCTGCTTTATCCATTATAGGCACATGATGCTCAAATGCATAAGTTTCCATTTCTTCTATAAAAGGTTCTCTATGTTTATAAAAATTCGCCAAGTATTGACGAACTAAAACGTCATCCATTGCTTATAAAGCCTCCAATAGAAATACAACCTTGTCTAAAAACAAGGTGTAAGTAAAATTTCTGAGTATCTGAATTTTTTTAGACCCGTAATATTCTAACATAAAAAAAAGACCCTTGGCTAGTACCAAGAATAGTTGCAACGCTTTCACTGTTTTTTAATTTACAAAATTCCTCAGTAGATTATTTATACTACTGAGGAATTTAATATTTAGTATACAAGTATTTCCAAGTTTTTATTTTATATGCTTTTCTTTTTCAGTATTGTGCTCTTGTAACGATTTTGTAAAGATTACTTTACCTGTTTTATCAGCAAGGAAATATAAATAATCTGATTTGGCAGGCTCCAGAGCAGCTACAATACTATCAACGCCAGCACTTGCAATTGGCCCTACCGGTAACCCTTTAACATAATAAGTATTATAAGGAGATTTAACTTCTAAATCTTTATATAATACACGTTCTTTATGTTTACCCAATGCATACAAAACTGTTGGATCCGTTTGTAATGGCATTCCTATTTTAAGTCGATTATAAAATACACTTGAAATTAACTTTCGATCTGTTGTACCAGTTGCTTCTTCCTCAATTAACGAGGCCATTGTTAATGTCTGATGAGGCGTAAGTTTTTTGTTACTCATTTCCGCTTTATATTGGTCTAAAATTTTCACTGTTTCATTTAGCATCGGTGTGATAATTTCCTCTAAGCTCGGAGTAAAATCCCCATACATATAAGTTGAAGGATATAAGTACCCTTCTAATGGATAGCGAATTCCAGGTTTAAAAATATCATTCGTTATTAATTGAGGAAACTTTTTTTGTAGCCCCTGAATAAATACTTTATCATTCAACTGTTTTAGTACAGCTGCTTGATCTAATTTAAATTCTTTTGCAATAATCGCTGCGATTTCGTTTAATTGAGAACCTTCAGGAATCATTAAATTCTTTACTGCAACCTGATATTTACCACCTACCTGTAAGTGGTTTACAATCGTTGCAACCCCTTGGTTTTCGCTAAAATGATAATTCCCAGATTTTAGACTAGCGTTGTTATGCAACTTCACATATAGTTTAAAAATTGATGTATTTTTTATTAAGTTTTTCTTTTTAAAAATTGCTGCAATATTATCAACAGAGCTTCCTTCAGGAATTGTTACCAATTTAATTTGTTTATTTGCTGAATTAACAGGTTTTAACATATATTTATAAGTTGCAAAACCCGCTCCAACTACGACAATACAAGCAATAATTAAATATGTAAAAATAAGCATACCTTTGCTTTTTTTATTTGTATTCTTGTATCCATTTTTATCAAAATCATTAAATGTCAAACTTATCTACCTCCTTTTCCACGTTATAGTATACTACAAATATGTGCTAAATCGGCAATTTTCTACATAAAAAAAAAATGCTAAACACTTTTATAAGCGCTTAGCATTTTTAAATCCAGAGATATTATTCTCCTTCTTCTTCGTCAAAGAAAGTGTTTAATACTTCTTCAACCATTTCCCACTCTTCGTCAGATTCGATTGGATATAACTCTCCATCTTCACCATCTTCTGCAGGAATGAAGCTAGATGCATGGTAGATTGGGTCTCCATCTTCATCAAACTCTTGTCCAACCGGACTATAAATTACGTATGATTTACCATAATCATCTGATTCAAAAGTCATGATAATATTACAAAGTATCTCATTACCTTCCTCATCGACAATTGTAATTTGTCTGTCTTCACCGTGTTCCATTTATATCACCTCAATTATTTTAATCCTCTTATGTATAAGTGAATAGTTGGAGGGGCCGCCCAATAAGGTATACTGCAAGTATTGTCGGCCATTCCCCATTCTTCTTTATCACTTTATACTATCTAAGTAGTTTTGTAAAATAACTACTGCTGCCATTTTATCGATTACTTGTTTTCTTTTCTTACGACTTACGTCAGCAGAGATTAGAAAGCGTTCGGCAGCCATTGTTGAAAGTCTTTCATCCCATAGTATAACCGGAAGATTGAATTCTTCTTCAATCATTTTTCCAAAACGCGTACATGCTTCACCACGTTCTCCAATACTTCCGTTCATATTTTTAGGTAAACCTACAACTATTTTTTCGATTTCGTAGCTGTCGATGATTTCTTTTAGTCGGTCTAGTCCAAATTTCTGACGTTCTTCATCAATTTTGACTGTCTCAATACCTTGAGCTGTCCAACCAAGAGCATCACTTACAGCTACACCAATTGTTTTAGTACCTACATCTAGCCCAAGTGCTCTCATTAATTATTCTCCACGATGTTGTAGTAAATAAGATTTAACTAATTCTTCAATGATTTCATCACGTTCTAATTTTTTCATCATACTTCTTGCGTCATTGTGACGAGGAATGTATGCAGGATCACCTGATAATAAGTATCCTACTATTTGATTGATTGGATTATAGCCTTTTTCTTGTAACGCGTCATGAACCTTTAACAAAACTTCATTAACTCGTATATCTTGACCTTCATCTTGCAAACTAAACTTCATCGTTTTATCAAATGAATCCATACAAAGCACCCCACTTATCCGTATATTTTTAGCTAATTACATTGTACCATTTTTATTACGCAGTTACGAATTAGCTAAAAATTTTTATATCTGTTATTGTACACGATTTTTGTATTATTTTGAAATCGTATTCATCCATTTTTCAACAAAAGCAACAGCCTCGTCTAATTTTGAAGGATCTTTACCGCCAGCTTGAGCCATATCAGGACGGCCTCCGCCTCCTCCGCCACAAATTGAAGCAGCTTCTTTTATTAGATTTCCTGCATGATATCCTTGACCTACTAAATCTTTTGTAACACCAGCAATTAAGTTTACTTTACCTTCATTAGCAGAACCAAGTAATACAACAACAGAACCAATTTTATTTTTAAGGTCATCAACCATTGTGCGAAGACTATTCATATCTGCTCCATTTACTTTAGCAGCAACGAATTTTACTCCATTTACTTCTTTCACGTTATTACTAATATTTCCTGCTTCAATATTGCTTAATTTTGAAGAAAGTGATTCATTCTCTTTTTGTACTTGTTTTAAATCTGATTGTAAAGTTTCAATACGAGCAACAACGTCTTTCGTATTTGATTTTAATAGGCTAGCTGCCTCTTTTAGTTGACCAATTTGTTCTTGCATATATTCGTAAGCTGATTTGCCAGTTACTGCTTCAATACGGCGCGTACCAGCTCCAATTCCTGACTCAGAAATTATTTTAAATGTACCGATTGATGCTGTGTTATCAACATGACATCCACCACATAGCTCAAGACTATAATCTCCAACTTGTACTACTCGTACTACATCACCATATTTTTCACCAAATAATGCCATTGCTCCCATTGCTTTTGCTTCAGCAATTGCTTTTTCAGAAATTTGAACTGGAATGCTTTCCCAAATTTTTTCATTCACAATTTTTTCAATTATTTCAAGTTCTTCAGACGTTACTTGACCGAAATGTGAGAAGTCAAAACGTAAGCGTTCTTGATTTACTAATGAACCAGCTTGATTTACATGAGTTCCAAGTACATCCTTTAATGCTTGGTGTAATAAGTGAGTAGCTGTGTGGTTCTTGACAATACTTGAACGGTTAGCTTTATTAATTGTTGATTCAACTTTAGCACCAACTGATAACGCACCTTCAACAACCTTCACTCGATGTAAATTTTGTCCGTTTGGAGCTTTTTGAACATCAAGCACTTCTACCTTTAAACCAGGAGCAGTTAAAGTTCCACGGTCTGCAATTTGACCTCCACTTTCAGCGTAGAAAGGAGTTACATCAAGAATTAAATGAGCTTCTTCGCCATTTGCTACATCTTCAACTTTTTCTCCGTCTTGTACTAGAACAAGAACTGTAGATTCAACCGAACCTTCGCTATAACCTACAAAAGTTGAAGTTTCCTTGATTTCACGAAGTGCTTCACTTTGTACCTGCATTGAGTCAACATCTTGTCTAGCAGAACGAGCACGCTCACGTTGTTTTTCCATTTCAACTTCGAAACCGTCATGATCAACTGTTAATCCTTCTTCTTCTGCATATTCTTCTGTTAATTCAATCGGGAACCCATATGTGTCATAAAGACGGAAAACATCCTCACCTTTAATTATAGAACTTCCTTTTGCTTTCGAATCCTTCATTACATTTGTAAGAAGTGATAATCCTTCATGTAATGTTTCATGGAAACGCTCTTCCTCATTTTTAATTACTTTTTGAATGAACGGTACTTTATCTTTCACATTTGGATAGTAGCTTTCCATAATTTCTGCAACAACTGGAACAAGTTCAAACATAAATGGACGTTCAACACCTAATTTTTTAGCAAAACGAACAGCACGACGGATTAATCGACGTAATACATATCCGCGACCTTCATTTGAAGGAAGAGCGCCATCTGCAACAGCAAAAGATACTGTACGTATATGGTCAGCAATTACTTTAAAAGCAGTATCTTGATCAAATTGTCCATTTCGATATTTTTGTCCAGAAATTGTTTCAACAACATTGATAATCGGCATAAATAAATCAGTGTCAAAGTTTGTGTCTACTTCTTGTAGTACACTTGCCATACGTTCTAAGCCCATGCCAGTATCAATGTTTTTGTTTGGTAATTCAGGGTATTCTTTACGGTCTAAACCATCTTTAGAATTAAATTGAGAGAATACAATATTCCAAATTTCTAAATATCGATCATTTTCTAAATCCTCTTTTAATAATTTAATTCCAATGTTTTCTGGATCATATTTTGTTCCACGATCATAGAAAATCTCTGTACATGGTCCACATGGTCCTTCACCAATTTCCCAGAAGTTACCTTCTAACAGGATAATATGCTCAGTTTCTAATCCTAATTTAATCCATAAATCATACGTTTCTTTATCTTCAGGATAAACAGTAACGAATAATTTTTCTTTTTCAAAACCAAACCATTCAGATGAAGTTAAAAGCTCCCAACCCCATGTTACAGCTTCTTCACGGAAATAATCTCCGATTGAAAAATTACCTAACATTTCAAAAAATGTATGGTGACGAGCTGTTTTCCCAACATTCTCAATATCATTTGTACGAATAGATTTTTGTGAATTTGTTATCCTTGGGTTCTCTGGAATTACTCGACCATCAAAATATTTTTTTAATGTTGCTACACCACTATTAATCCATAATAAAGTTGGATCTTCTACTGGTACTAAAGATGCACTTGGCTCAATAGAGTGACCTTTTTCTTTAAAGAAGTCTAAGTACATTTGGCGAATTTGAGCAGCAGTTAGCTTTTTCATTATATTAACCTCCATTTAGTAAATTTATAATGTTATAAAAACAAAAAAATCCCGTCCCTAAAACAGGGACGAGATGTACTCGCGATACCACCCTGATTATGAATAGAAAGCTTATTGCTTAGGCAAAATACCTCGAAGTCTATTCATCACCTCAAGAGACCGTAACGTGGTCTGACGCGTCAGTGATTAGCTGCATTCAGGAGTAGCTTTTCTGTCACCCTTCATTAAAGTTTCTTTCAGCCTAGGAAACTTCTCTCTTTCGCATACGCTTAAATGGTTTAGTGACATACTTGTTCCTTCAAAATTTTGCAAATATAAATTGTATGAAAAAATAGTATCATTGTCAAAAATGAAAGTCAAGTTGAGAGACGTTCTTTTCTATTACTGTAATAGCGAATAACAGAAATGATAACAACTAATAATGGTACGGCAATTAACAAGCCAATAAAACCAGCTATTTCCCCTGCAACTAATAATGAAAACATAATAATAACTGGATGAATATGAATTGACTTTCCAATTATCATCGGAGAAAGGACGTTACCTTCGATTAATTGTAAAATAATTAATGTAATACCTACTCTAATTAATAAACTTGTCCCTTCCGAAGCGGCTAGAAACAGAGTTGGTACAGCACCAATAACAGGTCCGAAATACGGAATGATATCTGTTAGTCCAATGACCACTCCTAATACTAGCGCATATTTCATTCGAACAATCCATAGAAATATTGTTGCTAATACAAATAGTAAAAAACAAACTAATATTTGACCACGAATATATTTTCCAAATGTATTATTAAGTTCTTTTGCTAAACCTTTTGCTTCATATCGCCATTTGTAAGGGATAATTTTCCAAAACATATTCGATAAGACCTTATAGTCTTTTAAAAAGTAAAAAACGATAAACGGAATGATAAATAGTGAAATAATATTATTTACTAATTGCTTCATCCATTCACCAGATTTATTCAATAATGATAATCCCGATTTTTCAGCACCATTAATCATTAAATCAACACGATTATGAAGAAAAATTGGCATCCTCGAAGTCTTTCGTTCGATTTTTGATAAGAAATTATCATATAATGCCATTACTTTAGGAAAAGCTCTTAAAATATCTTGCCACTGTTGTTTAAAAATAGGGAGTAATAAATAAAGCCCTAATACACACCCTCCAAAAAATAATAAATAGATCAATAAAATCGCAATTACTCGTTTTATCCCTTTATTATGAATATATTCAATTGCTGGATGTAACAAATAGGCAATGATTAAACCAATCAAAAATGGAACCATCGATTTTAAAACACCAATAACAATATGCAAATAAACCGGTTTTAAATAATAAAAAACGATTCCAACTAATCCAATTAGCAAAATTAAACATAATCGGTATATCCATTTTAACTTTAAACCGTCCATAAAAAACCTCCATACTGATAATAGTATGGAGAATTTCAATTAAATTATGTGACTCGTTAAAAATTTTACAAAGTCTTCTCTCTTAACAACATTCAATACACATTTCGTTTTTGCCTCTTTTTCAACGATTGTTAGTTCATTTGGAAACTCCTTCTCTACACTAATTGTCATATAAGCTAATTTCTCTTGTGCACGCCTTGATCTAGTATTTGACTCTTTTGCTCCAGCAAAAACATAGTCCATTTTCAACTCGTTAAAAGCAATTTTTAAAATTTCTATTTTTGAAGCTTCATTATACCCTTGCCCCCAAAATGGAACCCCTATCCAGGTGCCAATATGCCAAATTCCATCACCTCGGTCAATATGCTTTAAACTAGTTATACCAACAACCTCATCTTGCTCATTCAATATTATTCGATTTATTACCTTACCTTCTAATTCCTGCTGAACAATATAGCTAATAAATCCGATTGTATCATCAATATGATCTACTTTTATTCCTAAAACATCTTTCACACCTGGATCTGATGATAACTTAAAAACCTGCTCTGCATACTTTAAATCATTCTTAACAAGCTTAACTCCCACTCCCATATTTACCATCTCTTTTCCATGTTTTTATAAATGATAAAAGAAGATGACCATTTTCTCAATGAAAAAATTTAAAATAAATTAGGAATGTATTGGATTTAATACATTGAATAAACAAAGCACATGTAGTTAAAATGTTTGAGCGGTTTTATAATATCAAAAACTCTAGTAATTGTTTATTCTTGAGAAGTTAGAAAAACAAGTTCAAATGATTATAATTACAAACTGATTAACAAAGCTGTTAAATACTTTATAGACATGTGAAAGTTGCTTTTTTTAAATACGATAATTCTAACCGCAATGGACTTCTTTACAAGGTTAAATACAGTAAAAAAGCACATGCCCTATAGACATGTGCTAAAAAAATTAAAGCATTTTTTTCAATGACTTTCTCATACGTTTCATGTTCTTTGAAGTAAGCCATTTGTTATCGTACATTAACTTCATCGCAAGTGCACCTGCACCTAAACCTAAACCTAATAAAGAGCTTTTTCTAGCCATCAATTACCCACTCCTACATACTAAGTTTTCGATCCTCTTCGTCAAACAAATCATCTAACGAACTTAACGTACCATCTTCTTCAACTTGGTGGGTATAAATTATACCTTTATTAATTGTTAGTTCAATATAACATCCCCAACAATAATATTGATTTACACCTATTTTCCCTAAGTCTTTACTTTGACAATTTGGACAAATCACAACGCTCGCTCCCTTAGCCTAAAAAAGGCAATGTTTCTAAGCATTGTGACCAAATTTTCATAAAAATATACGTTAGTACAGGAATCGTCTTGCACTATATATTCTTAGTCATTTACATGAAATCATAAGGTGAAAGATTTGGTAATTCGTCTGAAAGCTGAAATGGTAAATCTTCGTTTAGTTGTACTTCACCATTTTCAATCCCTTTTAGTTTCATACATAGAGTAGTTTGTCTTTGACCATCATCCGTTCTTCCAATGCCTTGAATAAATGCATCTTGTTCACCGCACATGATTAAGAACTTCTTACTTCTTGTCACTGCAGTGTAAATTAAATTTCTTCGAAGCATTCGATAATAACTTTTAACAATTGGAAGCACAATAATATCAAATTCACTACCTTGAGACTTATGGATTGAACAACAGTAAGCAAGAGTTAATTGAGAAAAATCTGGTCTAGTATAAGTCACTTCATTTCCATCAAATGAAACGATAATAATATCTTGTTGTTCTACATTTTCTTTGGCGAAAAAAATGTTTACAATTTCACCCATATCTCCATTAAAAACATTATTTTCAGGAACGTTTACGAGTTGGAGGACCTTATCACCTGTACGAAAAGTTGTATCACCAAAATTCATTTCACGTTGCTTTTCTTTTTTAGGATTAAACACTTCTTGTAGCCCTTCATTTAGGGCATCAATTCCTGCTGGACCACGATACATCGGTGCTAATACTTGGATATCTCTTACAGGAAAACCTTTTTTATTGGCGTTTTCACACACTTTTTTGACGACTTCAACAACTTGTTGACTTGAACAACCGATAAATGAACGATCTTTTCTTTGTTCAAATAAATCCTCGGATATTGTTCCATCTTTTATATAATGTGCAAGCGTAATAATCGAAGAATCTCCTGATTGACGATAAATATCTTTTAATCGAACGGTTGGAACTGTACCAGAGTTTAATAAATCCTTTAAGACTTGACCTGGGCCAACAGAAGGTAATTGATCCTCATCCCCTACAAAAATGACTTGGCATCCTTCTTGAATACTTTTGAGTAATTGATTCCCTAACCAAACATCGACCATTGAAAACTCATCAATGATCAGTAACTTTCCATTTAAAGGATTTTCCTCATGATGGCTAAACTCCCCTTCTCTTGTCCAACCAAGTAAACGATGGATTGTTACTGCCGGTAATCCAGTTGCTTCACTCATTCTTTTTGCCGCTCTACCTGTAGGTGCTGCAAGCAAATAAGGGAATGGAACATCTTTAGGGTAAGAATGCTGATCTAATGATAAATCATGGATTGTTGAAAACAGATTAACGATTCCTTTAATAACTGTCGTTTTACCTGTACCTGGTCCACCTGTAAGGACCATCATAGCTGACTCCATAGCTTTTTTTATTGCTTGCGCTTGTGAAGGGGCATATTTTACATTCATTTTTGATTCGAGGTCTTCTAGCTCTTTTGCAAATCTAGTTTCAGTCATTTCTCCTAAATCTGGAGCACTGCTTAATAATTTTTGGATCGCATTTACAATGCCTTTCTCAGCATAATAAAGTGCAGATAAATAGATTCTCTCATCTTCCATTACTAGCTTTCCGTCTGCTACCAATCGTTTCATTTCCCGAGAAATGTCGACTGCTTCGACAAGCTCTTTATCCTGTTTCATTAATAATTGTCTAGTTTCATCAATAAACTGATCTTGCGTTATATAAACATGTCCTTCTTGCATCGATAAATGTTCTAAAATATATATACAACCAGCTCGTATCCGATCTGGATGATTTCCTGTAATACCGATTGCTCGACCAATTTCATCTGCTCTTCCAAACCCAATCCCATCCACATCTTCAATTAACTTAAACGGATTTGTTCTGATAACATCTAGAGTTGATTCATTATAGGTCTTATAAATTTTAATCGATAAACCCGTTCCAATACCGTAGCTACTTAAAAAGCTGATTACTTTTTCAAGACCTTGATGAGATAGTATTGTTTCATAAATTTCTTTCGCTTTGGATTTTGCCAGCCCGGGAACACCTTCTAAGCTATCAGCATTATCTAAAATTTTATTAATTGCACCTTCACCTAAATGGTCAACGATTTTCTCAGCTGTTTTCTTTCCAATTCCTTTAAATAAATCTGATGATAAATATTGAATAACACCTTTTTTAGTAGATGGAAGCTCTTTTTCAAATGATGAAATTTGAAATTGTTTACCATACCTCGGATGGTCTTTTACAATCCCCTTAAATGTATATGTTTCATCTTCATTCATTCTTGGTATATTCCCAGTAATGGTCATTTCCTGTTCACAATTTGATAAATTTGTATCAACTACTTTTACCTTTGCAACAGTATAGAAATTTTCTGCATTATAAAAGATGATTGTTGTGATATGCCCTTTAATATATGGTGTCTCATCAACAAACAATTCCATTTCACTTTGGGTTTGCATTTCTCCACCTCCCAGATCTAAACTAGCTTCATTCTACTCTTTATTTTCAATTACTTTTAAAGCGTGCATAGCAAGCATATGATCATCTTGACTTTCAATCGCTTTATTAAAATGGTCTTTCGCAGTTGTAACTTGATCATTAAACATCGCAATTATGCCTAGATTATAATGTGCATCAGCATGAATTTCATCTAATTGTAAAACTTTTTCTAAACTAATTTTTGCTTCATCTAACATTTCTAATTTAGCTAAAGTAAGGCCATATTGGAATAATGCGTCTACATCTTTATCATCAAGCTCAATCGCTCGTTGAAAAAATGGAAGTGCAAAACGATCTTCTCCATTATTAACACAGCATAAACCAATCATAAAATGGACATCACTATCATTCATGCCAAGTTTCACACAATGTTGAAAATGTTTTTTAGCTAATTCAAACTTTCCATCTTCAAAATACACTGTTCCAACTGCATAATGCGCTGCTGCCAATTCCGGATCAATTTCTAAAGCCTTTTCAAAAAAACGACAAGCTCGTTCGACATCTCCCATCGATAGTAAAAGCTGACCAAAATTAACATACGCTAATGAATTAGTAGGATTTTCTTCAATTTCTTTCGTTAAAAAATTAGCTGCATCCTCTAAGTTACCCTCTTGCAGGGCTGCTACTCCACGTTCAAAATTATTCATATATGACACCTCTATGTATTTTCTTTCAATTATTTTTGATAGACTCCATTTTCTATACTAATCAGATTAAGAAACTTAATATATCTATTTAACACTATCACACCATAGTATACATTTCAAAGGAACGTTTCTTCAAAAATTCTACGTTAAATTAAGTATTTCCATTCATAAAAACAACCCCAACCATTATGATTGGGGTAAATAGATTTATCTTAAATAAGTTAATTCATTACCATCGATAAATGCACGATCAATTGTTCCTCCACCTAGGCAGTCTGTCCCGTCGTAAAATACAACAGCTTGGCCTGGAGTGATTGCACGAATATTTTCGTGGCAAAGAATTCTTACTGAGTTATCAGCTAAAATGTGAACTGTTACTTCATTATCTTCAGAACGATAACGGAATTTAGCAGTACATGTAAATGAACCTTCTTTCGGTTTATTTGATGTCCAACTGATATCAGAAGCAAGTACTTCATTACTATAAAGTAACTCATTATGAAAACCTTGTTCAACTAATAAAATATTATTTTTTAAGTCTTTTCCTACAACGAACCAAGGGTCTCCATTTCCACCGATTCCAAGTCCATGACGTTGACCAATTGTATAATACATAAGTCCATCATGTTTACCTTTAACTTCCCCGTTCATTGTTCTCATTTCACCAGGTTGTGCAGGTAAATAATTACTTAGAAATTCTTTAAAGTTACGTTCACCTATGAAGCAAATTCCGGTACTGTCTTTTTTCTTAGCTGTCGCTAAATCTGCCTCTTCAGCAATTTTACGGATTTCTGGCTTTAAATAACCTCCAAGTGGAAACATAACTTTCGATAGTTGTTCTTGACCTAGTTGATTTAGGAAATAAGTTTGGTCTTTATTGCTATCGATTCCTCGTAACATTTTATATTCATCGTCACGGAACTCAACTCCAGCATAATGACCTGTCGCTACATAATCTGCTCCAAGTTCCATTGCATGTTCAAGAAATGCTTTAAACTTAATTTCTTTGTTACACATTACGTCTGGGTTTGGTGTTCTACCTTTTTTATATTCATCTAAGAAATAGGTAAACACTTTATCCCAATATTGCTTTTCAAAATTCACTGCATAATACGGAATTCCTATTTGATTACAAACTGCAATTACATCTTCATAATCTTCAGTTGCTGTACATACGCCAAATTCATCTGTGTCATCCCAGTTTTTCATAAAAATACCGATGACATCATATCCTTGTTGTTTCAATAAATATGCTGTTACAGATGAATCTACACCACCTGACATTCCTACTACTACGCGAGTGTCTTTTGGATCTTTTTTATTCATAAATTATATCCCCTCGCACTTTAAAAATTTATATTTTAACTAATCGTTTGACAATTGAAGATACACGCTCACCAAGTATACGGATTTGTTCGTCTGTATTTCCATAACCAAAACTGAATCGAACCGAAGAACGTATTTTAGGTGAATCTATTCCAAACATTTCAACTAATACATGTGATGGATCTATACTACCAGCTGTACAAGCAGATCCGCTTGAAGCTGCTATACCTGATAAATCAAGGTTTACCAAAAATGATTCAATTGAAATATCTTCAAATGATAAGTTTAACACATGTGGTGCAAAAAACGACTCATTTCCATTCTTTTCAAAACGAATTCCATTTTCTTTTAGAACATTCATTAAGATTTCATGGAAATGCAAATAGCTTTCTATACGTTCATCTCTTTCGATGTGAATTACTTCTACTGCTTTAGCTAATCCAACAATACCAGGAACATTTTCTGTACCCGCACGGCGTTTACGCTCTTGCTGTCCGCCATATTGTAATTGTGTAAAAATTGCATTTTCACTTACATAAAGAAAACCTACACCTTTTGGTCCATTAATTTTATGTGAGGAAATGGATAAAAAGTCGACACCAAGTTCTTCAACATTAATTGGAATTAAGCCGTAAGCTTGTACTGCATCTGTATGGAAATGAGCTTTATGGTTACTAAGAAGTTCACCAATTTCTTTAATTGGTTGAACTGTGCCGATTTCATTATTAACCATCATAATTGATACTAAAATTGTATCATCACGCAGTGCAGCCTTTACATCCTCTACATTCACACGACCTGTATGATCAACAGGTAAATACGTAACCTCAAAGCCTTCCTTTTCAAGAGCTTGGCATGTATGTAATATAGCATGATGCTCAATGCTAGAGGTAATAATGTGCTTACCATATTTTTGATTCGCATAAGCAGCGCCTAACACAGCAAGGTTATCACTTTCCGTTCCACCGCTTGTAAAAATAATTTCATTAACTTTTGATCCTATACTATTCGCACAAACCATGCGTGCAGTATCAATTTTTTGGCGAGCTTGTCGGCCAAATGAATGAATACTAGATGGATTTCCAAAAGTCTCTTGCATTTCTACAACCATCTTTTCAATTACTTCTGGATGCATTGGAGAAGTCGCAGCATGATCTACATAAATACGTTCCATTTTTATTAAACCCTTTCTTTATGAAGCGTTCACCTATCTTTGAACGCATTAAAATTAAATATAAAACATATATCCATTTAAATCATCAGATTCTAATTTTGCTAAATCCTCAAGACTCGTATGGTCTAACACTTCATTAATCGCTTTTTGAACACGAGTCCATAACTCTCTTTGTGCGGGATTTTCATCTTCAAGATTTTCGATTGGTGATAGTGATCCTTCAAGTGCAGTTATCACTTCACCTGCAGAAATTTCATTCGGTTCCTTTGTTAAAATATACCCACCATATGCTCCACGAATACTCTTAACTAATCCTGCATTACGTAATAATGAAATAATTTGTTCTAAATAATGCTCAGAAAGATTTTGTGCTTTCGCAATACTCTTGAGTGAAATTGGTTTATCACAATATCTTTTTGCTAATTCAATCATAACTGTCAGTCCGTATCTACCCTTAGTTGAAATTTTCATTAATTCACTCCGTTCAATAAACTGTATCTCTTATTTTTATCAGATTTATCCTATTTTTAAACTGTAGTATTACAATTATTGTACACTATTTATCCTATAAATTCACATGACAGGAAAAAAATGCACTAAACCAATTGGAAAAGTGCATTATCCATGTAATTGACTAGTCAGGTAAGTTTACTGACTTAAATTTCAACGTTCTATAAATTCTAAAATTTTTTCACTATCATTCTTGCAATTTATCTAGTAATCTAAAAAAACACATGACAAAGATTTTTCAAAAAAAACACCCCTAATGTTATATAGTTTAACTATACGACACTATAGGTGTTATCTATTTCAGTCTGCTTGTTTTTTTCATTTTTTGATTGCTTAACTCTTCAATTTACCAGCACGTACGAATTGAGCGGCTGCCGCTTTTTCATCGAAATCTTCAACATTTTTTCTAGATTCTTTTATGTTGTTTAAAAAGCTTATGACTTGGAATTCGATACTTTTAATTTCGTATTCAGTATCAGCATTTAATAAATCCTCTAATAAATCTAAATAAATGGCTTTCTCTTCGGGTGTTAGCACTAGCCTCATTACATGCCTCCTTCATCTTTTGCCAAGTAAATTATTGAAAATACTACACAATTTGCTTAGAAATATTATGCAGCGAACTTACCCTTTCCCGTTCAGTGTTAAGTGCTCTGCTTAAAAGAAAGCTTTGAGATGAGAGACCAGCTAATATACAGTATCCGATTACCATACGCATATCTTTTAACATGTTTTCTGGTATAAATAAAGAAACAAATAATGTCGCGGCTGTTGCTCCAAATAAAATATCTGCAAGAAAACCTAAATAAAAGCCTTTCTTTCGTCTCACCGGGAGCATAATCGTACCTTTGTTAAACAGGATGTGAAAAATAAATCCGGTCACTCCACCAATGACAACCGCCAGGACATAGAGCTTAACCATGTTCATCCTCCATTCTTAATTTTAGGTACAAAAAAAATTCCTACTTTCGTTTCGAGAATAAGTTAATCGAAATGATCGCTAGGATTGGACAAGTTCTATATAAAATATGAACAGCTTGTTCTTATTATTATAAAAGCATAAAAATAAATTATCAAAACAATTTGTAAAATTTATCCAATTGTGACAAAAAATAAGGTAAAAGACCTGGATTTTTATTTAACCAAATACACTACAAGACTATTTAACTATTTCTCATTACCCTTATTATGATATATTGGAATTAAAAAGAAGCTAGAGGAGGTTTTAAGTTGGCTGTACAAAGAAAATTCAAGAAAATAGTAAATCAATTACGCCACCAAGATCTATATCAGCGCGCAAAAGGCATAGACCAACTTAGAAAGTCTCTTCGATCAGGTGCTTCTATTGAATCATTAATTTATTTATTAGAAGAAGCGGGAAGTAATTTCCCGAAATCAATAGAAGATTGGGATGATGGAAGCTATCACTTAGTTGGATTTTGTTCAGAGTTTGCGCTTCAAGAATTAATAACTCCAATCGAAAAGAATTTTGAAGCATATAGTGAACGAGCAAAACTCCAAGCTCTTTATTTATTAATAAGTCTGAAATCAGAGTTAGCTAGAGATGCTTATATACGAATCATTGAAAAAAATAGTAAACAGTACTCGCTTGATATCGATGTTCAATTCATTTTCGAAGAGACAAATTGGGCTCCAGAACTTGTAAAAAAACTATTAGGTTTAATCGAAAATGAAGAAACTGCCGTTTCAATTTTCCATCTGATTCTATTGTGTAAAAGAAATTCAATTTCTTTACCTTTTTCATCCGCTGAGAACGATTATATAATCGAACAAATTAAAGTTTTATATAAGCTTAGACGAGATTCATATTTAAATTATGATCAAGATTACAACTTAAAATTTGTATACCAGGCTTGGAAGGAATCTTACCTCATCGTTCGAACAGAAATGGGTATTTACCTTCAATTAATGCAATATTATTTTGACGATAGCATGCATGAATATTTAAAAGAAGCAATTGAGTATAGAGATCCTTACCTAAAAGTGGATGCTATTATATCACTGATGGAACATGGCGTACAAATTGAAAAAGAAATCCTTGATTATTGTGCGCATAATATTGAATCAGCGGTATGGTTTTATACAAAATTAAATGAATTTTCAAAGAAAGATATATACACATTTACGGAAGAGCATCAACATAGTTTTGTAAAAAACAGACTGTTTCTTTATTTAATTACTCATGAAGATTTTGGTGTGATTCCCGACGAGATTGAAATTATAAAGCGTTATGATACTTCAAACTATTATGAACAAGAAGTAACTTATTATTTAACTAAATTTCGTAGTCAGCAAGAAAATTGGGAAGAAAATGATTGGATGGCTGCATATGTAGGGGCTTATATTTCTGAACAAATTCCTAGTCCACGATTTTATGATGAAACAATTACAGCATTTACAAAATGGGATAAATATAATGAGGATGAACATAGAACCCAACTTGAATTATTAAATAAAGAAGAAAACGATAAATTAGGTCAAGAAGTCATTTTGGAATCAAAGCCAAGCTGGCATTTTGGTACTTATTTTCTCGGATTTCTAACTGCTGTTAGAACAGGTACTGCTTTTGGAAATCACGATCCTATTTATTTTTTATTACTAGCTTTACTATGGATTATTTTCTTATATAAAGTATATGCAACAATTCAACTTCGAAAAGAATCTAAATTAATTTTAACAAGTAGACAACTAACCTTAAAAAAAGGTAATGAATTGAAGTCAATTGAGCTTCATAAGATAAACCGGATGTCGATCGAACTCCGAAAATGGGGTAAAAACGAAGGTAAAATGGCAGCATATCAACGAAAAGTAAATTATATTGTTTTCTATGATAAAGATGACGAAGAGATTTTATCAATCCCTTCAACTTTTATTAAACCAGATCTACTTTTCCTCGAGATAAAATTATTAACTAATCATTTAGTTGATTCTCCAACTATTGAAGTGTTTGAAAATGATGTTAGTGCTTAAAGTCGAGACTCAGACTGCCCGAAAACGCTCGCTTTCTTCGTTGCTTCGCCTGTCTGCGGTGCTCATTACCGTCAAAGGTAACTCCGCTCCTCGAAAGACAAGCGCTTGCAATTAGTCTGAGAATCAAGTTTTTAGGACATTGTTTACACACCGAGTCGAGATTGTATCTCGACTTTTTTTATTCATGTTCCGTTCATATTAGGTTGTTATGATATTCCTTAAAGATTTTTATTCTAAATTACATATATCAAACTAAATATCGGGGGACAGGTTAATTTATGAATTCTAAAAAAAGTTGGTGGATTTTATTTATTATTTCGCTTTGTGTCATTGTTCCATTTATGGCACCTTATTTTCTTATAGATCCAGAGAAAAGTCGTATCCAAATTAGTTCAACTTCAATTCAATATCCTGCTTTAATTACACATATCTTTTTTGCATTTATTGCTTTAATTGCTGGATTTTTACAGTTTGTAAAAAAGATTAGATCTCGTTATCCGAGAATCCATCGAATAATTGGAACTATTTACTTTACTAGCGTTTTTATAAGTGGAATTTTGTCATTGATAGTAATATTTTATATTGAAAATTTTTCAAAAGTAATGTCTTTTCTTGTTTTAGCTTTACTTTGGATTTTCACTACAATTAAAGGTATTCATAGCGCTAAGAAGAAAAATTACATAGCTCACCAAATCTGGATGACTCGAAGTTTTGGAATCACTTTAGTAGCAGTAAGTGGTCGAGTTTTAGTGCCATTTATATTATTAGCCTACTTTTTACTAAATGGATTGCATATACCTGGTGGAAGAGAGCGAATGGTTGAAGAAGCCCTAAATGTTAATATATGGGTAGGTTTACTAATAAATTTAATCATAATTGAGTGGATCATATTAAAAAGGAAGGTAGATTAAGCGACCAATTTCGCTTTATATCTACCTTCCTTTTTAATTTTTGACTTAATTACGATTTTTCTTAAACTGCTGTAGTTTTTCAAAAATAGCCCCGTAACGTTTTTCGTTACCTGCTTCTTTTGGTTTATAGTAAACTTGATTTACTAATCGATCTGGAAGATATTGTTGATTTACCCACCCGCCAAAATTACCTAAAGGATGATCATGCGGATAAATATAACCGATCCCATGCCCCATATCCTTTGCTCCAGCATAATGACTATCTTTTAAATGTGCTGGGATATCATCATGTAGCCCACTTCTTACATCATTTAATGCTCGATCAATTGATGTTACACTAGAATTAGATTTGGATGACAAACAAAGCTCAATTACTGCATTTGAAAGAATAATTCTTGCTTCAGGAAATCCAACTTGCTTTGCGGCTTCACAAGCAAGGACAATCTTCCATGGATCGCCAGCTAGTCCGATATCCTCATAAGCAATCACTAATAATCTTCGAATAATGCTAGTTAAATCGCCCGCTTCAATGAGCCTCGCCAAATAATAAAGTGCTGCATTTACATCACTTCCACGAATACTCTTTTGGAAACCAGACAATGTGTCATAATGAAAGTCTCCATTTTTATCATGATTAAAACCTTTTGAACGAAGAAATTCATCAATAATTTCATCTTGTACTACAATTGTTCCGTCAGACTCTTTTGTTGATCCGTATACAATTGACTCCAAAATATTTAATGATGATCTTGCATCTCCGTTTACTCCATGAGCAATTTTTAAAATTTGTTCCTCTGAAATTTGGATTTGCAAATTTCCTAATCCCCTATCCTCATCTCTTAAGGCTTTATCTAATAATTTATAAATATGTTTTGGTAAAAGCGGTTCTAATTTTAAAATGTGGTTACATCGAGAGCGTATTGCACTGTTAACATCGTGGTATGGATTCTCAGTTGTTGCCCCAATTAACGTGATAAACCCGCTTTCTACATATGATAATAAATAATCCTGTTGCAGCTTTGACCAACGATGAATTTCATCTGCAAAAAGAATGATCTCACCGAACATTTTCGCCTCATGAACGATATCCTCAAGTTCTTTTTTACCAGAAGTAGTCGCATTTACAGTGACAAAACGTTTATCAACAGTACCAGCAATTGCATGGGCAAACGATGTCTTACCTATTCCAGGTTCCCCGTGTATTAACATTGAAGGAACTCGTCCGTTATGTATTAATCGATATAAGGCTGATTCTTTTCCGATAATTTTTTCCTGACCAATTAATTCATCAATCGTTCTTGGTCTCATACGGTATGCTAGAGGTTCATGACTCATTTTTCTCCCTCCTTTATAACTCTTTTTACTATTGTAATTGAATTGGAAACATTTTTCATCTGCACCCCGCAAATATTTCTTTTTACTAACAATTTATTTGGTGAAGATAATAATAGATGAAATTAAGAAGGTGAAAAAAATGAATGCCCCAAAAACAAAATGGTCACTTGAAGATGAAAACACATTAATTGAACTAGTTGAAAAATACGAAAGTAAAGGTAAATCAAAGCAAGAAGCATTTGAAATGGTAGCAAATATTATTAATCGGACAAAGACAGCATGTGCTTCTAGATACCGAAAACTATCAAAAGATCAATTTAGTGAAATGAACAAACCTAAAGAAGTTTTAAATAAGCCTATAAATCCTCCTTCACTAAATATTGAAATGGTCATCCAATTCTTAATGAATTTCGAACAAAAGCATCAAGCTTCGGAGGAAAATAAGCAGTTAAAGGAAAAAGTAGTTAAATTAAAATTTGAAAATGAAAATTTAAATAAAAAAATTGTTAATTTAAAAACATTAATCCAAAAGAAACAAAATGTATTGATCAATCTAATAGAATAAATTTGGACAAAATAATGTAAAACATTCACAGTATATTAACACTTGTACTATTGTATAATGAAGTAACAAAATGCATGCAATAGTAAGGAGTATAATGAAATGAATTGGAAAAAAGGCGGTTTATGGATTATTATATTTTTTATTATTAAAGGTACGTTATCTACACTTTTAATTGTTACCGGTGCTAAATACTTTAACTTATCATATCTCCAAATTCTACTTCTTGTAGTTGGACTATTAGTTATTTCTCTAATTGGACGTCAATTTGTGAGAAGACGTAAAAATAGAGTTAAAAATGAGAAGGATTTAAATATGTAACCTATTATTCCCTTTAAGGTAATGTGTCCGAACAGACTAAAAACCCCCAATAAATTTGGGGGTAATGTGTAGACAAAGTACAACTTGAATTTTCAGGCTGGTTGCAGCGCTTGTCTTTCGAGGCACGAAGCCTAGCGAGGAGCGGAGTTACCTAAAACGGTAATGAGCACCGTTGACAGGCGAAGCAACGAAAAAAGCGAGCGTTTTCGGGCAGTCAGAACCCCCAATAAATTTGGGGGTCTTTTTTATTTATTTGGCTTACGTTTATTCATTTCAATCGATTCCATATCGTTAACGACGCCATCTTTGCCAACTTTACCATTTTTCTCGACAACATTATTTTTCTTTTTATACTTAACATTAATCCGATTGGATAAATTATCTACATGATGCTGTTTTGAATCTTTTTCCACGTCACTGGTACTACTACAAGCAGTTAATATTGTTAAAGATAATCCGAAAGTACAAAATATCTTCAAGGCTTTATTCAACATCAAACACCTCCTATAGAAGGTAGTTTTTACATTAATAAATAAAAAAACTGTAGGAAATTAATTCCTACAGTCAGCTTGTTATCATTATTCGTTATTCTTTTCCTACACGCTGAATTTCAATGTCCTTTATTAATTCACGAACTGCATGACTAGCTGCGATTAAGCCAGCAACTGATGGCACAAAGGCGTTTGAAGATGGTGGCATTTTTGCTTTACGAATTTTTGTATTTTCATCTGGTACAATTTCTTTACGTACATCTTCACGAATAACAATAGGACTTTCATCTGAATAGACAACTGTTACTCCTTTTTGAATACCTTCTTTGCGAAGTTTAGTTCGAATAACCTTTGCAATAGGATCGTGAGTTGTTTTTGATATATCAGCAATTTTAAATCGAGTTGGATCCATCTTATTAGCAGCACCCATACTTGAAATAAGTGGAATTCCACGACGACGACACTCTTTAATTAAGTGAATTTTATATGTAATTGTATCAGAAGCATCAATTACATAATCTAATGGAATTTCGAAAAACTTTTCAAATGTTTCTTCTGTATAAAACATTCTATGTGTAATTACTTCGCACTCAGGATTAATCTCAAGAATACGTTGCTTCATCATTTCTACTTTAGGCTCTCCAACTGTTGATAATAAAGCATGAATTTGTCTATTCACGTTTGTAATATCAATAACATCTTTATCCACTAATATTAAACGTCCGACTCCAGAACGCGCTAAAGCTTCAGCAGAAAATGAGCCAACGCCTCCAATACCTAAAATAGCTACCGTACTGTTTTGTAATCGCTCTAAACCCGCTTTACCAAAAGCAAGCTCATTACGAGAAAATTGGTGTAACATTTATTCAACTCCCACTATCTTAATCAGATTACAATGATTTAAATATACATGATACAAGCTATTTACATCAAGCTTGAATTAAAGAAAAACAGAATTTATCTTAATCCTTCAACAGAAAAAGGAAAGGATTAAGAAAATTAATTCCTTCACCCTTCCTTTTTATTTTACTCTTCTACAGTTGTTTTTAACGCTAATTCTTCTAATTGTGCAGAAGAAACTGGACTTGGTGCATTTGTTAATAGACAACTTGCTGATGCTGTTTTAGGGAATGCAATTGTGTCACGTAAATTTGAGCGACCTGCAAGTAACATAACAATTCGGTCTAAACCTAGCGCAATTCCGCCGTGTGGTGGAGTTCCGTATTCAAATGCTTCCATTAAGAAACCAAATTGCGCTTGTGCTTCTTCTTCAGAAAATCCTAAGCATTTGAACATTTTTTCTTGTATGTCTCTTTCGTAAATTCGAACTGATCCTCCACCAAGCTCGTAACCATTTAGTACTAAGTCATAAGCTTGAGCTTTTACACTACCTGGATCTGTATCTAATTTATCAATATCTTCACGAACAGGTGAAGTGAATGGATGATGAGCAGCAAAATAACGATTTAAATCTGCATCATACTCAAGTAATGGCCAGTCAGTAACCCATAAGAAATTGAATTTAGATTGATCAATTAAATCTAAGTCTTTACCAAGTTTTAATCGAAGTGCACCTAAGCTATTTGCAACTACTGAAGCATCTGAAGCTACAAATAATATTAAGTCTCCTGCTTCCGCCTCTACAGCTAATTTTAATGTAGCAAATTCTTCTTCACTAAAGAATTTAGCGATTGGACCTTTGAAACCATCTTCTTCAAGTTTTAACCAAGCAAGACCTTTTGCTCCATAACGACCAGCATATTCTTGAAGACCATCGATGTCTTTACGAGAATAATTTGCTGCTTGACCTTTTACATTTAAACATTTTACTTGGCCACCATTTTCAACAGCTGAAGTAAATACTTTAAATCCACTTTCTTTAGCAAAAGAAGAAACATCAATTAACTCTAATCCGAAACGAGTATCAGGCTTATCAGAACCGTAGCGATTCATCGCTTCATCATAGCACATACGCGGAAGTGGAGTAACTATGTCAACACCTTTTGTTTCCTTCATCATTTTAACCATCATTCTTTCGGACATTTCCATTATTTCCTCTTGAGAAAGGAAGCTAGTTTCAATGTCTATTTGAGTAAATTCTGGTTGACGGTCAGCACGTAAATCTTCGTCACGGAAGCATCGTGCAATTTGGAAATAGCGTTCAAATCCTGAAACCATTAATAATTGTTTAAAAATTTGAGGTGATTGTGGTAATGCATAGAACTCACCTGGGTGTACACGGCTAGGTACTAGATAGTCACGAGCACCTTCTGGTGTACTCTTTGTTAAAATTGGCGTTTCAACTTCTAAGAAGTCTTCACCATCTAAGAAATCACGAATTGATTTTGTAATTTTTGAACGTAACTTAAATGTGTCATACATAACTGGACGACGTAGATCTAAATAACGATATTTTAAACGAAGGTCTTCTGCTACCTCCGTTTTATTTTCAATTGCAAATGGAGGATTCTTAGCTTTATTAATAATCTCAAGCTTTTCAACAGAAACTTCAATGGCTCCCGTTTCAAGATTTGTATTAGCTGTACCTTCACCACGAGATACAACTTTCCCGTGAACGTGAAGTATAAATTCATTACGTACAGTTTCAGCTAGAGCTAAAGCTTCACCTGAAGTTTCAGGATTAAAAACGATTTGTACAAGTCCAGAACGGTCACGTAAATCAATAAAAATTAATCCACCTAAATCACGTCTTTTTTGTACCCATCCTTTAAGCGTTACACTTTGACCGATATGTGATTCTCTTAGTTCTCCACATAAATGCGTTCGTTGTTCCATTTTCAATTCCCCCATTTGTTTATTTAGAGCTTACGTATTTTACAAAGATGTCTAATGCAACTTCTTCTTGTACACCAGTCTCTTGGTCTTTTAAATTAATGACTCCACGAGATAATTCTTCTTCACCTAGAACCGCTACATATTTTGCTTTATAACGTTCCGCTGCTTTGAATTGCGCTTTTATTTTACGATCTTGGTAATCTTTCTCACAAACAAGACCAGCTTTACGCAATTGATATAAAATAGCCGTCGCTTCTTTTTTCACTTCTTCTCCAAGTCCAATTAGGAATACATCCATTTCTTGTTGAATTGGAAGTTCGATTCCTTCTGTTTCAAGAGCTAATATTAAACGCTCGATACTTAATGCGAAACCAATACCTGGAGTATTAGGACCGCCGATTTCTTCAACTAATCCGTTATAGCGACCACCACCACTTAAAGTTGAAATTGTACCGAATCCTTTACCTTCTATCATGATTTCAAATACAGTGTGATTATAATAATCTAAACCACGTACTAAATTTGCATCGATCTCAAACGGAATTTTCATAGCTGTTAAGTAAGATTGAACGGCTTCGAAATAGTTCATAGATTCTTCATTTAAATAGTCTAAAATCGATGGTGCTGTCTTCATCGAAGGGTGATCGTGATCCTTTTTACAATCTAAAACACGTAATGGATTAGTTTCTAAACGATTATTACAATCATTACATAGCTCATGTGCTACCGGTTTAAAATGATTCACAAGCGCCTCACGGTGTGCTTTACGGCTTTCTAAGTCACCTAAACTATTAAGTACTAACTTAACATTTTTCAATCCAAGACCACGATATAATTCCATTGATAGCGCTAATACTTCTGCATCGATTGAAGGATCGTTACTACCTAAAGCTTCGATACCGAATTGTACGAACTGACGATAGCGACCAGCCTGTGGACGTTCATAACGGAACATAGGACCGATATAGTACAACTTAGTAGGTTGATTGCTATTTCCGTACATTTTATTTTCAACATAAGAACGAGCGATTGACGCAGTTCCTTCTGGACGTAATGTTAATTGACGATCTCCACGATCAGTAAATGTGTACATTTCTTTTTGAACAATATCCGTTGTATCTCCAACACCACGTTGGAATAATTCAGTATGTTCAAAGATTGGTGTACGAATTTCGTTATAGTTATATCGTTTGCATAACTCTCTTGCAAACTTTTCAATATACTGCCATTTTTCAATCGTACCAGGTAAAAGATCCTGAGTACCTCTTGGGATATTAATCGACATTGTAAATCCTCCTAAATAATAAACCTTTATAAATACAAAAAACCCTCGTGCCTACTGAAATAAAAACAGTAGGGACGAGAGTTATAAGCCCGTGGTGCCACCCTAATTGAAGAACAATAAACTGTTCTCCCACTTTCATCGTTAACGCCGATTACGTTTATCCTTACTAGAAATCGTTCAGAATAAAGCCTCGGGAGTGTCTTTCAAATAGTCTACTTGTGGAAATGCTCTCAGCCACGGCACTTCCTCTCTCTACAAGAGATCCTATCCTACTTTTCTCCGTCTATGGAATGTTACTATGTATCAATATGTTATTTAATATCTTACGTTCGGATACAAAAAATGTCAAGAACAGTTAAAAATTTTTTACGAACGCTCCAACTGTCTTTTTAAATCGCGCACTTCTCTTAAAGTTAAACCAAACTCACTTGCCATCTCTAATGAATTGGATTCTTGTCCCCTATTTTGAAACTCATGAAAATCCATATTCAAGACACCTTTTCTACCTGATCCTAGACTATTACGGTTATTTATTCTCATGCTGCAGTCTCCTTCCAAGTATGTTGTTATATAGGATGTCCAAATAATTAATGGATTAAACAATTAAAATACTTTTTTGAACTTAGGCAAGTTTTATTCTGGATTAAGCAATTTAAATTGGTTCTATGGATTCAGATAAAATGAGGTGGAATTTGATTAAATTTAAGTAGTTTTGGTGTGGATTTTATTGAAAGTAGATTTTATTTAGTACAATTTGATGATTTTATTGATAATTTCATAAATCTATTAAGTTTAATGGTGAATAACAGTTTTTATTTGCGATTTCTGATTTTTATTGTGATTCTTGATTTTTATTTGCTATTCTCGGTTTTTATTTGCTATTTCTGATTTTTAATTGCGATCCCACGTTTTTATTTGTTATTCTCGGTTTTTATTTGTGATTCCTGAGTTTTAATTGCGATCCCACGTTTTAATTTGCCATTCTAGTTATTATTTACTACATCCGACATTCTCATTACAACTAAAAAAACCATGGTGCACACCATGGTCTAATGAAATATTCTTAAACTAGATTGAATGCTTTCAACTGATCCGTCTATGAAATAGATTAATCCGTAATAAACTAGGATGATTAATATAACAAATAAAAGTGCTTTAAAGAAACTTTTGAGGATTGTAAACAAAATTACACCAGCAATAAGGATTAACACGATTGTAATTATGTCCAATTAGCAACCTCCTATAAATTCTTTATAAGAACCCGTGTACTTCAGTATATTCGCTAAATGAAGTTATTATTTTAATAATTAATTCTATCAAAAAAAATTCCTCCTTTTTGAAAAAGGAGGTTAAAGATTGGCTTATTTACTTTCAATCATAATTGTAATTGGTCCCCAGTTTGTAAATGTTACATCCATATCTGCACCAAAAATGCCTGTTTGTACTTCGTATCCTTGTTCACGTAAATATGAATTAAAATATTCGTATAATTCATTTGCGATTTCTGGCTTGGCTGCATCTGTGAAGCTTGGACGTCTACCTTTTCTCGTATCTCCATATAAGGTGAATTGAGAAACGGATAGAATCTTGCCACCTACATCATTTAATGAAAAATTCATTTTTCCGAGTTTATCTTCAAAAATTCTTAGGTTAACTGCTTTGTCAGCACAATATTTAACATCTTCTATAGTGTCTTCATGCGTTATTCCGACTAACAATAATAACCCTTTAGGTATTTGACCTACTACTTGTCCGTCCACTACGACCTTTGCTTCTTTTGTGCGCTGTAATAATACTTTCATAAGTGGCACCTCCTATTAGTGGAAAATACGTCTCACAGAGTAAATGTCTGGAATTTGTTTAACCTTATCCACTACTTTTTGCAGGTGGTTTATATTACGAATAGACAAACTCATTGTAATAGTTGCCATTTTATTTCGATCATTTTTTCCTGTTACTGAAGAGATATTTGTTTTTGTTTCATTTACTACTGAAAGAACTTCATTTAAAAGGCCGCGACGATCGTAACCGAAAATTTCTATATCAACATTATAATCACGTTCAAACGTAGGGCTTTCTTCCCAATCAACTTCAATGAAGCGATCTTCTTCACTATCATTTAACATGTTTACACAATCGCTTCTATGAACTGAAATTCCTCTGCCTTTTGTGATATAACCAACAATATCATCACCAGGTACAGGATTACAGCATTTTGATAAACGGATTAATAAATTATCTACACCTTTTACAGAAATTCCAGCATCTTTACGACGTGATGGAGCTTTTTTAAGATCAGAAGAAAGTTCTTTTAATCGGTCTTCTAGCTCAATTTCAGTACGTTTACGGAATTTATCTGTTAAACGGTGAGCAATCTGTGTTGCAGTAATTCCATTGTATCCAACCGCTGCATACATATCTTCTGCATTAGAGAAATTAAATTTCTCTGCGACGCGTTTTAAATTTTCAGACGTTAATACTTCTTTTAAATCACATTCTAGAGCTTTAATTTCTTTTTCAACTAATTCCTTGCCCTTTTCAACATTCTCTTCTCTTCTTTGCTTTTTAAAATATTGACGTATTTTATTTTTAGCATGTGAAGACTGAGCGACTTTTAACCAGTCTTGGCTAGGTCCATATGAATGCTTCGATGTCATAATCTCAACGATATCACCGGTTTTAAGTTTATAATCAAGTGGTACCATTTTCCCATTTACTTTTGAACCAATTGTTTTATTTCCGATTTCAGAGTGAATTCGGTAAGCAAAATCGATTGGAACAGATCCTAGTGGTAATTCAAAAACATCACCTTTTGGAGTAAATACAAAAACCATATCAGAGAATAAGTCCATTTTTACTGATTCCATGAACTCTTCTGCATTTGTAGAATTATCTTGCCATTCGATAATTTCACGGAACCAACTTAATTTATTTTCTAACGTTTTTTGTGAAGGAAGGTTTGCATTATCATCTTTATATGCCCAGTGTGCTGCAACACCATATTCAGCAATTTGATGCATTTCTTGAGTACGAATTTGTACTTCCAGTGGTTCACCTTTTGGACCAATTACAGTCGTATGAAGAGATTGATACAGATTTGCCTTAGGCATTGCAATATAATCTTTAAATCGACCTGGCATTGGTTTCCAGCATGTATGAATAACGCCTAATACAGCGTAGCAATCTTTAATACTATTAACAATCACACGTACAGCTAATAAGTCATAGATCTCGTTAAATTGTTTATTCTGCTTAGCCATTTTATGATAAATGCTATAAATATGCTTAGGGCGTCCAGAAATTTCTGTTTTAATTTCGACATCTTCAAGTTGAGTTGTGATTTCGTTAATAACCTCTTCTAAATATTGCTCGCGTTCTGCTCTTTTTCGCTTCATTAAGTTAACGATTCGATAGTATTGCTGTGGATTTAAATAGCGTAACGCTGTATCTTCAAGCTCCCACTTTACTTTACTAATCCCTAGTCGATGAGCTAGCGGTGCAAATATTTCTAACGTTTCATTTGCAATTCGCATACGTTTTTCTTGAGGTAAGTGTTTTAACGTTCTCATATTGTGAAGGCGATCGGCTAATTTAATTAATATTACTCTCAAGTCCTGTGCCATCGCTACAAACATTTTGCGATGATTTTCAGCTTGCTGTTCTTCCTTCGATTTAAACTTGATTTTACCTAACTTTGTTACACCATCTACAAGCATAGATACTTCTTTACCAAATTGGTTCTCTAAGTCCTCTTTAGATACTTCAGTATCCTCTACTACATCATGAAGAAACCCAGCACTAATGGTTGTAGCATCCATCTCTAAGCCAACAAGGATACCTGCTACTTGAACCGGGTGTATAATATATGGTTCACCTGACTTACGAAATTGCTCACTATGTGCGTCACGAGCATATTCATAAGCACGTTTAATAAACGCCACATCATCTTCTTTTAAATAATGGGTCGCTTGCTCTAAAACCTGTTCTGCTGTCAAAACTTGCTCAGTAGCCATCTAATCACCTTAAATCATTATTTCTTTTATTATCATGAAAATTTCGTTTTTTGTAAAGCAGGAGTCGTCAAATTCCATTTTTTTTTGCAGATCTTTGATAGAAAAAGAGCACTCTGATTAATCAGAGTACCCTATTTGGATAACATTATCATATGTTAAAAATTAATATGTCATTAGTGTAAATATATCATAGCCTTCTAATTTTTTACGACCTTCTAAGTAAGAAAGCTCAATTAAGAAAGCAATTCCTACTACAATTCCACCTAATTCTTCAACTAGTTTGATTGTAGCTTCAATCGTACCACCAGTAGCTAATAAATCATCAGTGATCAGAATACGTTGACCTGGTTTAATAGCATCTTTATGCATTGTTAACGTATTTGTACCATATTCTAAATCGTAGTTGTAGCTAATCACTTCACGAGGTAATTTACCTGGTTTACGAACAGGTGCAAAACCTATTTCTAAAGCGTAAGAAATTGGACAACCAACGATAAATCCACGAGCTTCTGGTCCAACTACTAAATCAACATCTTTTTCTTTCGCATAAGCTACGATTTGATCAGTTGCTTCTTTATAAGCTTTTCCATCATTCATTAATGATGAAATATCTTTAAACTGAACGCCTTCTTTTGGCCAGTCTGGTACGACCGTTATATAATCTTTTAAATTCATTAAATAAGTGCCTCCCCATTTTCGGAAAAATGACTTTTCATATTTTGAAAAAATGTAGTTAATTCATCACATTTTGAGTACAGAAACAAACGTTCTAGTTCAATACTAGCTAATTTTCTTGCATACGTATTAGATAAAGAGAGATTTTTCTTCTCAGTTTGTGGCAACAAACGAATTTTCCCATCCTCTATTGTAACAAATTCTAAATCAAAAAACACCTTTGTCATAAAATCGACTTGTTCTTTTTTCCATCCCATCTTACGACATAATGCCACTTCATACATGTTCATGTCAAATGGATTGGTATTAGCTAAGATTGAATAGAATTTTTTAAAACTTTCTCTACTCGGAATTGGTGAGAAGAAATGTAATTCTTCTTGATTAAAAATTAAGTAGATCCGTTCTGATAACCCTTTTCGAAAAACCTCTTTCAAATCATTTTCAGAATTAGGTAAATCAAGTAGAATCACATAATTATTTTGTATATTAATATCTAAGTTTAGTACATCTTCATATGCAACAAACGTAGAAATAGGATATTTAGTCTTTAAATTTTCATATTCATTTGTTGATTGATGTAAAAATATGAATTTTTCTTCGGTATGAGGTAAGGTTAATCGATGTGGCTCTTGACCTCTTAAGTCAAATAACTGCCAATGATTTACTTTAATATCATGAATCATTAACTGTGGCTTTCGTTTACCATTCCATTCGTTAATAGAAGCCATTCCTAAGCATGATATTTTTGATCCACTTGCAATTTCATTCGCAACATGTCCAAATCCAAACCCTACAGCATCAAGGAATGTAACGTCATCTTTTAGTTGTACTTTAAGATGTGCACCTTCATTACCGATTTGTTTAATATTTAGAGCATCAACCTCGTTAATTTCTAAAACAGGTTTTGGATTATGCATACCAAAAGGTGCTAGCATATTTAATTCTTTAATAAATGAGATTGAAACTTCACTAGCCTGACATTTTAAATCGACTTCTTTTAATGGGATAAAATCTTCATCTGTCATAATTAGATCTGCATATTCATTTAAACGATGTCTCAATAGCTCGACATCTTCAATAGCCAATGTCATACCAGCAGCAAGAGTATGACCTCCAAAATGAGGTAAAATATCTTTACATTTTGTTAAGTTTTCAAATAGAGAAAAACCTTCAATGCTCCTCGCAGAACCTTTTGCTATTCCTTTTTCGTGATCAATACTTAGAACAATTACTGGTTTGTAAAAACGATCAACTAATTTCGAAGCAACGATTCCAACTACTCCTGCATTCCAGCCTTCTTTTGCGACAATAATCACTTTATTTGAACAAGATGAATCAAGTTCATTAACTTGCTTAATTGCCTCTTCTGTCATACGTGAAACTAATTCTTGTCGTTCCTTATTTAGGATTTCAATTTGCTCTGCTCTTTTTTTAGCAAGTGCTCTATCATTTTCTAAAACTAAATCTACTGCAGGCTTAGCATCACCAAGTCTACCAACTGCGTTAATTCTAGGACCAATTGCAAATCCAATTGTTTCTTCCGTAATTGAATCTGTTGTAGTTCCACTAATTTCTAAAAGAGCTCTTAAACCTTCACGCTTAGTTTGCTTCAGTTGCCTTACACCTTTTTTTACGATTAGTCGATTTTCATCAACTAAAGGTACTAAATCAGCAACAGTCCCAATAGAAACTAGTTCCAAATATTCCTCTGGCTCCCTACCTAATAATGCGGAAGCGAATTTAAACACAACTCCTACACCTGCTAATTCTTTAAAAGGGTAGCTAGGACTTAGCTTTGGATGAATAATTGCAATAGCGTTTGGTAATTCCTCTGGTGGTTCATGATGATCTGTAATAATTACATCCATACCTAGTTCATTTGCAAAATTAACTTCCTCAGCTGCAGAAATACCCGTATCTACAGTAATGATTAATGAATAACCTTGTTCGTTCGCCCATTTAAATGCATTCTTATTTGGACCATACCCTTCAGTAAAACGATTTGGTATATAAAAATCTACTTTTGCTTCTAGTTCGATTAATGTTAAATACAATACTGAAGTACTGCTAACTCCATCTGCATCATAATCGCCAAAAATTAATATTTTTTCATTTTCTTCAATCGCTTGAAATACTCTGTCAATTGCAATATCCATACCCTCTAATAAAAACGGGTCATGAAAGCTCATTTGATCTTCATATAAAAACTTACTTGCTGCATCTACTGTATTAAATCCACGAGTAACAAGTAGCTTAGCTAATAGAGGGGAAATCTGTAATTCTTTACTTAATAATTGCTCTTCTTGGTGATTCGATAATTTCGGTTTCCAACGTGCTTTTGACTTTAACAATACTCTCACCCCTAACTGTACTATTATACTAAAGTAAACTTATTGGATGAAAGAGTTATTTTTATCATTATATGGATTAATATGGACAAATACATTTTCCACATCTTTTTGTTCCATCAACTTTGCTTTAACATTTTTACCGATCTTATGTCCTTCTTCAACCGTTATATATGGATCTACTGAGACTTTTATATCGATTATGACATAATAGCCGTGTTCCCTTGCATAGAGAGAATTTATTTCTTTAACACCTTCTACGTTCCTAACGATTTCTTTATATGGTTCAATATCTTCTTCATGAAGGACATGATCCATTGTCGTATGTATTGATTCTGCTCCAATATCCCAGGCCATTTTTAAAATCATAATTGCTACAATAAGACCAGCTGCAGGGTCTGCATATAATAGTACTGGCATATTAAATTTAGTACCTAGAATTGCAATACCAATACCAATCATAGCTGCAGCAGATGAGTATACATCTGAGCGATGTTCATATGCATTAGCGATGATTGCGTCACTATTTAACCTTTTCCCTAAAGCATATTTATAACGAAACATCCATTCTTTTAAAAATATAGATATAAAAGCAGCTAATAAAGCGATTAACTCTGGTGGATGAACTGGCTTAAAAAACGCAGTTATAGAGGATTTAGTTATTTCAATTCCAACGATAAATAAAAGTACGGCAACAATAATTGCAGCGATTGATTCAGCTTTACCATGGCCATAAGGATGATCCTCGTCCGGTGGCATTTTCGCAGCTCTTAAACCAAATAAAACGGCTATCGAACCGACCACATCTGACGCTGAATGTACTGCATCGGCCATTAACGCTTTACTGTTTCCAATATATCCGATAATTGCTTTAACAATTGCTAGAAGTAAATTTCCATATATTCCAATATAAGCCCCTTTCTTGGCTTCCTTATAACGCTCTTCTTGTTCCATATACTTTACCTACTTCCCTTTTTCTAACTCTAAAAAATACACTTATCATTATTAACACATTATATTAGTATCTTCAAATCATAATGAATTTAATACAAAAAAGAGTATAAGCATGAGCTTATACTCTTTTTAATTTATTTAGCTTCTTCAACATCAATTACTTGGTTTTTATCAAGTTGGCGACCTTTAATAAATAACCAAATTTGTGAAGCGATAAAGATTGAAGAATATGTTCCAACAACTAAACCTATTAATAATGCAAGTGAGAAGTTAAGAATTGCATGACTTCCGAATAAAAGCAATGCAAGTACTGCTAATAGTACAGTAAGAACTGTTTTAACAGATCGGCCTAAAGTTTGACGAATTGATTCATTTACAACTTGTTTCAATTCTTCTCTAGAACGAATTTTCTTCTTAAGCTTCATATTTTCACGAACTCGGTCGAATGTTACGATCGAGTCATTAATTGAATAACCAACAATCGTTAGAACCGCTGCGATGAAAGTAATATCTACTTCTAATCTAAAAATACTAAACACTACAACAATGAAGAATGCATCATGTAGTAGGGCAATTACTGAAGCAATTGCATATGAGAATTGGAAACGTAATGATACGTAAAGAATGATACCTGCTGACGCGATAATCAATGCTTTAATGGCATTACCTGCTAATTCTCTACCAACAACTGGATCAACAGTACTTACGTTTGGTTCTACCCCAAATTTAGTCGTAAAATCTTTTTTCAAATCATTAATTTGATCTTTTGTTAATACGCCTTTAAATACGATTGAACCTGTTTTTGCATCATTTGTTGAAATAGTAATACTTTCAGGCTTCAAGTTCATTTTTGAAATTTCATCATTAACAACTTGTTTTGTAACTGCTGATTTTGATTCAAATGTTACACGTGTACCACTTGCAAAATCAATTCCTAGATTTAATCGGAAAATAGAAAGTATAATAACCCCTACAACTACTGTAACGATTGAAAAATAAACAAATTTTCGACCTACGCTTACAAAATCGACTTTATCATATTTTGTAGGAGGATGTGCTAGGTTATGATTTAAACCAAGAATTTCACTTTGTTTAATACCAAACCATGTTTTCTTATTATTTAAATAACGACTTTGAACTAATAAAGAAAGTAATAAACGAGTACCGAATACTGCAGTTAAAAAGCTTACTAAAATACTTACAATTAAACTTGTTGCAAATCCTTTTACTGAGCTTGTACCGAATGAGAACAATACTACAGCAGCAAGTAGAGTTGTAATATTAGCATCAAAAATCGTTCCAAATGAACGCTGATTACCTGAACGATACGCAGATGCAACTGATTTTCCTAGTTTAAGCTCGTCCTTCAATCTCTCGAAAGTGATAATATTGTTATCAACCGCAATACCAACACCAAGTATTAATGCCGCAATACCGGGAAGTGTTAATACTGCATTCATGCCGTCAAATACTAGTAATGTTACATAAGTATATGCCATTAACATGATGCTTGCGATTAAACCTGGTAAGCGATAGAAATAAAGCATAAATAAGAAAATTACTGCTACACCAATAATTCCAGCAAAGATCGTTTCATGAAGAGCATCTGTACCAAATTTTGCACCGATTGATGTTGAATACATTTCATCAAGGTGAACTGGAAGAGCCCCTGCATTTAATAAATCTGAAAGTTCTTTTGCACTTTCAACTGTGAAAGTAGAACCAACAATAGAAAGTGAATCGTCGGTAAATACTTGATTTACACTAGCTGCTGATAAGAATTTAGGTTTTGCTTTTGCAGATTCCTTTTTGAAAGAGTCTTGTCCTTCTTTGAAATCTAACCAAATAACCATCATATTATTTGGAGCACCCATTTTTAATACTTTAGTTGTAACATCTTTAACCTTAGAAGCATCCTTAAATGTGATTGATACACTAGGTTTACCCATTTGGTCAAATGTTTGCTTTGAAGCGCCTTCTTTTAAATCCGCTCCAGTCATAAGAACCTTATCATTTACGTCACGAATTGTTAAGTTCGCTTCCGTAGAAAGAATATCACGTGCTTTAGCTTGATCTTTTACACCAGCTAATTGTACACGAATACGATCTTTCCCTTCGATTTGAATGTTTGGTTCACTTACTCCTAAAACGTTTACACGTTTTTCAAGAGCTTTTGCTGTACTTACTAAAACATTTTTGTTTATTTTGTCGCCTTTCTTAATTGGCTTAACTTTGTAAAGCACCTCAAACCCGCCCTGTAAATCCAGACCAAGCTTAATATTTTTTGCGGTACCAAATACAGTTGTGCCGATTACTGCTGCTAATACAGCAATAATTAAAAAGAAGGCAACAATTCTGTTACGCTTCACCATGTTGTGAATTTCCTCCTCTAACTAGTTCAAGTTCTAGTACTTAAAATGGTATGTTTTCATTCTTATATTATACAAATGCAATTTTTTTATTGTCAATTAATGGTTAAACTGACTCCCCAAACTGCCAAGTAGGTGATTTAAATGCTTCGATTCGAATATAATTCATATAATCGTTTACAGTTAATGAGAGTATGTCTTCTACCAGTTGAAAAAGCTTTGGTTCATCCTCTTTCTTTCGCCATATGGTTCTTTCGAGGCATTCCCATAATTCATCCTCACTGACAGTATCGAATCCAAGCATTCTAAATTCATCCAATTTACTTTCAATTACTACCTGTAGCTTAGGTTTAAATTCTGCAGCTTGTTGATGAAAAGTCGACATACTCTTCCCCCCTAATTTTCTGTATTTTTAGAAAAATGATTTTAGACCTTCATATTCATTTACTAGATGTTGAACTAACTTGTCATGCTTGCCTACATTTCTAGCATATATATAATTGTAAATCATTCTAGGCTGTTTGAGAAGGTGGTAAAAATAATGACAAAGCAAACGTTTTTAAGAGGAACGTTTTTTTTACTTATTGCAGGGCTCATCACAAGAATATTAGGATTTTTTAATCGAATTGTTGTAGCAAGAATTATGGGTGAAGAAGGCGTAGGATTATTTATGATGGCAGTCCCGACACTATTTTTGGTCATGACGCTTACACAGCTTGGCCTACCAATTGCCATCTCAAAATTAATTGCAGAAGCAGTTGCTCAAAATAGACAAGATCGGATAAAAAAGATTTTAGCTGTCTCAATGTCAATAACTGGCATATTAAGTATTATTTTTACAACAGCAATGATCTTTTTATCCCCTTTCATTGCTAAAAACTTATTAACGGACGCAAGGACTATGTACCCATTAATTGCCATCGCTCCAGTTGTTCCAATTATCGCAATCTCATCAGTTTTACGAGGATATTTTCAAGGCGTACAGAATATGCGACCTTCTTCCTTTTCCCAAGTTATTGAACAAGTTGTTCGTATAGTACTAGTTGCAGTTTGTACTAAAACTTTTTTACCATATGGAGTTGAATTTGCCGCTAGTGGCGCCATTATCTCTTCTGTATTAGGAGAATTAGCTTCTTTAATTTATATGCTTTATGTTTTTAAGAAAGAAAAAAATGCAAAGTTCATTTCAGGATTTAAGAACAATATTAAAGATGGAAGAAAAACGCTTAGCGACCTATTAAGTATTGCACTACCAACAACTGGAAGTCGTTTAATTGGTTCAATATCAATGTTTTTAGAACCAATCGTTGTCTCACAAAGTTTAGCGATTGCAGGGGTAACCGCAGCTGTTGCAACTAAACAATATGGATTACTTGCAGGTTACGCTTTACCTCTATTACTTTTACCAGCGTTTATTACTTATGCACTATCTACTTCACTTGTGCCAGCGATTAGTGAAGCAATGGCCAAAAAAGATCGTGTAACTGTTGAAAGAAGATTGCAGCAAGCACTACGCTACTCAATGATTGCTGGTGGTTGGTCCGTTGTCATTTTATACGTATTTGCTTCCCCGATTTTAACACTAATGTATAAAAGTGACCAAGCTACGAATTTTATATTACTTTTAGCACCTTGCTTTATTTTTTACTATTTCCAGGGACCACTACAAGCTGTATTGCAGGCACTTAATCTTGCAAATTCAGCTATGATTAATAGCTTTGTCGGTTCAGTCGTTAAAATCGCTAGTATTTTATTACTAGCTACAAATCCAAAGTTCGGTATTAACGGTGTTGCCTTAGCTATGAATATTAGTATTGTAACGATAACAGTTCTTCACTATTTCACTGTTTTAAAGGCGATCAACTTTTCAATTTTTGTTAAAGATTATGTTTATTGTTTAATGATTTTAGGAATTTGTATTTATGTCGGAAAATTCATCAAAGAATACGTAGTTTTTTCAACTTCATTATTAGTACAAACCTTGGCAAGTATTTCTGTTGTTACATTAATGTATATCTTATTAATTCTATTATTTAACCTAGTTAAGAAAGATGAGATCATCCGAATCCCATTCTTTAAAAAGCTAATTACAAGATAATTGACAATAGAATAGCCCAAAACAAAACCACAAAGTAATTAATGTACTTTGTGGTTTATTTATTTTCTTATATGTATATGTTAGTTAATTTCCACCGCAGGATATTGTTAACTCTAGATCCTTCATCATTCATCTTTCTTATCAAAAAATATTTCTCCGCCTCGTAAGCTACAATAAGATACTTGTTTAAATTCATCATAACCATGTTTTTTTAACTCTTCTAATAACCATTGTTTATCTTTATGATACTGATTTAAATTATCTTCTTGTACGATCCCATCTAATATTAATGGAAATGTGAGTGAACTATAATTTATGTCACCGTTTATTTCTTTTTTAAATATTGATAATTTCCCTGTAGGTTCTAGTAATGCATAATCAACATCCCGTACATCTCCAATATCCTTCTCTCTAAGTTGGAGTAATAGGTCGTCAAACGTGTATCTCTGTTTTTTCATCTCTTTCTCTAAAACTTTACCTTTACTAATGATTAATACAGGATGTCCATCTAATATTTTTCTAAATTTAACACTTTTTAGCGAAATTAAAGAAAAAATTATTTGGATAACGACTATTAAAAACATTGGATAGATTACTTTTACGATCGGATCATCATGGTTTTCGATACCGATGGCTGCTATTTCAGTTAACAATATATAAACGACTAAATCTAATAAACTTAACTCTCCTATTTCTCTCTTACCCATTAACCGAAAGAAAAATGCAATAATTAAATAAATTAAAATGGTACGAATCGTCATAGAACCTAATTCCATTTTACTTACCCTCACATCCAAAACTTGTTGATTTTAAAAAACATGTTCTTCAGTTATCACTTAATACCTGTAAATATGAGTCCAAATACAACTAATTTTTCATAAAGAAAATAATAGTAGAATTTTGTTCATAATTTTACTATTTCTATTTGCTCTATAAGTATTCTAAAAATTCATCTCATGAATATGCTTGTATTAAAAGAGTGTACAAGGGGGAAATATGAATGAAAAAAACAGCTGTAGCTGTCTCTTTTGGCTTTTTAACTATTCTATTATTAGTATTGTCAATTAGTTTGATTTTATCATTATTACTTAAACTAACTTCACTTACAGAAGCAAGTGTTACAACAACAACACTTATCCTATCATTTATCGTTATGTTAATTGGTGGTTTTGTTACAGGAGCGAAAGGGAAAGAAAAGGGTTGGATTCTTGGTTTATTAACGAGTGGAGCGTATTCTATTTTTGTATTTTTTGTACAGTTTCTTGGCTATGACCGAACTTTTTCACAGGAACAAATAATGTATCATGGGATCTTTTTAGGGGTTTGTATGTTAGGGTCAATTTTTGGAGTGAACGCTGCAAGTAATAAATCTTATAATAAATAATCAGACACTGCCCGAAAACGCTCGCTTTCTTCGTTGCTTCGCTGCCTGCGCGGTGCTCATAACCGTTTAAGGTAACTTCGCGCCTCGAATGACAAACGCTTGCAATCAGTCTGATAATCAACTTTTTTGAGTGTTTTAAATTCCTTGAGGCTTAATTTAAAATTCTTATAAAATAAACAAAACGCTAGTTTCCAAAATGGAACTAGCGTTTCTTACGATACAATTTTTAAAATTAAGCTTGTGTTCTTGTTTCACGAATTGCGCTTTTTTCAAATACCATACGTGATCCATCAGCAGTTTTTAAAGTAATTGTATTATTTTCTTCGTTAACAGCATCAACTAAACCGTGTAATCCACCGATTGTTACAACCATATCGCCTTTGCTAATTCCAGCTTGCATATTAGCAGTTTGCTTTTGACGCTTTTGTTGTGGACGGATTAGTAAGAAGTAGAAAACTATAAACATTAATATTAGAGGTAAAATCCCCATTAAACCATTACCCATCTTAATCTTCCTTTCAATATGTAAATTTTAGAAGTTCCTAGCGTTCGGCTTATTAAAACCGTATTGTTCAAAAAACTCTTCTCGGAAATCACCTAAACGGTCTTCGCGGATTGCTTGGCGAACTTGTTCCATTAATTGTAACAGAAAATGTAAGTTATGGTAAGTAGTCAATCGCATTCCAAACGTCTCTTCACATCGGATTAAATGACGAATATATGCTCTTGTATAGTTTTTACATGCATAACAATCACATTTAGGATCAAGTGGAGAATAGTCCTCTGCATATTTTGCATTCTTAATAACTAATCGCCCTTCACTTGTCATACATGTGCCATTTCGAGCGATACGCGTTGGAAGTACGCAGTCAAACATATCCACTCCTCGAATTGCGCCATCAATTAATGAATCAGGAGAACCTACACCCATTAAATATCTTGGTTTATCCGTTGGTAGTAAAGGAGTCGTAAATTCTAAAACTCTATTCATTACATCCTTTGGTTCACCAACTGATAATCCACCAATTGCATAGCCTGGGAAATCTAAAGAAACTAAGTCTCTAGCGGATTGTTTACGAAGTTCTTCGTATTCTCCACCTTGTACAATACCAAATAATCCTTGATCCTCTGGTCTTTGGTGAGAATTTAAACAACGCTCTGCCCATCTGCTAGTTCTTTCAACTGAACGTTTCATGTAATCATACTCAGCAGGGTATGGTGGACATTCATCAAACGCCATCATGATATCAGAACCTAATGCATTTTGAATTTCCATCGCCTTTTCAGGTGAGAGGAATAATTTATCGCCATTTAAGTGATTTCTGAAATGTACGCCTTCTTCTTCAATTTTTCGGAATTGACTTAAGCTAAATACTTGGAAACCTCCTGAATCTGTTAAGATTGCACGATCCCAGTTCATAAATTTATGTAAGCCACCAGCTTTTTTAATAATCTCATGACCAGGTCTTAACCATAAATGGTAAGTATTACTTAAAATAATACCTGACCCCATTGCTTTTAAATCTTCAGGAGACATTGTTTTAACAGTGGCTAAAGTTCCAACAGGCATAAATGCTGGAGTTTCAAATGAACCATGTGGAGTATGGACAATTCCTAATCTCGCACCTGTTTGCTTACAAGTTTTAATATGTTCATAACGAATTGCTGTCATTTTTCGATTCCTTTCAATTCTTAAAGTATTAACATTGCATCGCCAAAGCTAAAAAAGCGATATTTTTGATCTACTGCTTCTTTATAAGCAGATAAAACTGGTTCTCTTCCAGCTAAAGCACTAATCAGCATAATTAGAGTTGATTTTGGTAAATGGAAGTTCGTAATCATCCCGTCAATTCCCATAAATTTATATCCTGGGAAAATGAAGATAGACGTCCAACCACTAGACCCTTCAAACTTACCGTTATTAGCTGTAGCAATCGTTTCAACTGTACGAGTAGAAGTTGTTCCAACAGTAATGATTCTACCACCGTTTGCTTTCGTTTCATTTAACAGTTTAGCCGTTTCATCAGACATATAGTAGTATTCCGAGTGCATATCATGTTCTTCAATAGATTCTACACTTACTGGTCTAAATGTACCTAAACCTACATGCAATGTAATAAATGCTAACTTTACACCTTTCTCTTGAACTTTAGCCAAGAGTTCTTTTGTAAAATGTAAACCTGCCGTAGGCGCCGCAGCTGAACCAATTTCTTTTGCAAATACAGTCTGATAACGATCTTTATCTTCTAATTTTTCTTTAATATATGGAGGAAGCGGCATTTCACCTAGTTGGTCTAAGATCTCATAAAAAATCCCATCGTATTGGAATTTTAATTTTCTTCCACCTTGATCACTAGAACCTACACATTCAGCCTTTAATCTGCCATCACCAAATAAAATGATTGTACCTTCTTTTACTCTTTTAGCAGGCTTAACTAATGTTTCCCATACATCCTGCTCTTCTTGTTGAAGTAATAATACTTCAATTTGGGCACCTGTATCTTCTTTCACACCAAATAATCTAGCAGGCATGACTTTTGTTTCATTTAAAACTAAACAATCGCCCTCTTGTAAATAATCTAACACATCTGGAAACTGCTTATGCTCTACATTCCCAGACTCTTTATGTAATACCATAAGTCTCGATGCTTCTCGGTCCAACAAAGGAGTCTGAGCAATCAATTCTTCAGGTAAATCAAAATCAAATAAATTTACATCCATTTCTATACACCTCATAAAATTCAGGAGTAAGGACAAAGGGAGGTTATCCACAATTCCCTTTTCCAAACTCTATTTATTCCTACTCATTTATTTTCTCCCAAATAGTGAAAAAATAAGTGAAAGTAAAATACTTATGATAATACATGTTACTATCGGGAAGTAAAACGATACATTTCCTTTTTTTATAAAAATATCGCCTGGAAGTTTCCCTATAAATCGAATAAACAATCCAACAACTAATAAGATAATTCCTAATGTAATTAAAATTTTTGACAAATCAATCATTGCTCCGGCACCTGCAACCCGAAATGTTTATATGTTAAATCAGTAACAATTCGTCCCCTAGGAGTCCGCTGTAGTAATCCAATTTGAAGTAAATATGGCTCATATACATCTTCAATCGTTTGGGACTCTTCCCCGATCGAAGCTGCAATCGTATCAACCCCAACAGGACCGCCTTTAAATCGCTCAATAATAGCTAGTAACAATTTATGATCGATATGGTCTAGACCTGCTTCATCTACCTGCATTTGAATTAAAGAGTCTTTTGCTATTTCAAAGGTAATAATTCCACTCCCTTGAACTTGAGCAAAATCTCTAACTCTTCGTAATAAACGGTTTGCAATTCGAGGTGTACCTCGTGACCTTCTAGCTACCTCTAAAGCAGCGTCATTTTCAATTTCCATTCCAAATAACTCTGCTGTTCTTTTAACGATCAATGCTAGCTGTTCAACTGTATAAAATTCTAACCGATTTAATACTCCAAAACGATCTCTAAGCGGTGAAGAAAGAAGACCTGCTCTAGTTGTTGCACCTATTAATGTAAATGGAGGCAACTCAATTCTTACCGACCTAGCAGTTGCATCCTTGCCAATTACGATATCAAAGAAAAAGTCCTCCATTGCTGGGTAAAGTACTTCTTCCACTGTTCGAGGCAGTCGGTGAATTTCATCAATAAATAATACATCACCTGGTTGAAGTGAAGTCAAAATAGCTGCTAAATCTCCAGGACGCTCGATCGCTGGTCCTGAAGTCGTTTTGAATCCAACACCTAGTTCATTCGCAATAATCGCTGCTAAAGTGGTTTTACCTAATCCAGGAGGACCGTATAATAGAACATGATCTAAAGACTCATTTCGCATTTTTGCAGCTTCAATAAAAACTTGCAAATTCTTTTTAACTTTATCTTGCCCTATATATTCCCTTAATGATTGAGGCCTTAGTGAAAGCTCTTGATCAAATTCCTCGCCACTACTTTCACTTGATAAAATTCGGTCATCCATTTTCATCACCTCTTAGCTTGCAATAGTAATTGAAGTGCTTTTTTAATATATTCATCAGTTGAAAGTTTTTCATTCTTTAATAACGGTACGATCTTTTTAACTTCTTTTTCCGCATAGCCTAATGCTTTTAAAGCTTCAATTGCATCATCTAATGAAGATGCTGCACTTTCTTTCTCCTCAATAGCATCTAGGTCAGTAAATAAATCGACTTGAACTGCTCCAAAGACTTTTTCAAGTTTTCCTTTTAAATCAAGGATCATTTGTCTTGCTGTCTTTTTACCAACACCAGGAAATTTTGTTAAAAATACCTCGTCCTCTTCTTCTATCGCATGAACAATTTGATTTGGCTCTCCAGTCGCAACAATTGCCAAGGCACCTTTAGGACCGATTCCTGATACACTTAACAATTTTTGAAATAAAGTACGTTCATCTAATGTTTTAAAACCATATAACATCATAACATCTTCTCGTACATAATGATGAGTATAAACTTTTAAGATTTCATTTGAAGGTCTAAAAACATATGGATTAGGTGTAAATAATTGATAACCCATTCCATTGTGATCAATTACAATATATTCTGGTCCAACCCAATCTATCTTTCCAATTATGTATTCGTACATGGTTTTCTCCCCTTTTTACATGTATTCCATTGTACCATAGATAGAAGAAGGAAAAAAATAGTCGGCTGTCGAAAATAAAAATTTTATACATATGATTTAACTAAAAAATTCATTTTAAAATGACTAATAAATATAGCAAAAATTTAAAAGCTCGATACTTAACCATAGGGAGGCCATTCGATTTGAACATGTTTCCAATTCTAACTACAGAGAGACTTTATTTAAGAGAAATTAAAGTCACTGATCTTAATCGGATGTTCAATATTTTATCAAGAGAAGATGTCACCAAATATTATGGACTAGATGCACTAAAAAATAGTAGTGAAGTATTGGACGTAATTCATTATTTTAGAGAAATGTATGAAACACGAAATGGCATCCGTTGGGGGATGATTGATAATGAAACAAACAAATTAATCGGAACATGTGGATTTACTGCCTACCAAGAACGAAACAAAAGGGCAGAAGTTGGCTATGAACTACACCCAGACTATTGGAGAAAAGGTTTTGCGACAGAAGCTTTAAAAGCATTATTATCATATGGATTTGATGTTCTTCAACTAAATCGAATTGGAGCAATCGTTTATCCAGAAAATCTCCCTTCCCAAAAACTCCTTGAAAAAATAGGATTTACGAATGAGGGTCTACTCCGCGAGTATTTAATACAAGGAAGTACAGCGCATGATACCTATGTTTATTCAATTTTGCGAAGTGAATGGGAAAGGACTCAGGAAAAGGAAGTTCGAGATCGAAAAAATGACTTGAACCATAAAAACACAAAAAATCCACAAGGAAAATAAATCACCTTTGTGGATTATTTTTTATATTTAGTTAATCATTACGGATTGACCAGAGTCAAATTCCGAAGTTCAATTTACGATTCTTTCATACTCTTTTAAGTAATGTAATAGATATTCGTAATGACTTTTGGTCGAAATTTTAATCCCTTTCTCAAGCTGTTTTTGTTTGTTTACTTCTAATTTATTCGTATCTATTTGAAAAAAAGATTCAATAATATTATTACCACTTGGCACTCCAATATATAAGTTCAAAACTCCATTTGAATTTATTCCTAAATAACCTTTCGACTTTAAAGTAGGTGAAAGATCATTTATTTTTTTCATTAATACGATTTGATCATCATTTTCCTCTATGACTTTCCAACCCTTAAATTCTTTTTTGACTTGGCCCAGGGTTTTGTGTTGATTAATATAAATTTCCTCAATCACTTCACCGTTTATATATACTTTATGTAAAATGATTGTAATCCCCTTTTTGTTAGAACTATGATGAATATCATTATGAGCTGCCAATGTTTCAGTTTGTGCCGGTATTAATAAAGCTAGTAAACAAACAAAAATTAAAATGAACTTTTTCACAAACATCCACTCCTTTAGACAAAATCATACAAGCTTTTTTAGTTTGACCATTCCTTTTATCTTTATCCAAGATGTTTAAAATTTTTATAGGTAAATGGCCATTAATCTTTTAAACAAAAAAACCTAAAGAGTTGTCTTTAGGAAAGGGGGATGAAAGCTAATGATTCTCATCTAGAATCTTATCTATTTAACTTTGTAATCTTATCATTAATGCTCAGATGTATTTTCAAAAAGAGAGATAAAAAAATTAGGTGCCACTTCAATTTTCTTATAAAATTTAAAACCAGAAGTTTTATATAAGTTAATGGCCGGTAGGTTATCTGATCCTGTTGTAACAATTACCTTTTTCTTTTTAGCAATTTCATTTAAAAAATAATTAACTAATTTTCTTGCTATCCCCCGCTTAAAGCAACTAGGATGTACTACTAATCTACATATTTGATATTCGTTATCGCCTTCTGAATAGGCCAAAAATCCTTTTAAATCATTCTCAATCACATAACCGATAAAGATTTCTTTGGAATCTATAATACTTTCGACATTGTCCTTTAATTGTGGTATTCCTTCAAAATTGATTAACTTCGCCTCTACCTTATATGCAGGTAACTGTACATTTAAAATTAAATTTGCCATTTTTTTATCTTTATTGTCTAATTTAAAAATCAAAATTTTATCCTCCTAATCCACTGACCCTTAATCCTACCCTTTTGATAAACCATTTAGGATATAAAAGTTAAATAACTCAGTAATTTTTTTAGGACTTAGTGCTTCGTGCTCTTTCTCCCAATCGATTTTAAGTGTTGTATAAAGTCGAAACATTACCAAAGCAGTTATTTCAGGATCACATTCAACAATTTCTTTCTTTGCGATTGCCTCTTCAATTTTTTTTTGTATGTATAGAATGATTGAATGATTCAATTGTTTTAAAGCATCATGTACTATAGACGTTCCAATTTCTTTTTGTTCCTGAAGTAACTTTATTGTTAATTCATGTTCATTATGAAAGGCAATAAAAACTTCAATTCCTTTATGTGCTTTTTCGATGAATGAATCCTCATCACGAATGGATTGTTCTGCTAAAAATTTCATTTCAGTAATCAAATTATTGATGATTTCATCAAACAATTCTTCTTTATTTTTGAAGAAAGTATAGATTGTTCCCTTTCCAACATTTGCCTGTTTTGCGATTTGACTCATTGTAGTTGCTTTATAGCCAAAGATGGTAAATGACTTTGTGGCAGCTTGTAAAATATTTTGCTTTTTCAAAAAACTCACCTCAAATTCTCTTATTAACCAATTGACCACTTCGAACTTTTGGTCAATATAAAAATCACTTTACCATATTGTTTAACCCTCATCAAACGAATTATTTAACTATTCTAAGAACTAACAGTAAAAAACTTGATGAAATCCGATCCCTAAATCTGAACACTTAAAAAAGGAAGAAGCAAGAGCTTCCTCCTTTTTAATGTAAAAACTGATTTTTAACGGTTTGGATTAGTTGCATCCTTAACATCATTTTTTACATTTCGATACATATGTTTAACATTGTTTTTTGTATCGTATAATACATTTTTAGTGGCATTTGGAACATTATTTGTAATGTTATTTAAATTATTTCTAATTGTTCCATCGAATGTTATATATACTTTTTTACCACTCGTGTATGGTGATAAAGCGTCTTTAATTTTTGATCGAAATGCGCTTTCATCAACATTTTCATTTACCAAATCTACTGCAACAAGTACCTGATCACCAACAGCAACCGTGTTTGCTTTGGCTACATTTGACATTTGTTCTACTCGTTTAGAAATTTGGTCCGCAAACTTTCGTTCACCCGCATTCATATTAGTGTTTGTACTAATATTTGTATATGGTACAAGAGGAGCTGTGTTTAAATCGTTATTATAACGAACTTGATCCATCGTGTAGTTTCTATTCATATTGTTGACATTTCTTCCATATGTTCCGTCATGGATTACGCCATCATTAGAATACTCACTACTTAAACCTTCATTTATTCGATCATTTCCGTAGTGATTATTTTTCTTTGTGAAATAATCTTGGTTATTAGGATAGTTTACGTTTTCATAACGGTAATTAACCGCATAAGGGTTTGTCGGTTTATTGAAGTTTACTTTTTCATAACCAACATTTCTTTTATGGTCATTCATGGCATTATTGTTAGTTCCACAAGCAGATAATGTTAAAGCTGTTAGCACCGTACCTGTAGCAACGATAAGACCTTTTTTATTCAATATAAAACCCTCCCTTTAATTACAGCTAATTGTAATACTAAAGATGTATTACAAAGTTAGGTTGACCTTTTTAGGTGGATTTTAAATTGTTAATTGATGGTTTGAAACTCATTTTAAGTAAAAAAGTGGCCTTTAAAGGCTGTTCTATGAGAAATTAATTTCTACTCCAATTAATTCCTGTATGAAATAGTTAAAATAAAAAAAAGACGATTAGAAACTAATCGCCTTTTTAAATAAAATTCTTTATTGATCATCTTCCTCAAAATATGGCACTCCATATGAAGACTGATTTTGTGCATAAGGAGTAAATAATTGCGAATTAGGATCAAAATAAGGTTCTGATGCATCACGATACATTGGAGTCGGTCCAGCAGCATACGGTGAAACAGCTGGGCCGCCTTGGAATTTTGGATAGTCCATAGCTGGTAATGTTTGTGGGAAGTTTCCGTTCGGTCCCATATATGCTGGTAATGTTTGTGGGAAGTTTCCGTTCGGTCCCATATATGCCGGTAATGTTTGGGCTACATTTGGATTTGGCCCCATATATGCTGGTAATGTTTGGCCTGTATTTGGATTCGGTCCCATATATGACGGCATTGTTTGCCCAAAATTCCCTGGCATTGGTGCTGGTAATGGTGTAGGCATTGGTGCCGGTAATGGCGTTGGCATTGCAGTTGGCGGAACTGGTGCTTCTCCAGTTACTCCGGGCAGCATCGGCATAGCTCCAAAACTCGGTAATGTTGGTAATGCCCCTCCTTCTCCTCGTGGATAGAAAGGATAGTGTGCGTTTGGTCCCATATACGCTGGTAATGTTTGTGGGAAGTTTTCATTCGGTCCCATATATGCTGGTAATGTTTGTGGGAAGTTTGCGTTCGGCCCCATATATGCTGGCATTGTTTGTGGTGCATTATTTGGCCCCATATATGCTGGTAATGTTTGGGCTTTATTAGTTGCTACTGGTGATACTTGCGCATTTGGTTTTCCTGTTGCCGCTGGCGATACTTGCATATTTGGTTTTCCTGTTGATACTGGTGATACTTGCATATTTGGTTTTCCTGTTGACACTGGTGACACTTGCATATTCGGCTTTCCTGTTGATACTGGCGATACTTGCATATTTGGTTTTCCTGTTGATACCGGTGATACTTGCATATTCGGTTTTCCTGTTGCTACTGGTAAGACCTGCTCTTTTGGTTTTCCAGTTGATACTGGTGATACTTGCACATTTGGTTTTCCTGTTGATACTGGTGATACTTGCACATTTGGTTTTCCTGTTGATACCGGTGATACTTGTTGATTTGGTTTTCCTGTAGATACAGGCGATACTTGTTGATTTGGTTTTCCTGTTTCCGCTGGCGATACTTGCGGAGTTGGTGTTGACGGAGAAACCAATGATCCTGGGAAGTAGTTCTTTTTCTCTGACATGCTTTGTCCTCCCTTGGTGTTCACATTTGATTTATTATCATTTATCGGATTTTTAACTGCCACTGGCGAAACAACTTGCGGTATGTTCGCATTTGGTTTTCCAGTTTGAACAGGAGATACTTGTTGATTCGCATTATTTGTCGCAGGTGATACAGTTGGTTTCGCAGGTGGAATAGGTACCTGAATTACAGGTTTTACTGTCGGTGTAACCTCTACATTAATATTCAAATTATTATCAACTGGCTTTGTATTCGGCATGACAGCAGGTTGTGTCTGAGCTACAGGTTGAACATTTCCTTTTTCTACCTCCAAAGCAACACTTGGCTTAGGTTGCTGTACCTCCTTTTTAGAACCTAATGGGGCTGGTTTTTCTCCCCTTTCTGGCACTTTTATTTTCATGCCAGGATAGATCATATCTGGATTACTTAGTTGGGCATTTAATTTAACTATCTCTTCGTATTCGATGTTATATTTTTGAGCAATGCTCTTAAGGGTATCGCCCTTTATTACTATGTGAATTCTCACCTTTTCCCCTCCTGACCAATTGCCTCTACGTTGGATTGTACATTAGTACCTCACAACAATGTATGTCTGAATATTTCTATTTATGATAGAAGGTATTTTAATTTATGACGAGTAAGCTTGTATAAGTATTTACTTTATTCTTGTTTTTTCTATAAAAAAATCATTTAGCTCAGATTGAACTAAATGATTTTTTTATACTATATTATTTTTAAGCAAGCTCAAGCATTTTATCTAATGCCTTAATTGCATCTTTTGCAGTTTGTTTATCAACTTTTATAATATTTTGGATGTTACCTTTTTCGATATTTTCTAAAGACCATAATAAATGGGGTAAATCGATACGATTCATCGTTAAGCATGGACACATAAATGGATTTAATGAAATGATCTCCTTATCAGGATGATTTTTTATAATTCTTTGAACTAGATTCATTTCAGTTCCAATTGCCCATTTACTTCCTGCAGGAGCAGCTTCAATTTGGTCAATAATATATTTAGTCGATCCATTGTCATCACTTGCTGCTACAACTTCTCTAGAACATTCTGGATGCACAATAATCCTCATATCCGGATGATTTTTTCGTACATTCTCAATATTTTTCACTGTAAAATTCTCATGAACAGAGCAGTGACCTTTCCAAAGTATTACTTTGATGTTATTTAGTTCGCCGCCCTCATATTCTAAAGTGTCCGTTATTGGATTCCAAATCGCCATATGCTCTAGTGGTACACCTAATTCAAATGCTGTGTTTCTACCTAAATGCTGATCAGGTAGGAACAAAATACGTTCTTTTTGTGTGAAAGCCCACGAAACAACCTTTTTAGCATTAGATGAAGTTACGGTTGCACCATCATTTCTACCGACAAACGCTTTAATTGCAGCTGTTGAATTAACATATGTTAATGGTAAAATTGTGTCTCCGAAAAGCTTCTGTAACTCTACCCATGCACGATCAGTTTGATGGTGATCTGCCATATCTGCCATTGAACAGCCTGCTCTCATATCAGGTAAAATAACAATCTGTTCATCTTCCGTTAAAATATCTGCGGTCTCTGCCATAAAATGTACACCACAGAATACAATATATTTCGCTTTTTTATTATTAGCAGCAACTTGAGCAAGTTGTAGAGAATCTCCAGTCGAATCTGAGAAAACTACAACTTCTTCCTTTTGGTAATGATGACCTGGAATGAAAAGAGCATCACCTAATCTCTCTTTTATATCTTTTACTCTTTTTTCCATTTCCTCAGTTGATAATGTATAGTACTCATCAGGAATTTGATATCCTTCATTTTTTTGTATCATATCTAAAACGTTCATTGTCCCCACTCCAATCCCTCTTTATTACAAGTAGAAGCTTATATCTAATGCTTTTGCCGAATGTGTTAAACAGCCTAAAGAAATAACATTTACTCCACAGTTTTGAAAACCTGCTAAATTATCTAAAATAATTCCACCAGAAGCTTCCGTAACAATCGTTTCTGGAACAAGCTTAACGAATTCTTTTATTTCATCTGGAGTACGATTATCAAACATAATGACATCTGCACCAGCTTCAATAGCTTGAAGAACTTGATCTTTGTTTTCAGTCTCGACTTCAATTTTGACCATATGACCTAATTTATTTCGTAATGAATCAACTGCATTTTTAATTGAACCTGCGTAAGCAATATGATTATCTTTAAGCATCACTGCATCATATAAACCGAAACGATGGTTCGCTCCTCCACCACAAGTAACTGCATACTTATCAAACAAACGTAAACCTGGCATCGTTTTTCTTGTATCGACAAGTTTGATTTTCTCGTCGTTTAATGTTTCAACTGCTTTTGAAGTAAGGGTTGCAATCCCACTCATTCGTTGTAGAAGATTAAGCATAACTCTTTCACCTGATAATAACACTTGAACTGGTCCTTCTATTTCTGCGATTAGCTGCCCTGCCTGAACAGATTCACCATCTTTAACGTGTAGTGTTACTTTTATATCTTCATGAAGTAATTTATAAGTTATTTCGACTAAATCAGTACCCGCAATTACTCCATCTGCTTTTGCAAGAACTTTTCCAGTTGTTCTTTCATGCATTGGAAAAATATGAATTGAGGATAGATCCCCTTCTCCAATATCCTCTAGTAAAAATTGCTCAATCATTTTTTTAGCTTTTAATGTATTCATGAATTTCTCTCCTCAAATATTAGCTGGTTGATCTATATATTCTATAAAATGTGAGCCGATGCTTTCTTTTCTTCTTATAGCAGATTCTGCAATTAGTTTTCCAGTAATTAGCATATTGTATCTTTCTAGTTCCTCTTTGTTCATCGGACGTGAATCAACTGTTTTAGACTCTAAGAAGTAAGAAAAATAGGTGATTGCTTTATTTAAATCCTCTTCATTTCTTACAATACCGATATACTTTATCATAATTTCTTTAATTTCATCTTTTGTAGGTAAAGTTCTAAATCTTGGTATCATGTATTTTGGTGGATTCTCATTTATTTTAGCTAAAGGAAGGTCAGCAATAAATTTCGCAACCTTTTTACCAAACACAATCCCTTCCAATAAAGAATTACTAGCGAGTCGATTTGCACCATGCACACCTGTACAAGCAACCTCTCCTACTGCATACAATCCTGGAATTGTCGTCTCTCCATTTGCAGATGTCTTTACCCCACCCATGTGGAAATGTGCGCCTGGAACAACAGGAATCAATCCTTGTTGTAAATCAATTCCGTTATTAATAAGATTGGCAGTAATTGTTGGGAAACGTTGTTCAAATCCATCAATCATTTCGATCGATAAAAAGATTTCTTCCCCGTTTTGCATTTCATTAAAAATCGCCCTACTAACAACATCTCTTGGTGCTAAATCTTCAAAAGGATGAATTCCTTTCATAATGCGACGACCAGTTTTCGTTACTAAAAAAGCTCCTTCACCTCTAACAGCTTCTGATACTAGACCTTTACATTCCCCATTAATGTAAAGCATCGTAGGATGAAATTGAATAAATTCCAAATCAGCCATCTCACAACCCGCTCGAAATGCCATTGCAATTCCATCTCCGGTTATGGCCTTATTATTAGAACTAAATTGATACATTGCCCCAATACCGCCCGTTGCCAGAAGTGTAGTGTTTGCAAAACAGGATTCTAATTCCCCATTTTCATTAAGTATATAAACACCCTTACATATTCCATCTTGTATGATTAAATCAATTACCATTTCATGTTCAATAATCGTTATTTTATCTTTTAACCGTGCATAAACAGTTTCAACTAAATGCTTTCCAGTGGCATCCCCGCCAGAATGTAAAATTCTATTTTTCCGATGCGCTCCTTCTCTACCAAGATGGAACTGATCTGATTCATCTTTGTCAAACTTCATGCCACTAGAAACAAGATCCTTCATAGACGTTGTTCCGTTCTTTACTAGTTCTTCTACTGCTTCTATATTATTTACATTACAACCCGCTTCGAGCGTATCTTGTTTATGAAGCTCCCAAGTATCATCATCAGACATTACAGCTGCAATTCCACCTTGTGCAAGCATCGAATTGCTGTCCCAAATTTTTTTCTTTGTGAATAGAATCACATTTTTAGACTGACAAATTTCCTCAGCAGCCATTAAAGCAGCAATCCCACTGCCAATAATGACAACGTCTGCAGTTCGCATAGTTGCCCCCTCCATTTACAGTACATCTATTTAAATTTTATCTTATAGATAAAAAAGCTGTCTTGACACCTATATTTACATATATTTAAACTAATGACAAGAAATTTTTTTTTAATGCGCAAAAAAGGAGACTTTAATTTGATTTATTTAGACTATGCTGCTACAACTCCAATGAGTGAAGAAGCCATTGAGACATTTGTCACTGCCTCTAAAAATTACTTTGGAAATGAGCGAAGTTTACATGATATTGGCTCAAAGGCATCACTGTTACTTGAAGCATGCCGCAAACAATTAGCAGGATTTATAAATGCTAGCCCCGCTTCAATTTACTTTACAAGTGGAGGAACTGAATCAAATTTAATTGCTATTCAAACCCTCTTGAAGAGTACAAAAAAAGTCGGAAAACACATATTAACCACCACATTAGAGCATTCTTCAATTAGTAATTATTTAAAAGTACTGGAAGAACAAGGATATGAAGTTTCTTATTTGCCAGTTACAAATAGCGGGATTATCTCATTAGAAGAGATTGAAAATGCAATTCGTGAAGATACTATATTGGGTATTTTTCAACATGTAAATTCTGAAATTGGAGCCATTCAACCGATTAACGAAATTGCAAATTTATTTAATTCATCAAATATTCTACTTCATTGCGATTGTGTACAATCATTTGGAAAAATAGCAATAGATGTCTCAAAATATGAAATTTCTAGTCTTAGTATTTCAGGTCATAAATTATATGGACCAAAAGGGATCGGTGCCCTTTATTTAAATCCTAAATTAACTTGTCAACCAATCTATCCCGGTACATCTCATGAAAGTGGGATTCGTCCCGGTACTGTTAATGTTCCAGCAATTGCATCATTCGTAACAGCCGCTGGCCATTTAATAAAAAATCAAGACGAAGAGCAAAAGAGATGTCACTATTTAAAAAATGTTTTAAAATCACAATTACAAGATGTTCAGCATCTTGTAAAATTTGAAGGTTCTGATGGAGAGTGTATTCCAAATATAATTGGAATGAGAATCATTGGACTTGAAGGTCAGTTTGTCATGCTTGAATGTAATCGACATCAATTTGCCATTTCAACGGGAAGCGCTTGTGCAATTGGCATGCAGAAACCTTCAGAAACGATGTTAGCAATTGGAAGAGACCCCCATGAGGCAAAACAATTCTTCAGAGTCTCAGTCGGGAAACAGACAACAGAAGAAGACTTAATCAAATTTTCGTCTGTGTTAAAATTAATCATAAATCAAAATTTTTAATCGAGGAAATTAAAATGAATAAAAAACTTTTAGGGGAAGAAAGAAGAAAGAAAGTTTTACAATGGTTAAAGGAGTCTGAGTCGCCCTTATCAGGCAATTCCTTAGCTAAAAGAGCAAATGTTAGTCGACAAGTTGTTGTAGGTGATATTACACTTTTAAAAGCGAAAAATGAGCCTATACTAGCAACTGCACAAGGTTATATTTATATACATCCTAATAAGGAAACAGACAAAATTAGAAAAGTAATTATTTGTCATCATACAGCTGACGAAACTCAAAAAGAACTAGAAATATTAGTCGATCACGGTGTTACAGTTAAAGATGTAATGGTTGAACATCCCGTCTATGGATATATCACAGCCCAATTACAAATTGCGAACCGATATGATATAACCTTATTCCTTCAAAAAATGGGAGAAACAAGCTCCGTTCCACTATCTAATTTAACAAATGGAACACATCTTCATACGATCGAGGCAGATAGTGAACAGCAGCTAGAAAGTGCTATCTTACAATTAAAAAATGAAGGTTTTTTGGTAGACATACTATAAGTGAAGGTTTAAAAGGATTGAAAAGGTGTATTGGTAAATCTCTTTGATTAAACAATAAGGGGCTGTCTCATGTGTCAGAGTAAGGGACATATGGACATCCCTTTTTTAAGGTAGAGCAAGGGTATCTCAGTCAAACTTTAAATTGTAGTTGATGTTTTCGATCTTGTTATGATCATTTCAACAAGCATTAATTAATTTTTTAGTCGAAATAGGAAAAATTAGAGTAAATTTGCTCCTTTCCCTTTTAAGTGGTGCTATTTTTGTATAATGTGAAGTCAAAATACCTTTACTAGTATGGGTAAAACTTTATCTTATTTGCGATTCTTGGAAATTTAATTGCAGTTTTGCTCAGTTTATTTGTGATTCCCGAATTTTAATTGCGATTTTGTCAATTTTATTTGCGATTCCCGAATTTTTATTTGCAGTTCACAATTTATTTGCGGATTGAGACTTCTTATTTGCGATTCCCCAAATATTATTTGCAGCATATTATTTATGAATAAATAAGAAAGAGGGTGTCCAAATTGTAAAACTTTTGGACACCCTCTTTTTATATAGGAATAATTAATCGATAAATTCGAATTCGTATTCAGAAATCTTAACGATATCTCCGTTTTTCGCGCCGCGTTGGCGTAGTGCCTCATCAATCCCCATTCCACGCATTTGACGTGCAAATCGACGAATTGACTCTTCACGTTCAAAGTTAGTCATTTTGAATAGTTTTTCAAGCTCTTCACCTGTAACAACGAACGTTCCATCACTTTCACGAGTAATCTCAAAAGTAGGTTCTTCTTTTTGATATTTATATAGAACTCGTAATGGTTTGTCTTCCTCTTCGTCATGAAGTGGGAATTCTGGAGTTGTTTCAACTAAATCTGCAACAGTAAATAATAAATCACGTAAACCTTGACGTGTTACTGCAGAAATTGGGAAAATTTGAACTTCATCTCCAACTTGTTCTTTAAACTTATTTAAGTTTTCTTCAGCTTCTGGAATATCCATTTTATTTGCAACGACTACTTGAGGTCGTTCAGTTAAACGTAAATTATATTCTTTTAGCTCTTGATTAATTGTTAAGTAATCGTCATATGGGTCTCTGCCTTCAAGACCTGACATATCAATTACATGAACAATTACACGTGTTCTTTCAATATGACGTAGGAATTGATGCCCAAGTCCAACACCTTGATGTGCTCCTTCAATTAACCCTGGTAAATCGGCCATTACAAAACTACGATTATCTTCAGTTTCTACAACACCTAAATTAGGAACAATTGTTGTAAAATGATATTCAGCGATTTTTGGTCTAGCAGAACTTACAACAGATAGTAATGTTGATTTACCAACACTTGGGAAACCAACTAATCCAACATCAGCTAAAACTTTAAGTTCTAGTTTAATGTTTCTTTCCTTACCTGGCTCACCATTTTCAGCTATTTCTGGAGCGGGATTTGCAGGCGATGCAAATCGACTATTTCCACGGCCTCCACGGCCTCCTCTTGCAATAATAGCTGTTTGACCATCCATTGTAAGGTCAGCTATTAATTCACCTGAATCAGCATCTGTTACGATCGTCCCAGGTGGTACTTTTACAATCATATCTTCTGCATTTTTACCATGTTGATTTTTAGACATACCGTGTTGACCACGATCTGCTTTAAAATGACGTTTATAACGGAAATCCATTAATGTTCTTAAGCCTTCATCTACTATAAATACAACATTAGCTCCCCTACCACCGTCTCCACCAGCAGGGCCACCTTTTGGAACATATTTTTCACGACGGAAGGCTACCATACCGTTTCCGCCGTCTCCACCTTTTACATATATCTTGACTTGATCAATAAACATAATTATAAATCCACCACTCTTTTATTTTTCCATTTTAAATTCGATACTGCACTCTTCTGTCTCACAAAAATATGACATCATTCTAATTTTTGAGCTGTCATTTGATGATGAAACAATCCACTTCAACATATCTTCTTTCTTTGTTAGTTTACCTCTGAAATCAAAAAAGAAACTAACTGTTTTATCATTTATTTCAATTGTTAAACTAACAAAATTTTCCTCATAAATATGTACCCAAGATTCTAGTTTTTCTAAAAAATTTTGAATCCATACCGTCATCACTTCGTCTAAATTTTTAAGCGAACATGGTTCTCCTAAAATTTCATAATCTAGTACAATTGTACGAGGCTTCCAGTTATAGGTAATGATAAATTCTGCAAACTCTGGAATTTGTAACGAACAAATTTTAGCTTCATTCAAAGAATCAGCAACAATTTTTGTAATCGTTTCTTCTAGCTGGTCAGATTGACCTGTGGCCATGTATCCTTTTATTAATTGAATTCGATTTAACCAATCATGACGTGAATGTCTTAATACCTCTAGAACGTCCCATTTCTCCTGCATTGTATTCTCCTATAGGTTTACATTTTTGGTATTTATGAAGGTAATAAAAAAGTTAGACTCGGCATTTTGATTGATCATTTTGAAAGTCTCAAACTAGTGTGTAGCTTGTAAAATGCCAAGTCTTTGGAGCATATTGTTTGAGAGGTTGCTATAACAACATCTTTTTCTATGTTGAATAGCAATTTATTTAAATAAAAATGTCTTAAGTACAGAAAAACTCTAACCTAAAAGGTTAGAGTTTCTAAGTTAGTTTCTTAAGCTTCTTGAGCTACAGGGTATACACTTACTTGTTTGCGGTCACGGCCTAAACGTTCGAATTTAACTACGCCATCAACCTTCGCAAATAATGTGTCATCTCCACCACGACCAACGTTTACACCTGGATAAATCTTAGTGCCGCGTTGACGGTAAAGAATTGAACCACCAGTTACGAATTGTCCATCAGCACGTTTAGCGCCAAGACGTTTTGACATTGAGTCACGACCGTTTTTTGTAGAACCTACTCCCTTTTTAGAAGCAAATAACTGAAGATTTAATTTTAACATGGTTACACCTCCTGTTTTACTCGTTTATAGTGACATAGTCACCGTAACTTGCAGCGATAGTTTGTAAAGATACGATCATCGCCTCAAGGATAAGTTGCGCTTTTTGCATATTATCTTCATTTAAATCAATCGGTAATTGATACTTCAAGAAACCTTTCTTTTCATCAATTACTGTATTTAATTCGGAATCTATACGGCAAATTGCTTCCAAAGCATTTACAGTTCCTACTGAAACTGCTGATATACCGGCACAAACAATGTCAGTCCCAGCATCAGAAAAAAATGCATGTCCACTTATTTTAAAGGAACCTATACGTCCATCTTTTAAACGTTCAATTGTTATTTTAGTCATTACTTAAAATTAAGCGTTGATTTTTTCGATAACAACTTTAGTGTAAGGTTGACGATGACCTTGCTTACGACGGTAGTTCTTTTTAGATTTGTATTTGAATACAAGAATCTTTTTAGCTTTACCGTTCTTTTCAACTTTTGCAGTTACAGTAGCTCCTTCAACAGTTGGGCTACCAACTTTGATGTTTTCGCCACCTACGAATAAAACTTTGTCGAATGTTACAGTTTCACCTGCGTTAGTATCAAGTTTCTCGATGTAGATTGCTTGACCTTCTTCAACTTTGATTTGTTTACCACCAGTTTCAATAATTGCGTACATAATTGCACCTCCTCAATAGTCTAAGACTCGCCACCAATAGGCATGCTAAAATAGCAATTTAATACCTATTATGCGCGGTTGTAGCACGGGTGCGCTACAAACAATAACATTATGATGTTACCACGGGGCATGTCGAATGTCAACAACTACTTCAGTTAATGACTGTTTCTAAATAGCTTGTTATTTCCATAGTCGTACCAGTTCTAACTATATTATAAAATGGTGTTTTTGAAGATATAATTTTTAAACAGATTTTTATAAACATTGCTTTTTCTAGTCTTTGTATATGATTATTCTGATCTCCATTTAACGCTTTTGCGACATCCTCACTACATTCAACAAGTAAAGCCTCGATATCACGACTTGTTGAGAGCTCCCAAAGCACTCTTTCTAGCTCAAAAACTGTCTGAACCGTGTTTTTTACAAGCCCACTACCATTACACTCAGGACATTTTTGATGAGTTGCTTCAATATGTGAATGCGCTGTTCTTTTACGTGTAAGTTCAAATAAACCAAGGTCAGAAAATCCAAATAGCTTTGTATATGCTCGATCATTTTTAAAGGCTTCCTTTAATAAATCGCCTATACTTTTTTGCTGTTCAATGGACTTCATATTTATAAAATCAATAATAATCATTCCACCAATATCACGAAGTCTTAATTGGCGAACAATCTCATTTGCAGCTAATTGATTTGTATGATATACAGTTTCTTCACGATTATTTTTCCCGCTAAATTTACCTGTATTTACATCGATCACTGTCATAGCTTCAGTTTGCTCGATTAGTAGAAATGAACCATTTTTTAACCATACAATTTGTTTAAAAGATTTCTCTATTTGTTCTTCAATTTTAAATGCAACAAAAATATTTTCATTACCCCTATAACTAATTATTTGAAGATCTTCAGGCAAATAGTTTTTATAAGCAGGTAAATCATCAATGACTAATTCACTGATTGTTTCTTTAGGATGTAATTTAAAAAACTTAGTAAACAAGGAATTCGCTTCCCATAAACAATTGATTTTTTTAAAGCTTTGATTTTTTAATGAGTCATAAAATGTTCGAAAGCCTTTTAACTCATTTAAAATCACATCTGATTCAGTATTTTCACAAGAAGATCTGAAAATTAACCCCTCATTATCACGATTGTAATCTCGACCTAATGAGTATAATTTATTTCGTTTCGATTCTTTTTTTATTTTATTTGAAACAGCAACTTGTTTTGTAAGAGGGAAATATACAACGTAATCACCAGAGAACTCAAGATTATTTGTAAGCTTAGGACCTTTCTCATCAAACGCATCCTTTATTACTTGAACCAAAATATATTGTCCTTTTTGGAACTTTTTTCTTATTAATTCGTCTTTATTGATTTCAGATTCTTTACCTTCGATTGTATCTTCGAATCTCATGAAGCCATTTTTATTTAAACCAATATTCACAAATATTGCATTTAATTTCGGCATTACTTCTTGAATTTGTCCTACATATATATTCCCTACATATGTATTTTGGTCTGCAGAAGAAAACCATTCAACTAGCTGGTCATTTTCAGTTACAGCAATTCTTTTCTCTGAATGTTTTACATTCATAATAACTTTCTTCAAATTCATCTTCCTAACTATGTATAGTGTCTATCACATTTTATTCATTTAATTAGAAAAAAGCTAGTTATGATAATCTAATTAGTTAGTCTACTCACATGAATATTAGAAATTGAATATTATATTCAGATTTCTCTTACATTCTTCTTTAAAGAGACGTTATTTTCCCCTTTTCTTTTCCTGTATTACCCTTTCTTTTACTTAATCCTGATTTAGATAGGAGCGATTATATGGATATAATTCTATCAATTCTTATACCAACCGTCCCCGAAAGAATGGGGTATTTAAATAATATTATTAATGAATTAGATAAACAGAGTAAAACATATCCAGTTGAAATATTAGTACTTTTGGAAAATAAAAAAAGAAGCATTGGTGAAAAAAGAAATGTTCTAATTGAGCAAGCAAAAGGAGATTATGTAGTTTTTATAGATGACGATGATCGGATAGAACCAAATTATATCGAATTATTATGCTCAGCAATCAACGAAACGCCAAATGTTGACTGTATTGTATTTGACGTTTTAGTAAATTTTAATAACCAATACTCTAAAGTTTGTAAATATGGGAAAGAGTTTGCACATGGGGAAGATGAAAATTATTATTATCGAAAACCAAATCATTTAATGTGCTATTCAAAAAAAATTGCTTCGGCACATAAATTTCTTAATATCAGTTTTGGTGAAGACGATGAATGGGGCAGACGAGTTTCTAACGATATAAAAATTCAAAAAAGGATCCCTTCTATATTGTATTACTATGACTATATTCCAAAAGACTCCTCGTGGTATGTATAATAAGAATTGAATAAAATTAATTAAAAAATGGCCTCACCTAGAGACCATCTTTTTTTGTTTGCTATTGGACTGACTAATTTAATTTACAACACTATAAAGATGGCTTCATATCAAGCCACCTTTAGTTTATAGAAAATGTATAAAATAAATGAAATCTAACTAATTAATTCTTCAAGCGAATAGGTTGCTTTCTTCTCAGTGAAGTAAGCATGTAATAATTCATTTTCATCTAACATTTGTTGATTTTTTTTATCAAGAGAAAAGACGACGTTGTATTTATATCCTTTTTGAAAGTTGGAAAAAACTTGAAATAATTTTGTTTCTTTATTCAAGGAGATCGATTTGATTTTTTGGATATATTGTTTGTTTCCATAAAACCGTTCCATTAAAAATCGGATAACAACAAAATGCCTATTTTTCCACTCACCCCATAAGGAAACGATTAAAAATAATAGACAAACCCAAATTGTAATATTCATAGGCTGTATTATGATTGTAAGTAATGAGGATAACACTAAAAATACAAATGATGAGTACAAGCTATATATATGAGCTCTAACGAACGGAAAAATCAATGAAAATAACTGATAGATTAATTTCCCACCGTCTAATGGCCATATTGGTAATAAATTAAAACAAAGGATACTAAGATTGTAATTGATAAAAAGCGTATAGAGGTTTTCAGGCATTAAATTCATTTGAAATAGGAAGTTAGCGAATATATATAAAGTTAAATGTTGAATGGGGCCAGAGATTGTAACAATAAACTCCTCGTAGGTTGGTCGATTTCCATGTTCATCAAGATCTACAACTCCCCCAAACGGAAGTAGCGTAATTTTATTTATTCTCCAATTAAATGAAGTAGCAGCAATGGCGTGACCTAATTCGTGGCAGAAAATTATAATTGATACAAACAATACTGACCAAAAATTAGCTGTCATAATACCAATACATGCAATTAATAAATACAGCGGATGAACTGAAATTTTGGAAGGAAGAGTTAGCCATTTATTCAAATGGAATCACCTGTTTCGGATCGATAAATTTTTCCCCCATTTTAATTGCGAAATAATAAGTACCTAAATTCCCTTCATCATTGGATGATACCGTCCCGATAACCTTTTTACTGTCCACTTCGTCATAAACTTTTACGTTAGTTGTTCCTAATTTTCCGTACCAAGATTCTGAACCATCAGCGTGTTGAATAATGACCGTATTCCCTAAATTATCTTTCTTTCCTACAAAAAGTACTCGACCTTTTTTGATTGACTCTACTTTTTGGTTAGCTTCAGTTTGAATCAATATCCCTTGGCCGTCCGTTTTAAAACTTTGCAGTACTTTACCACTTGCAGGAACAGCATAATTATCATTTCCAACATTCTCTTTTTGATCATTTAATTGTGGTAAAAAAGCAATAGGACTTCCAAATCGATCTTCATACCATTTCTGTAATGAAGCAAACTGAAATTCACTTTCATAAACTTGTGAAAGACCATGCCGAACTTGAGATGCCATAGGTGAGTTACTTTTTAAGATGATGGCTAAAGCTAGTACAATAATCGCGCATAATAAACTTCTAAAAATAAAGTTAGAGTTATTCATTATTTTCTTACCTTGCTCTTCTACCAAATCATCATAAGTATAAGTGTATCCGCCCTCAGTGTTTTGCACTTCTTTTACCGGAAATTTGCTCATCAATTGATTCGGATTTCCCCATTTTTCTTCTTGTTCACGCCGTTTAGCGATCCGCTTTCTTATATCATCTACGCGCTTACTCAAAGTGTCACCTCTCCTCGGAACCTAGTTATTAAATTTATATGAATCAACAGGACAACTTATGAGTAGATAATTTGAAAAGTGGATAAAGGTATTAGACAGGATTTTGGAAGTGATTTAAGAGGAAATTTGAAAAATAGAAAAAGAAAAACACTTCGCTTTTTACGAAGTGTTATCGGATACCAAATAATTTTTTCACTTTAAAGAAAATACTCTTTTCAGTTTCTAATGATTGTAATGGTACAGATTCCCCTAGCACTCTTCTTGCAATATTTCTATATGCAATAGAAGCTTTTGAATTTGGATTCATCGCTACAGGTTCACCACTATTAGTTGCCTTAATAACGCTTTCATCATCTTGGACAATACCAATTAAATCTACAGCTAACATTGAAGTAATTTCATCAACATCTAAGCTATCTCTATTTTCCATCATATGACTTCTAATACGATTGATTACTAGTTTAGGAGGCTCAATATCCTCTTGATCTAATAATCCAATAATACGATCTGCATCACGAATTGAAGAAACTTCAGGAGTTGTGACAACGATCGCTTTATCTGCACCTGCTACTGCATTTTTATATCCTTGCTCAATACCAGCAGGGCAGTCTATTAATATATAATCATAGTCTTTTTTTAATTCATCAACAAGCTCTCTCATTTGTTCAGGCGAAACAGCAGTTTTATCGCTTGTTTGTGCAGCAGGTAATAAATATAAGCATTCAAAACGCTTATCCTTTATTAATGCCTGATGCGTTTTACAGCGACCTTCAACAACGTCCACTAAATCATAGACGATGCGATTTTCTAATCCCATGACAACATCTAAGTTACGTAGGCCGATATCAGTGTCAATTAAGCACACTTTTTTTCCAAACATCGCTAATGCTGTTCCTAAATTTGCTGATGTAGTTGTTTTACCAACTCCACCTTTACCAGATGTAATTACTATAGCCTCTCCCACAGTTACATCATGCCCCTTTCTAACCTTGTCAAACTAGGTCTAAGATGAGTCAGAAATTGTATGCGATCGACAATGATTTGGCTATCTTCGTTTATATACGCGCATTCCATCTCATTGCCTTCATCACCATAATGATCCGGTGCTCTGTTCATTATGCTGCAAATTCTCAACTGCATTGGTCTCATTATTGATGCCGCAATAACTGCCTCCTTATTACCATTAAAACCGGCATGAGCAGTACCTCTTAGTGCACCCATAATAAAGATATTTCCACCCGCAATAACAGTTCCACCTGGGTTAACATCACCGATTAACAGTAAATCACCTTTCACTTGGAGAATCTGACCGGATCTTACCATTCTACAAATAGGTACAATTTCCTCCCTTTTCATCCATTCAATAGCTTCTTGCTTCGAAATCACATTACTTTCGATTGTTTCAACCACAAGATTATTCTTTTTACGAACAATTGAACGAATAATTTCATCTTGTTCGGGAGATAAAAAACGATTTCCTATTTTTAAACGAACTGCAAGTAAGGGACGATCATTGCTCTCAAACAAGTGGGTAGACAGTCTTTCTTCAATTTCATCTACTAAAATTTGAAAAGAACATGTATCATCGAGGTGCAGTGTTAGACCATCTTTCGTTCCTTTTATTGTAACATATTGTTGCCTCTGTTCCATGATAAGTGTTCACCCCGATTGTATAATTCGACATGCACCCGAAAAACCCTTTATTTTTCCTCATTATTTTCACTAATCGTTCTTAATAATGATGAGAAAGGATATGCAAAAATTAATATAAATAGTGCATTCAGTAATAATGTCGGAAATAATCGATGATTCAAAAAGTATGTATTATTCATATTAGTAAATCCGAATAACGCATTTAATCCGTATACTAAATATTCTAAGGCTGCTGTCCATATTAAAACAAGAATACTTCGAACGAATAAATTCGCGTAAAGTATTTTAATTGCTTGACTTATTAAAAAGATAAATAACGGAAATGCAGCTAAATATATACCTATAATTTCTGTATAAACAATATCATAAATGAATCCAAAGATAACACCATAAATAAGTGCCTTCTTCGGATTGTAATATAATGTAATAAATAATAAACCAAAAAATAAAAAATGCGGAACAATTATCGCGTTGTGACCAAGAATGTTTGGCGATACAGTTGATACATAAATATTTTCTAAAATAAACAGAAATGTTAAAAGGAGAGGTAAACCATACTTACTCATTTACTAATTACTCTCCTTTCTGTGGCTGATCAATTGAACGCTTAACAGCTAGTACATGATTTATGTCATTAAAATCTGCTTGCGGTTTAATATAAGCTGTTTGTGTTAGCCCATGTTCATCAGGAACAACTTCCTCAACTTTTCCTATCACTAGATTAGCTGGAAAAACACCACCAAGTCCTGAAGTCACAACTGTTTGTCCTTTTTTTACTTTTGCATTTGAAGGAATTCGTTTAAATAATAAAGCTTGTTTCTCAACATCATAACCTTCTATCAAACCAAAAACCGTATCTTTTTGTTGAATTTTAGCAGAAATTCGATTTGTACGATCTGAAGAACTTAATAATTGTACAGTTGATGAAAATTTAGAAACATTTTTAACTTTACCAATTAAGCCTTTAGAAGTGATAACTGCCATTTCTTTTTCAATTCCACTTATCGATCCTTTATCAATGGAAATGATTTGTTGCCATTTATCCGGATCTCTTATTGTAACTGTAGCTTGAAATGTATCATAATCACTTAAGCTTTTTTTGATTCCAATCATGTCTTTTAATTCTTTATTTTCTTTTTCTAATGCTTTCTCACGTACAGATAATTCAACATATTTATCGAGCTTACTTTTCAAAACTTGATTTTCATCATATGTATCTTTTAAGTCTGCCATATTATTAAATAAACCCGCAATAAGTTGTGCGGGCTTATTAAATACTTTTTCAGTCAAACTTACTGTATCTTTAATAAACTGCTCAGGAATTGAAAGGTTTCTATTACTTCTTAAAGAATAACCTAGTAGTGCCACTAGTAAGATAATAGCAGCTAAGACAATCATTAAACGTTTATTTTGAAAAAATTGTGGCATTCTTACACCCTCTTATAACAATTCAACTTTTTGTTCTAACGATTTCATGAATGTAATCCTCACTAATTGTAGTGAGGATTACAAATTTTAACTAATCTTCTTATTAAAGAACTTATTTAGTAGTCCATCCTTTTAGAAAACTAGCCAAATTTTTATATTACCAATCAACTTTTATCGATATGAAGTGCTTGAAGAAGAATAATTCTTTTTGAAAATATCGATATTATCTAATGCTTTACCTGTACCCATTGCAACACAGTCAAGAGGGTCTTCCGCAACTATAACAGGCATATTTGTTTCTTGAGCAATTACTTTATCAATATTACGAAGAAGTGCTCCACCACCAGTAAGAACGATTCCACGATCAATAATATCCGCTGCTAATTCAGGTGGCGTTTTCTCTAAAGTATTTTTAACAGATTCAACAATTGCTTCTACTGTGTCACTTAAAGCTACTGCAATTTCTTCTCCATGGATTGTAATTGTTTTAGGTAAACCTGAAATTAAATCACGACCACGAATATCCATTTGCTCATCTGAATCAGTTTTAATAGCTGAACCAATTTCAAGCTTTAACTGTTCGGCAGTCCGTTCACCAATTGATAAGTTATAGTTCTTTTTAATATATTGGATAATCGCTTCGTCCATATCATCACCAGCAGTACGAATCGATTGGCTAGTAACGATTCCACCTAATGAGATAATTGCAACCTCAGTTGTTCCTCCACCAATATCAACAACCATACTTCCAGTTGGTTCCATAACCGGTAAATTAGCACCAATTGCTGCAGCAAAAGGTTCTTCAATTAAGAATGCATCACGTGCACCAGCTTGTCTTGTTGCATCAATAACAGCTCTTTTTTCAACAGCAGTAATACCTGATGGCACACATACCATTACATAAGGTTTACGTGAGAAAAATCCGTTGCTCTTTTGAGCTTGATCAATATAGTGCTTCATCATTGTTGCTGTTGTTTCAAAGTCAGCAATAACTCCATCCTTCATTGGTCTAGTCGCAACAACGTTTCCTGGAGTACGACCAATCATAAGTTTTGCTGAACTCCCTACAGCAACAATTTGTTTCGTATCTGTTTTTAAAGCCACAACAGAAGGTTCTCTAACTACTATTCCTTTTCCTTTTACAAAGACTAAAGTATTCGCAGTACCTAAGTCTATTCCTAAATCACGAGTAAATCCACCTAATCCAAACATATGTATCTTCCTTTCTAAAACGTACAACTTAAATTCATATTTAAAGTATCTATACTATATTCTCTTATCGTTAGTAAATAAAAGGTTTTTATCCATAACTTACATTATAAAACAATTAGCTACTAATGAACACCCTTAAACGTAACCTTTTTCTTTTAAACTGACATACTTATGTTCACCAATTATGATATGGTCTAGTAATTCAATTCCAATTATTTTTCCACATTCAACTAATCGTTTTGTTACTTCGATATCTTCTCGACTTGGAGTTGGATCCCCACTTGGATGATTGTGTAAACAAATAATCGAGCTTGCAGATCTACGAAAAGCTTCTTTAAAAACTTCACGAGGATGGACGATCGAAGCATTTAAACTACCTTTAAAAATAGTTTCGCGGGCAATAACTTGATTTTTCGTATTTAAGTATAAACATACAAAATGCTCTTGTTCAAGAAATCGCATTTCATCCATCATAAATTCAGCACAATCATCTGGACTTTTAATCATAAATCTTTCGTCATATTGAAGACGGTTAATCCTTTTTCCTAACTCAAAGGTAGCAATTAACTGTACAGCTTTCGCTTCACCGATCCCTTTAATATTTGATATTTCTTCAACAGACGCATTCATTAATAATCTTAGCCCATCAAATTTCAATAAAAGTTCGTTTGAAACTTTTAAAACCGATTCATTTTTTGTCCCAGTCCTTAATAAAATCGCAAGTAAATCCTGGTTAGATAAACTACTGGGACCAAATTTTAACAATCGCTCTCTTGGCCTTTCATCTTTCGGAAAATCTTTAATGAGAAGCGAATTTGACAAAGTATCACCTCAAATCAAAAGTTAAAAATTTAGTTCTCTTAGTTTTTTCTTAACTTTATTGATCGGAAGTCCAACAACTGAATAGTAGTCGCCGTCTATTTTCTCTACAAATGTTCCGCCATATCCTTGTATGCCGTAAGAACCAGCTTTATCCATCGGTTCTTTAGTATTGATATAATCAATTATTTCTTGATCACTTAGTTCACAAAAGGTAATTTTTGTACACTGATAAAAGCTACTACTTTTACCTTCATTAATAATTGAAACTCCAGTAAAAACCTCGTGTGTTTTTCCAGATAGCATTTTTAACATTGCAAATGCATCTTCTTTTGAGGTAGGCTTACCTAGTTTTTTATCATTATAAGTAACGATCGTATCAGCACCGATTACTACTGCATTTGGAAATTTATTAGATACATCTATAGCTTTTTCTTCCGCCAATTTCATTACAATCTCAGAAGACTGCAAGTTCTGCTCCATTACTTCTTCAACATCACTAGTTTCAATGATAAAAGGGATATTTAACATGCTAAGAAGTTCTTTTCTTCGAGGAGATCCAGAGGCTAATATAAGTTTTTTCATTTCATTCACCTATTATTTTTTTTAAAAAGGAAGGATACATAACTATCCTACCCAAGTAATCACTATAACACAAATTAGTAAAAAACACTTTTCGTTGTCTATTCGTTATTAAAATGTAATAAAAATGAAAGTTTTGTTAAGTATTAAAATACCCTAATAATAAAATTTCATTTTAAAATATTTTATGTCTAAATCCAGTCTTTTCATAATAAAATTTGCTTAAAATTTGAATAGATATAAATTACAATAAGAAGTTTTTAATGATAAATATTAATTTCTTTCATTCATTTTGTAATAAAAAATACACTAACAAAAATAATTTGTCAGTGCATTCTCGCTGTTAAAAAATAATCTTATCAAATTTATTTTCAAATTTTCGTAAAGGAGTAGAGTGATGTTGATTTCCATTACGGGATGCTCGCTTTCCATGGGGCGAGATTCTTTAGCCTTCCCGCTTATCCCATAGGAGTCGAGCACCCCTCCATTCTAATCAACTATTTCATCAAAAAAGTCTGCAATAAAAACCTAATCAAATATCCTTTACTTAGATTAAGATAACAGTTGTTTAATAAACCGTTTGTAGTCAATTAATAACTAACATTAATTTATAAACTAATAAATCGAATTTATTTTTTTAAAATTAGCGCATAATATTTTTAACTTCTGAAAATAAACATTACTAGTGTTGTTGGAATAAAAGAATAAATCATCAAAAAATGATTATTTAACCATAATAAATGTTCACTTAAAGTACGTTTTCCCTATTGATCGTTTTAAAATTCAACAAACTGAAATACACTAACAAAGTTTAATTTGTTAGTGTATTTTTTTGTTCTTTTAATATTTTAAATAAGGATAACATGTCATATTGGACAGATTGGGTTACTTTATTTAGATTTTGCTTATTACTTGAGGACATAACTTTTTCGATGTTTTGTAAATGCTTAAGTCCATTTAGTAATTGCTTATTTTTAATATAATCTTTTTGCTTACTCAAAATTAACATCGTTGAGCTTATTTGTTCAAGCTGTTTTTCATTATTAAAGTTTTGATCTGTTAAATACGATAACATAAAATTAAATGTTTCCACTTCAGCTTTATACATATCTACTGATTGTTTTGGGCCTTTGTAAACTTGACCACCAATTGTTTCTTCTTTTAAATAAGTACTTTTTAATTTTTTCTTAACTTCATCTGCTAGAAACGTGCTATCTTTCCCACTTAAAGCAATAACGACGAAAAAATTATTATTTTTTTCATAAATGACAGGGGTAAAGCCATTTGTAGATACTTCTTTTTCATTTTTCTTCGCTGATTCCATACTTTTATACATTCCAACTTGTGCGAGATCAAACTTCACTGCTGGAATCTTCATTTGTACTTGATTACTTGCCGTACCAGAAACCGATACACTATTTTTAGTTGGGTTAAGTGCCTCTGGCTTTGATTGTTTAAATATCCCTAAAAATACAAACCCAAAACATAATCCTATTAAACTTGCACCTATAATAGAAATAATAATACTTTTCGAAGGTGACTTCTTTGTGAAAAAAGTAATCTTCTTTTTCTCCTTCACCTTTTGCTCTGGCTTAATCTTTTTCTTCTTTTTAACATCATCTAACACGATTACTTTTTTCCCTAACCCATCAGGAGTAGGTAAAACCCATCCAAATTCCCCGTTCTTCTCCTCTTTCTGATCCTGGGAAGTCACGGCACCTTCTTCAAACGCTTTTTCCTCGCCATTAATTTTAATTGATATCTTTGAGGACTTGTCCATATGAATCCTCCTATTACTTTATTTTAAAACGTAAAAAAATACTAACATATAATTCCAGAAAAACACGCCGACATTTGTCGAGGACAAACAGGTATCGTGCAACAAAAAATTACAAAAACTTGCCCATTTTTTATCTACATAAATAAATAACCACCGTAGGATTACCGGTGGTTATTTGCTATACATTGCCACTTTATTTCTTCCAGCATTTTTTGCTTTTGAATACATAGCTCTGTCTGCACATCGAATTAAGTCTGACGGTTCTCTCGCCACAAATGGTGCAACTGCTGCACCTATACTTGCTGTTACTGTTAATTTAATCTGTTGATCTTCGTTAGTCATATGATTTGTTATGTAAAATGGAATAGTTTCGAGCGATTTTCTAATTTCTTCTGCTAAATCATATGTTTCTCTTTCACTATGATCTACAAGAAGTACTGAAAATTCTTCTCCACCAAAGCGAGCAACTAAACCACTTTGTTTCACTACCATTTTAATCCGTCTTGTAACTTCAATTAATACTTCATTACCTGCTTGATGTCCGTATTGGTCATTCACTCTTTTAAAATAATCTAAATCAATTAGAAGTAATGAAATCGACTTTATCTTGAACGTTTTCAACCGTTCAAATTCATCTTTAATTTTAGATTCGAGATATTCAAAATTATATAAACCTGTTAAAGAATCAGTTTCACTTTTGATTTTTGTCTGTAAGTAAAACCTTGCATTTTCAACGGCAATTGCGAGGTATAAAGCAAGTATTTCGATTAGAACTACTTGGTATTTTTTAAAAGCATTTTTTTGTTCTGATGCAATAGTGAGTACACCAACTACTTCTTTATTTTTTATAATTGGGATAGATAATAAACTTTCTGCTTCTAAAAATTTCAAATGATCATTGGTGTACCATTGTGATCGTCTGTTAAAACAATATCTTCTTTTTTCAAAAAAAACTTTTTTAGATATTGAACCTTCCAGCGTATCAAAGTAAGGACAACTAAATATTTTTTCATCACATTTATTTTGAAAATATCTTTTTAATTTAAGGGATTGATCTTCTACTATAAATAAATTTCCATATGAAACTGGAATTAAAGTAGTTAGTTGTTCAAAAAACTCATCGATTACTTTCTCTTCTTCCATTCTTTGTGACAATTTTTGACTTATTTTCATCGTTTTTTTTAAATATTTGTTCATATTTAAAGCAGAGGATAAAGAGTTTAAAATAATCATTAAAATAATATAGTAAATAGTTATGTAAATTATCGTAATATATCCTTTTGTCTCTAACATTAAATAAAGACTTATTCCGATTGGATACATTAATAGATAAATAAACAAATCCCACTTAAATTCCCTATTAATCAATTTCATTTCTCTTTTATACAAATAAATCGTAATAAAATAAATAACGATTTGATTAATCCCAAAAGATGCAAGTGTGTAAATGAGGATTGGAATTAAGCTATTCAATATTTCTTTAGTTCCAATAGGTTCAATCTTTCCCCCAACTAAATAATAAAGTAGCGCACTTCCAATAGAACATAATGAAAACATTAACGAATTAAGCGGCATTCGGTAGAGAGTATTTTTTGTAATACTTAATCTTATATACAGAATCGAATAGGCTAATTGACTTATTAAAAGTTCTGCTACTAAACCATAAGATAAAAAAACCAATATTGAGATTCCGAAAATAAAAGAAAATGTAGCATCATTAATTTTAATCGGCATATTCGCTACAATTAGAAATAACGCGATTATAATCAAAAAATTTGAACGGTCTATATGTCTAAGAGGGCTAACCATATTAGCATAATAAAATATGATAGGCATTAGAATAATCCATGCGACCCAAATCAACCTATTACTATGCTTACTAATCAAGATTATGGGCCCTCCTTTACAATTCTAAGCGAATTTTTTTAGCAAATATCTTCTCACTACTGAAATAAAATATAAAGAACCGGTTATTAACAATATCTCGTTTTCCTGTATATCCTTTATATTCTTATCTATTGCAATAGATAAATCACTTTCAAATTTTATATTAAGTGTATTAGCATTCGAAATTAATTCGTCTTTATTCATCGCTCTAGGAAAATCAAAAGTTGTCATTACAATATTATTTGTTATTTCTCGTAATTCTTTTAACATCTCTCGGGCATTTTTATCTTTTAAGGCAGAGAACAGAATCTTTATTTCCTTATCAAGAAAACGGTTATTCATCGTCTCCACTAAACTTTTAATTCCTTCAACATTATGTGCGCCATCAATATAAATAACAGGATTAGAAGCTATTAGTTCTAATCTACCTGCTTTTTGAGCTATTTTTAATCCTCTTTTGATATGATCTTCACTTATATTCATTCCATATTTATTTTGTAATAAATGAACAACACAGATTGCGCAAGAAGCATTCCTAATTTGATGATGCCCAAGCATTGATAACTCAATGTTTTCAATTACCCTGTCATTGCCTTCGTAATTAAATTTCTCATAAAGTGAATCTTTCAAAGGAAAAGCAAAAAAATGCTTATCATATTCAAAATAATCAGCTTCATTTTTGATTGCAGCATTTTGAATAATTGTTAAAGCTTTTTCTTTCAATTCTGCTGTAACAATTGGAATTCCTTTTTTAATAATCCCTGCCTTATGCTTAGTGATTTCTTCTATTGTTTCACCAAGAATTTGTTGATGATCATGGCCAATACTCGTAATAATACTAATTAGAGGTGTCATTACATTAGTGCAATCCTCTAACCCACCTAAACCAGCTTCTACCAAAAATATATCATGTTCTTTTATTTTACCGAAAAAGTAAAAAGCCATTGCTGTGATGATTTCAAATTCAGTTGGAGCACCACAAGGTAACTGTTCAACTTCTTCAACAACTGGAATCATACAGTTTACTAGTTGAATAAATTCTTGTTCACTGATCATTTCACCGCAGAACATAATTTGTTCACGATAATCTAATATATATGGTGATGTAAAAGTTCCTACAGTATACCTGGCATCTAATAAAATACTTTGAAGAAAAGTAATAGTAGAGCCTTTTCCATTCGTTCCTGCGACATGAATTGCTTTGACACTTAGCTGAGGATTTCCTAATCTAACTAGCATTTCTTCCATTCTTTGTAGGCCAGGTACAATGCCAAATTTTGTTCTGTTATACATCCATTTCAGTGCTTCCTCATATGTATTAACCATCTTAACCCTACCTTTATAGTAAAAAACGACGAATCATTAACTCAATTCGTCGTTTTTATTTTATTAACTTTTATTGCAGATCGCTTACTTAAACTACTTATTTACTTAGTTCTGCAATTCGAGCTCTTACAGATTCTTGTTTTTCAAGATAATCTTTTTCTTTACGACGCTCTTCTTCAATAACTGCTGCAGGAGCTTTCGCTACAAATCCTTGGTTGCTTAATTTCTTTTGAACTCGTTCAACTTCACTAGACCATTTTTCTAATTCTTTCTCTAAACGTTTTTTCTCTTCTTCAAGATTAATTAAGCCTTCTAGAGGAAGATAAAGCTCAGCCCCACTAATAACTGCTGACATAGATTTTTCTGGTGCGGTTAAGTTAGTAGAAATTGTTAATTCTTCTGGATTACAGAAGCGCTCAATATATGAACGATTTTCTTCTAATGCAGCTGCAATCGTTTCATCCTTTGCAGAGATCATTAGTTGAACTTTTTTGCTCATTGGTGTGTTTACTTCTGCACGAATATTACGAACTGAACGAATTAACTCAACTAATATTTTCATCGTTTCAGAAGCTTCTTTATTTGTTAATTCTTCTCTAACTGTTGGCCAAGCAGAAACTGTAATAGACTCACCTTGGTGTGGTAGAGATTGCCAAATTTCTTCAGTAACGAAAGGCATAAATGGATGTAAAAGCTTCATTGTACTTTCTAATACGTGTGCAAGAACTGAACGAGTCATATTTTTTGCATCTTCATTGTCACCGTATAAAGGAATCTTTGCCATTTCAATATACCAATCACAAACATCGTCCCAAATGAAGTTATAAAGTACACGGCCAACTTCACCAAATTCATAACGATCGATTAAAGCTGTTACACTTTCAATCGTTTCATTTAAACGAGTTAAAATCCATTCATCAGCAACAGACTTTTCTTTCGTTAAATCAATATTTTCATATGTGAAGCCTTCCATATTCATTAAAGCAAAACGTGATGCATTCCAAATTTTGTTTACAAAGTTCCAAGTAGCTTCAACTTTCTCAATACTGAAACGTAAATCTTGGCCTGGTGAACTTCCTGTTGTTAAGAAGTAACGTAATGAATCTGCTCCATATTTCTCAATAACATCCATTGGGTCAACACCGTTACCAAGTGACTTACTCATTTTACGTCCTTGCTCGTCACGTACTAAGCCATGAATTAAAACATCGTTAAATGGACGTTTACCAGTAAATTCGATTCCTTGGAAAATCATTCGTGATACCCAGAAGAAAATAATATCATAACCCGTTACTAATACATTCGTTGGGAAGTAAGCTTGGAAATCCTTACTTTCTTCATTTGGCCAACCTAAAGTTGAGAATGGCCATAATGCTGAACTGAACCAAGTATCTAAAACATCGTTATCTTGATTCCAATTTTCAATATCAGCTGGTGGCTCTTGATTTACATAAATCTCACCAGTTTCTTTATGATACCAAGCTGGAATACGATGTCCCCACCATAATTGGCGTGAAATACACCAGTCGCGGATATTTTCCATCCAACGTAGATACGTTTTTTCAAAACGATCCGGTACAAATTTTACGCTATCATCAGAATTTTGTAATGCTACTGCAGCATCAGCTAGTGGTTGCATTTTAACAAACCATTGAGTTGATAAATATGGCTCAACAACCGCTCCGCTACGTTCACTATGACCTACAGAATGCATATGTTCTTCGATTTCAACAAGAACACCCATTTCTTGTAAATCTTTAACGATTTGTTTACGGCATTCAAAGCGATCCATACCATTGTATTTTCCTGCTTTTTCATTCATCGTACCATCTTCATTCATTACAAGAATGCGAGGTAAGTCATGACGGTTTCCAACTTCAAAATCATTAGGGTCATGGGCAGGAGTAATTTTTACAACTCCAGTACCAAATTCCATATCAACATAATCGTCAGCAATAATTGGAATTTCACGATTAACGATAGGAAGTGTAACTGTTTTACCAACCATTGATTTATATCTTTCGTCTTCTGGGTGAACTGCAATTGCAGTATCCCCAAGCATTGTTTCAGGACGAGTAGTTGCAATTTGAATGTTTCCAGTTCCGTCTGTTAAAGGATATTGCATATGGTAGAATGCACCTTGAACATCCTTATAAATAACTTCGATATCTGATAAAGCTGTTTTTGTTGCTGGATCCCAGTTGATGATATATTCACCACGATAGATTAATCCTTTGTTGTATAGCTTAACGAATACTTCTTTTACTGCATCAGATAGACCCTCATCTAATGTGAATCGTTCACGAGTGTAATCTAAACCTAAACCGATTTTTTCCCATTGAGAACGAATGTGAGAAGCATATTCTTCTTTCCACTCCCAAGCTTTTTCTAGGAATTTCTCACGTCCTAAATCATATCTTGATAAGCCTTCTTCTCGTAATTTCGCTTCAACCTTTGCCTGTGTAGCAATACCAGCATGGTCCATACCAGGTAAATAAAGTACATCATAACCTTGCATTCTTTTAGTACGAGTTAAGATATCTTGTAAAGTTGTATCCCAAGCATGACCTAAGTGTAATTTTCCAGTTACGTTTGGTGGAGGAATTACGATTGTATATTTCGGCTTTTCTGATTCCACTTGTGCTTCAAAGAATTTCCCATCTAACCAAAATTGGTAACGATCTTTTTCAACTAAATTCGGATCATATTTTGTTGGTAATGATTTTTTTGTAATTTCCATTCGGATTCATCTCCTCAAATAATTATTGAAAAATAAAAAAACTCCACTCATCCTTGAAAAGGACGAATGGAGTTGAATTCGCGGTACCACCTTTTTTTGTCAGAAAAAACTTGTGTTTAACTGACACACTTAAAAAAGATAACGGATCATCCGTTAACTTCTAATCACCAAAAGCTTTCGAAGTCACTGCTCAAGGGCGACATTCCAACTCTATTTTCTAGAAACCTCCCACCAAATGGTTTCCTCTCTGAAGAACTAGTTCGTTGTACTCTTCCCTATCATTGCATTTCATTATGAATATATGTAATAGTCTACAAAATTTACTTAAGCTTAGTCAACATTATTTCTAATTTCTTTCTAGATTATTCAATAAGTGTCAATATAGTACCACATTTTTTAATACATAAAAAAAATACGAAAAATAATTGTAATGATTATTTAACATTCTGATATACTAGTACTTATTTAATTATGCGATAATTATATAGTATGTAGATATAATTTTTAGGGGGATATTCATGGGTTTATTTAAAAATACATTAGCTCGTGTTCTCGGAATAGGTGGAACGAGAATCGATACAAAGCTTGAAAAAACAGAATATCAAGCTGGTGAACGAGTAAAAGGTGAATTATATATAAAAGGTGGTCGAGTTAAACAAGAACTAGATTCCGTCTTTTTACATGTAATGACCGAATATCAAGTTGAATCAAATGATAAGATTATTAATAAGAATGGTACTTTACAAAAATTTATCGTATCAGTTGATCGTATAATAAATGCTAATGAAGAAGTTGTTATTCCTTTCTTTTTCACCTTATCTGAAAATACACCAGTATCACTTCACAAATCCCATATTTGGATTAAAACTCATTTAGAAATAGAAAAAGCTGTTGACCAATATGATGCTGATGGAGTTCAAGTAGTTCCTTCAGTTGGCTTAAAAACGGTAATCCAGTCACTTCAAGAAGAAGGATTTGTATTAAGAGATAGTGAAAACAAAAAGAAATATGGAAAAATTATTCAAGAATTTGAATTTTACCCAATGAATGGCGAATTTCGTGGAAAATTAGAGGAGATTGAAGTTAACTATTTAAGCTTTGACAAAACAGTCGACTTAATCCTTCAACTTAATCAAAAACAAAAAGAAACAACTAGTAAGTTTTCTAAGTTATTTGGAACTGATGAAAATAATGTTCGAATCTCTTTTTCAAAGGATCATATTACGGACAAGGATTTTGTACGAAAAAGTGTAGTAAATGCAATTAAACGTCATGTAAAATAATAAACATAAAAAACATCTATCCATGTTGCTAACATTAATGCAGTGTTACATTTTTCGGATAGATGTTTTTTCTTTCTTAATTATGCAGTTTGAACTTATAAACCATCTATAGATTTCTCCGCTTCAATATCCTCTTGTATTTTAGAGACAAAATATTCAATATTAATCATATGCCAGTATGCATTTAATAAATCTCTTACATTGTCTTTTTCATTATTAACCCCGGATCGCTTTAAATATTTAGAAATTTTGGAAGAAAATTGCGTTGGATATGCCATATAGCTTAAAAATAACATTCTTTCCTCTTCTCTTAATGAAAAATTCTTTTCATACATTTTAAGCCAATTATTACGATCAGATTGCTGAATAGGATATGTCTTAAAAGAATTCTTATAATAGTTCGTTAAATCTTGAATTGGTGTAGTTTCTTGTGCATTTTCTAGATTGATAAAGACACCTTCACCTCTTTTATTTACAAGAAAGTGAGAAATAGATAAATTTCCATGGTTCATGACAACTCTAGTATTTTCAGTTTCCTTCATTTTTTTAAACCATTCATCTAACTGTCCCTTAGCAAATTGATGTGCACTTAATATTTTATGAAAATACGTACAATAGCTTAGTTCATAAGGTGACATATACCAATTATCTTCCGCAGCCTCAATGAAATTTTCCAATACATCTTTATCTTTACTCCATCTTTTTGTTAACGTATCATAATGGATTTGTAATTGATCTTTATCTACCTTTTTTTCTTTTTGTGTACTGTTGTGCATCTTACCTAGTGAAGTAAACATTCGTTGAAAATGTAAGTTCTCATCTGACTTTTCATCAACACTTTCAATCCACGGCATTAAATAGTAATGCTTCGTATTAAATTCAACAATATAATCTCCGCTCTGGGTATGATAAATTGGTACAACATTCCGAAAGCCTTTATCTTGTAAAGAACGAACATTATCAATCAAATTATTTCTATAAACTCGATTCACATTTGCCTCTTTTAGTGCGAATACACCTTGATTCGTATAGATCTTAACTACTTTACCAACAGTTTCAAAATAATTTGGTACAATATGATACTGTGCTAAAATGACGCTTATTTCATCTTTAGGTTTTCTATACAAGATGCGTCACTCTCACTTTCTAAATGCGTAAAAGCCTTGCATTAGTAGACAAGTGTCTTAACTAATACAAAGCTCTCACCATATTGTTATTGTTTTATAGCAGTTACAGGTATATAAATGATTTGCCCTTCCGATAAAAATTCATCATTCAAGTTATTAACACGATTCAACTGCTGAGTTTGTAGGTTATATTTTTTAGCTACAGATTCAATTGTATCTCCATTTTGAGCTAAATATAATTTTAATTTAGTATAAGAATCTTCTCTTCCTTCGCCAGTAAACAAACTTGAAAGTAGATTGTCACTTTTAACGCTTCTTGCTTCGCTTACTTCTTCTTTAACTTCCTTGTTTACAACTGGTTCAGCTTTTATTTCTACTTTTGGTAATTCAGGTGGTGCTTCTTGCTGCTCCACTTGAGCTTGATAATAATCCGCATAATAAGGTGGTGTTTGACGTGCATCATTTGGATTCTCGAAATTATTTTCTTGATTTACTTGAGGGAATGGATTTTGATAGAATTGCTGCTGCTGATTTTGACTATATGCAAATGGTGCTTGTTGATATTGTTGGTTAACATATGGTTGATAGTTTTGCTCTAAAGTTCGATTATATAGTTCTTCATATTTTTCTATTTCTTTTTGTGCATTGTTTTCATTATTAGCATTTTGCAAAGTGCTAAAATCATTATCTAAGAAGCTAGGTCTACTATTTAATGAATTGTTTAAATAACTGTGTACATTAAAATCATTATTCAAGAAACTAGGTCGCTCATTATACGTATTATTTTCATTGTTAGATACCTGTGCATCATTTTCACTTTGACTAGCTTCTACATCATCATTATTTATTAAGAAGCTCGGGGGTGTATCCACTGCTTGTGGTTCCATTGCTTGTGGTTCCATTGCTTGCGGCTCCATTGCTTCAGCTGATATATTAAAGCCCCTAAATACTTCTTCATATTCTTCTTCCTCTTGAGCCTCTGATTGTTCTTCTAACTGCTCTGATTGCTCTGACTGGGCCATAATTTCAACATTAGAATCTTCTTCTACTTGTTGTTCCTCTTCGTAACTTTGTTCGTTGCTTTCTTCTAACTCATAATAATGCTCCACTTCATTTTCATTTTCAACTGCTTCGACTCGATCTTCCACTACTTCTTCAGGCTGAAAAACCTCTAAGTAAGTAGGTTGCCCAGGATAAGTGTCTTGTTCTTCTTGCTCATCATTCTCTTCAAGTGATTGAATCCAATCACTGCCGTAAAGATTATCTTGTTCACTTGTTTCCTGTTCCGAAGCTGGTTGATGAAAGAACTGGAATTGTTCTTCTTGTTCTCTTTCTTCTTGATACTCATATCCTGCATTTCCTTCATTATTTGAGCGATATTCATTTTCGAATGGGTAACTATTATATTGCTCATACCCTCTTTGTTCTTGATAAGTTTCTACTGCTCTATTATGGTCATGTAGACCAGAAATACATAAATCAGCAGCAATTTGAATACTACCTTTTTCAGCTAATTGATAATCAAATGTCTCTACGGAAACAAAAAGATTTTCAAGATCAGTAATCCTAGTTAATGGTATTGAAATATCTACAGGGAACTGATGATTCATTTCACAACTTCCATCTTCAAGAACGATTACATTTTCAATCATTCTTGAAGGTGCTAATTCTCTTAATGAGTAATAATCACCTTGATTCGATAAATCAGGTGTGTAATTACCTTCTAAGGTTAAGACACCCTTCACTTGAACATATTCTTCAAATTGCTGTATAGTAATGTCTGGATTTAACGAGAGTGACCTTACCTCTTTAACTTCCTGTCCTTTTTGGAACCAGACAGTTTCTTTCAATGAAAAGCGAATATTTGTTTGATTTTCTGAAGACACCTTAATGTCCTCCTCTCATCGCCTAATTTGGTCTATAACATTACATTTTTATGAAAGAAACGAAAAATTTATGAAGAAAAGATTGTTTTTTTATATTAAGAAAGGTTTAATAATCGCAGGATTAAAGAAAAACAGTGATAAGGGAATAGAAAAAAGATAAATCAAAAGTGGCATTTAGGAAGTATTGGACGAATAGTATCAGAAAAAACTGAAGAAAAAAATGGGCAACTATGTCGTTGAAATTATTTACTAATTAGTAGTTGGAGAACTTGAGGGTCTTTTTCATTCGCTCGATCATATATATTAGTTTTTTCTTCGATATTGAATTGTTTAGTACAATATTTAACAATATCTATAGGTTTCTATTCGAAAATATCTACTTTTGTATAGTTTTTTTGGTCACTATACCTTAACTGGTATGGGTAATTTTAAATGTTAATTGCGATTCTTGGGATTTTAATTGCAGCTTTGCTAATAATATTTGCGATTCTCTGTTTTTATTTGCGATTATGCCATTTTTAATTGCGATTTCCTGATTTTATTTGCAGTTTACTTTTTTTGTAGTTTCTCCTTATCTATTTTTGCATAGATTGGCATCTTATTTGCAATTCTCCTCTAACTGTATTTGCAGCTTGAACTTCTCTATTTTTCTCTACAATCGATCTACTGAAGCTTTACCAACTCTTTTTCTAAACAAAAAATGGTGCCCTAAAAATAGGACACCACCTTAAAATTAAGCTAATTGCGAAAATGCGTATTCAGCAGCTGCAATCGTTTTTTGAATATCTTCGTCTGTATGTGAAGTTGATAGGAATAGACCCTCAAATTGTGATGGTGGTAAGAAAACACCTTGTTCAGCCATTAGTTGATAGTATTTCGCAAACATTTCTAGATTAGAAGTTTTTGCTGCTTCGTAATTTTCAACTTTTTCGTTTGTAAAGAAGAATCCGACCATTGAACCTGCACGATTAATACAATGTGGAATATTGTATTTTTCAGCTGCAGCTTTATAACCAGCTTCTAGTAAATCAGCTTTACGGTTAAATTCTACATAATCTTCTTTAGATAGCTGACTTAATGTTTCGTAACCAGCCGTCATCGCTAAAGGATTTCCTGAAAGAGTTCCAGCTTGATAAATTGGGCCACTTGGAGCAATTTGATTCATGATTTCAGCTTTACCACCATATGCACCTACTGGTAAACCTCCACCGATAACTTTTCCTAAGCAAGTGATATCAGGTGTTACACCAAAATGACCTTGAGCACAATTATATCCTACACGGAAGCCAGTCATAACTTCATCAAAAATCAATAATGTACTATATTGAGTCGTAATTTCTCTTAAGCCTTCTAAGAAACCTTCAACTGGTGGAACAACACCCATATTACCTGCAACCGGCTCAACAATAACCGCTGCTAGGTCATCTCCATATTGTTCAAAAGCATATCTTATACTTTCTAAATCATTATAAGGAACAGTGATTGTATTTGATGCAACACCTTCAGGTACACCAGGGCTATCTGGTAATCCAAGTGTAGCTACACCAGAACCTGCTTTAATTAATAAAGAATCACCATGTCCGTGGTAGCATCCTTCAAATTTTAAGATTTTGTTTCGACCAGTAAATCCGCGAGCAAGACGTAAAGCACTCATTGTCGCTTCTGTTCCTGAGTTAACCATTCGAACAACTTCAATCGAAGGCACTCTTTCGATAACAAGTTTAGCTAATTCTGTTTCTTTTAGTGTTGGTGCCCCAAAGCTAGTTCCAGTTTCTGCTGTTCGCTTTAAGCCTTCAACTACACGCTCATTTGAGTGACCTAAAATTAGAGGCCCCCATGATAGTACATAATCAATATACTCATTTCCGTCAATATCATATATTTTAGAACCTTTTCCATGACTCATAAAAATTGGTGACATATTAACACTTTTAAAAGCACGTACCGGACTATTCACTCCACCAGGAAGTACTTGTTTTGCCTCTTCAAAAGCTTCAATTGACTTGTTATATGATCTCATTTATTATTACTTCCCTTCTGATAACCATCTGCAAGCATCTTTAGCATGATAAGTCATAATCATATCTGCACCAGCACGTTTCATACTAATTAATTTTTCCATTACAACCTTTTCTTCTTCAATCCAACCATTCAATGCAGCAGCTTTAACCATTGCATATTCTCCACTAACATTATAAGCAACAATTGGTTGGTGATAGTTATTTCTGATATCACGAATGATATCTAAATATGAAAGAGCTGGTTTAATGATTAAGAAATCTGCACCTTCAACTGTATCTGATTCTGCTTCACGGAATGCTTCTAAACGATTTGCAGGGTCCATTTGATATGCCTTACGATCACCTTGTCCTGGAGCACTTTGAGCTGCCTCACGGAATGGTCCATAAAATGCTGAAGCATATTTTACTGCGTATGACATAATTGGAATATTATCAAATCCAGCTTCATCTAACGCATGACGAATTGTTGCTACGAATCCATCCATCATATTTGAAGGAGCAATAATATCTGCGCCAGCCTGTGCTTGGCTTACTGCTGTTTTTGCTAATAGTATTAACGATTCATCGTTATTAACATACCCATCTTCTAAAACTCCACAATGTCCATGATCCGTATACTCACATAAACATGTATCTGCAATAACAATCATTTCAGGATATTGTTCTTTCGTTTGTGAAATCGCACGTTGAACGATTCCAGTTGCACAGTACGCTTCAGAACCAACTGCGTCTTTTACATCAGGAATACCAAAGAATATGACAGATTTTATACCTAATGATACAATTTCATCCATTTCTTTTTTTAATTCATCTAACGAAAATTGAAATACACCTGGCATTGAACTAATAGGATTTTTTACTCCTTGTCCTTCAACAACAAAAAGAGGATAAATAAAATCTTCTTTATGTAAATGAGTCTCTCTAACCATAGAGCGTAATGCTTGTGTACTTCTTAAACGACGGTGACGATCAAACGGAATAGAATAAGTCATTTTTTTCTCCTTCTTTTTAAAGACGATCTGATTAATCCACATCATCTACTATTTTTTTAATTAAAGCCTCTGTTGTAAATTTACTAGGAACAATAATATTATTCAAACCTTTTTCTCTAGCTTTTTGTGCGGTAACTTCACCAATACAAGCAATTTGAATGTTTTTTAAATCTTCCAAACTAATTGCATTTCCAATCAAATAACAAAACTGTTCTACACTAAATGGATTCAAAAATGAAATCACATCTAGCTTATTATTTATTAATAAATTTAACAGTTCATCTTTAATACCTAGATTTGCAATGGTCTCATAAACAGTTAATAAGTTAACTATATGACCATTTTCTCCTAGTATTTTTGGTACGTTATCACTCGCTAAAGAGCCACGTAAAAATAAAAATTTTGTTCCTTTTTCTACTATGTAACTTAACTCAGAAGCAAATGTTTTACCAGTAAATTGACTTGGAAGGAAAGCTACTTCAAATCCTTCTTCAATTAATCGGTTCTTTGTTTTTTCTCCGACAGCACCAATTTTTTTTTGAAGAATTTTTTGTTTAAGATCCTTTGTAATACTTTGCACAAAGTAATTTACTGAATTAACACTTGTGAATAAAATCCATTCTGAATCAAGAACTAATTTTCCCAATTCATTAATTGAAATATCACTTTTAACTATTTTTTGAAGTGGAAGATTAATAGGACATCCACCAAACTGATGAATTAATTGATTGAATTCATCAGCTTGTTGCTCTGCCCTTGTCACTAATATTTTCATTCCATTTAAGGAATTATTCATCCGCAGCCTCTTTTACAGAATCAATAATATCCTTTGCTCCACGTTCAATTAATAGATTTGCAGCTTTTTCACCAATTTCAGTTGGATCAGTACCTTTAACAGTTTCTTTTAAGATGATTGTTCCATCTGGTTTAGCTACTAATGCAGTTAACGAGATTTCATCTTTGTCATCGATTGTTGCAAATCCAGCAATAGGAACTTGGCAACCACCTTCCATTTTATGAAGAAATACACGTTCTGCTTCTACAGTTGTATATGTTAATTCATCATTCAGTCTATTTAGTAATTCACGGATTTCAGTATCATTTTCACGACATTCGATAGCAAGTGAACCTTGACCCACTGCTGGTACACAGATTGTTTCGTCAATGTATTCAGTTATACTTTCTTCAGCCCAACCCATTCTTGTTAAACCAGCTGCTGCAAGAATAATCGCATCGTATTCATTATCCTTAAGCTTTTGAATACGTGTATCGATATTTCCACGAATCCATTTGATTTGTAGATCAGGACGAACTGCTTTAATTTGAGCACTTCTTCTTAAACTACTTGTACCGACAATTGAACCTTCTTCAAGTTCCATTAAACCTTTTCCACTATTTGAAAGTAGTGCATCTCTAGGATCAACTCGTTTTGGAGTACATCCAATCATTAAACCTTCAGGTAAAATAGCTGGCATATCCTTCATACTATGTACAGCTAAATCAATTTCACTCGTTAACATTGCATGTTCAATTTCTTTAACGAATAAACCTTTTCCTCCAACCTTTGAAAGGGTTACATCAAGTATTACATCACCTTTTGTAACGATTTCCTTTAACTCAAATTCATAATCTGGAGCTACTTCTTTTAATTTCTCTACAAACCATTTCGTTTGTGTTAATGCTAGTTTACTTCTTCTTGTACCAACTATAATTTTACGCATTGTTACATCTCCTTACGTACTCCATAAATGAAACTTTGAATATAGATTTGAAACAACATAATTTCCGAACAAAACTAAGAAGCAACAGATGTTAAATATGCAAAGAGATTTGCCATAGAAACGGTTGCTTACCTTTAAATACATAAATGTACTATACATGATTAAAACGAAAAATGAGCCAATTACTTTCATATCATACCAAACAAATGTGTGTAATCTAATACTTGCCCAAATAACACCTAAAATAAGGGAAGTTAGCATTAGTGGAACTCCAAATAAGTTAAATGTAATAAACATTTTTTCCAACTTACCTAAACTCCCCAATTTCTTTAAATGTGTAGACCATTTCTTCTTTTTTAATAAAACATATTGAAAAATGTACATAACCGAAAAAATAAAGGACAGGGTAAATGCACCGTATGCTAAGAAAGCAAGTCCAATATGGATATATAATAACTCCGATTTTAACTGATCGACTAATGTAGCTGTTTTACCCGCCTTCGGAATTAAAATTGATAATGAAAATACTAAAAATGAAACAACATTTGTAAAGAAAACTAAGTACTCTAGTTTTACTACCCAATTAATAAACAATGATAGTGATATTATAATCCATACATAAATATATAGTCCTTCCCTGGAAGTAAAAAAGGAATATAAACTGTATTGGCTAATGGTGTAAATCATTAAAACAGAAGAAAACACCCAAACAATTGCTAGCAAATAAAATGCTACCCGACTTGCCATCCTATTTGTATCTATAAAATCTATAAAAGAAAAAACGATACTCCATGCAAACAATAAGATTAATAAGTGATAGATAAAACTACTTTCCAAAAGCGCCACTAGCTAAACCTCATAAAAAACCTAAGTTTTGTTTTAAAGAAATAGTCTCTTTTTCTTGATTAGTTTGCATGTGTTTTTCATCTTTAGATTCTTGTAAAATTTCATCTAGACTAAATATTTCTTTAAAAAGGGCAATTTGTGCTTCTGAGTGTTTAGATGTACCCATTTCTTTTGCTTTCATAATTGGATCTCGTAAAAGTTGATTTACGATACTTTTTGTGTGCTTTTGGATAATTTTTAAATCTCTTTCAGATAAATGAGGAAGTTTTCTTTCTAGACTACTCATTGTATCTGCTTGAATATCTAACGCCTTTTCACGTAATGCAGAGATTACAGGAACAACACCTAGCATTGATAACCAAGATTGAAAAATATCAATTTCTTCAGATATTGCCTTCTTAATTTTTACTGCCTCACGTTCACGTTCTGCTAAATTCTCTGCAACAATTCCTTGAAGATCATCAATATCATACAAGAATGCACTATCAATATGATGAATTGATGGTTCAATATCTCTTGGAACAGCGATATCAACTAAGAATAGTGGGTTACCTTTTCTTGATTTTTCAATTCGACGAATCATTTTTTCCGTAATCACGTATTCTTTTGATCCAGTTGAACTAATAACGATATCTGCTTCTTTTAAAGCATTTTCAAGTGATTCTAACCCTTTTCCGATTCCATTAAATTGGTCTGCAAGTCTAACAGCATTTTCAACAGTTCTGTTAATAACCGTAACTTTTCCTACACCTTGAGAATACAAGTTTTGTAAAGCTAAATTACTCATTTTTCCTGCTCCAACAATCAGTACATTGCAGCCTTTTAAATTGCTAAAAATCTTTTTTGATAACTCTACAGCAGCATAACTTACAGATACAGCATTTTCACCGATTCCAGTTTCTGAGTGAACTTTTTTTGCAAATGTAATTGCTTGCTTAAATAATTGATTAAAAATCGTACCAATTACCTGATTCTCTTGAGCAAGTAAATAACTATCTTTTACTTGTCCAAGAATCTGAGTCTCACCAATTACCATTGAATCTAAACCACTTGCTACAGTGAATAAATGATTAATTGCATCATTTCCAGTTTTAATGATTAAATATGGTGATAATTCCTCGTCTTTTAAGTCAAAACGTTGTAATAAAAAGCGTTTCATATAATATTGACCAGTATGAACTTGATCGACAACTGCATAAATCTCCGTACGATTACAAGTAGAAACAATAATGTTTTCCAAAATGCTTTTTTCTTTTTTTAATGAGTTCATTGCGTCCTGTAGTTCATTTGGAGCAAACGCTACCCTTTCTCGCACTTCAACTGGGGCAGTTTTATAATTAATCCCTATTGTAATGATGTGCATGCCCTAAAGCCCCCCTAAAAAACTTTGTACAAACTTGTGTTTTATATCTATCTTTGCTTAGCAAAATATCATATCTATGTTCTACTTCAATATGCTATCATAAATGTAATATTTTGTAGAATTTTTAATCCGATTTATACTAGTAAATGTACACAAATTTTATTATACAATAATTTTATAATAAAAGTGATTACAAATAATGTTAAACAGGAGTTGCTATGAAAAAAAATCGATTATTTATTGGAATCCTATTAATTGGCTTTGGCATTTATTATCTTATTTCAAAATGGCAAGTCCCAGCTTTACAAATTTTCACATTTTGGACGACTCCGATCATGATTACTGGTATTGCACTTCTCGTTCAAGCTTTTAAAGGAAGAGAAACTCATTATGTATTCCCAGGAATTGTCGTTCTTGGATTTGGAATTCATTTTTATGCCATCGAACATTTTCAAAATTGGCCAAACCATTGGTCCGTTCTTACACTCATCATTTCAATCGGAATGTTACTGCAATCTCAAAAAGGAAAAGGTGAGCTATTACCTGGTTTACTATTATTTATTATGTCTTTATTTTTCCTTTTTAATGAAAAGCTTGCAACAATGCTTAGTTCGCTCCAATCACAGGTCTCTTATTTCCAGAACTATTGGCCAATATTGATTGCTGTTATCGGTTTATATCTTCTATTTTCTAAAAAATAAACATACTTTTTTATACATTACTAGCAGTTTTAAAAGGAGGAACATCTTTGTTATACTTCCTTACACTATGGAAAAAATTTGTATCATTTAATTATGTTTCAATTCTAATTCTATCTATTCTAATTGTTTCTTTTGGTTCAATAACTATACATATTTTAGAACCACAAACCTTTCCAACTTTGTTTGATGGTTTGTGGTGGACAATGACTACCTTGACGACAGTAGGCTACGGAGATTTCTTTCCAAGAACTGTTGCAGGAAAATGCTTAGGAATGTTTTTATTTATATTTGGGGTCGGTATTATAGGCTTACTAGTATCTAAAACTGTTGATTCCTTTTCAAAATATCATCGTTTAAAGTTGGAGGGAAGAATTGTGTATAAGGATCATGATCACTTTATCTATATTGGTTGGTCTAAAAAAACAAGAGATGCTATTGAGGAACTATTCGATTCTTCACCGAATGCAAAAATTGTATTAATTGAAAATCTAGAAACATCACCTTACGAGCATCCCCAAGTTCATTTTATCCAAGGAGACCCTTCAATCGAAAGCACTTTACTAAACGCAAATATATTTGGGGCAAAACGGGTATGTATATTTGCAGATTCTACAATAGAAGATAGTGTTTTAAAAGACGGAAAAACTCTATTAATCGCTTCTGCAGTCGAATCACTATCAACTATGAAAAAAATGCCTATTCATACAATTGTTGAAATATCGAAAGAAAGCCATATTGTTAATTTTAAGCATGTAAATGTCGATGATTTTGTATTATCATATGAATCTGTTTCGCGTCTAATCGCTAAGACAACTTTACACCCTGGAACTTCAACAATATTTAGACACTTTTTAAATACAAAGTTTGATGGAAGCAATATACACGTAATAAAGCCTAATAAAGAATGGAAAACTTATGAAGATGCCTTTCTACAATTATTTGAAAAAGGAGCTACTTTGTTAGCGATAAATGAACAATTAAATATTCCAAAGCTAAAAGAGTATAAATTAAATTCTACAGATCGTTTATATATTTATTGTGAAGAGGATTTATTAAAAGCAATAGTAAAATAGGATTGAGCAGTGTTAAGGGAATAGACTTAAGTCATTTAAAAACTAGCGGATTATAAATACCCTATAATAGTAGACTTTTATTAAGTGTCTATTCTATAGGGTATTTTATTTGCTCCAATGGTCTTATAGGTAAGTACTTAATTTTATGGAATAAGTTTAAAGAGGATATTAAATCGATTAAAAATTAATAAAGGACCGCTATGAACGATAGCGGTCCACAGTCTATAATGAATGTTCCAGTTCAAATTTCACAATTTACAGTTCTTATTTACTAGTATATCAATTATTTATCACTTAATAGCTGATCCTCCATAAAACGCATCCTTTTATTTATCTGACCTTCCTTATTTTTATCATATACATTGTATTCTTTTTGTGGTTTCGCATCTGACCAAACTATATATGCAATTAGATCATTCTTATGATGTTCTAGTCGATCTGTATTCATGTAACCTTCATCAGGCTCCCAGTCCCTTGGCAACTCCTTACTTTCCCTATAAAAGGACATATCAAAAATCCTATTTTTGCCCTCTATATCTTTCTTTTCTTCATCAACTGGATGTTCCTTACTGTATTTTTCAATTATTTCTTTCAATTTTTTTAGATCTTTTGGTGGATTTAGAATCATAAAATGCTTTTTAATCTGCACATCTTGTTCATTCTTTTTACCAAGGATTTCTTCTGTGTTGTTAATTTCAAAAATCTTTATTTCACCACTTGATTCCTCATTCTTATTACATCCAATTAAGTATAATAAAAGTATGGATATAACAAACATTAAAACTATCATTTTATAATTAAACTTAGTCACTTAAATTCCCCTCAAATGGTACATCCATTTCCATTACAGTAACAAATGGCTTATATTTACCATCATAATCATCATAATGCTGTAAGACAAACCAAGAACGGAATCCTGCTAGGTTAACATACACCTTTTCAACATCTGGCAGATCCAACCCGAAATGATCATATAAACGAACACGCATAACTCCTTTAAAGTGATTATTCTCTACAGAATAGTTTTTTACGGTGATGGTATTTCCCCAAGTATCATTTACTGTAATTGTAAGTCCACCTATTCGATCACCCCATGTGCTAAATGTCGGATAACTAGCATTTCTCTGTACAAAATTATAAAATTCATTTGTATCCTTTGTACTTTTATCAAACTTAAGTGCGGTCAAATTCCCTCCATTATTCTTTAGCTCATCAACTAAGGCATTTTTGACAAATTCAATATAGGATTTCGTTGTTGCATGCTCACTCGCTTCATTAGTTAAAGTCTGGTTTCTATATTCTTTTCCAGTTCCATCTTTAAAATGATCAATCATATCTAAAACAACATCTTCCATATCACCCGTTGAGAATAAGCTTGTCGACATATCTTTGAACTCAGAAAAGAGTATACTTGGGAAATAAGATTCAAGTAATTGAAGTCTGAACATCCAGTTAATGTCTTTTATTTCATCTTCTGTATAATCATTTGTTGTCATATCGTTCGCTACATTTCCATTTTCATCATAGCCTTCTGGTCTATCTGACTGAAACACTACTGTATCGGAATAATCTGCGTATAAGGGTCTCAAATCCTCATTATCAAACTTTCCATCTCCGTCACTATCTTTTCGGTCTGGGAAACTCGTTGGAAAGAAACCTTCAAAATGAATTTTAATGCCAAAAATTTCTATCGTAAATGATTTTAATTCCCCCATTTCTTGACCATCGGTTAATCCATCTCCGTCACTGTCTTTCTTATTAGGGTCTGAGTAAAATATACCGTATGGTGTTTTCATTCCTTCAATTTCATATATGTCGTATAAGCCATCTCCATCGGAATCTTTTGGATCTGTCCCTCCATCGTCATCATCGCTAGTAACAATGCCACTCGATTTCTCGTTGCTTTCAGCTTGATAATTTTCTATGCCTGTATTCATTGTACTTTTTTGAAACAGCATTTCATTTATAACATTGGGTTTTGAGTAGTCTATTTCTCTACTCCAAAGTTCCAACCATTTTGTCTTATCTACAACCATAAATTCCCCAAAATGAGTAGTTTCCACACTTATTGTATTTTCATGTGTATTTAACACAGCTTGAGGGCTTTCAAACATTTCTTCATCTGCGTTGTACCAAATAATGGCTAGATCATCTTCCAATGTGTCTCCTAGTTTCGTTTCATCGTACGTAAACTTAATACTTGCTTTTTCAAATTTCGAGTGCGTATTGATGCTTACAGGAGAACCAATAATACCTTGTAATTTAGTTGTTTTTATATTTATATTGTTTGTGCTACTAATTCTAGTCGTTTTATTAATATTATCATTTGCTCTAAACTCAACTTCTACGCTTTTAATTTCTGATTTATCAGGTTGAATCAATGATTTACTAATTGATTGTGTATAGAGTTCTTTTGAATCCTCGACTCCGTTATTGTCACTATCTTTAGCATTCGGATTTGTCTTAAGTGCATATTCATCTCCATCACTTAGCCCATCGTTTTCTGTATCAAGTGTATTAGGTAATGAATCAAACTGGTGTACTTCAAATCCATCAGTTAGACCATCTTGGTCTGAATCCCCCTTAATTAAATTAGTTTGATAAGCTTGCTCATCTTTATTACTTAGCTCGTCTTCATCGATATCTTCATCTGCATCACTTACACCATTTTGATCAGAATCATATTTTGTTGGGGAAAGAAATGATCTAACCTCATATTCAATATTATCCTGCAATCCATCACCATCAGTATCTTTTTTAAATGGATTCATTCCCTCTAGGAATTCTATTCCATCTGTTATAGAGTCGCCATCCGTGTCAGAAGTAGATTCAAAGAATTTTGTGTTAACTGAATAGCCGGCTTTCTCAAGTCCGAATAAAACTTGTTTATATGCATTTTGATAAGATTTTGCTGCAGGGATTGCAAGATCTTTTTCTAGAAATCCATTAGCTTTTTCAGACATTTTCACAGCGTTATTCAAATGAGCTTTTAGTTTATTTCCATTGTGTTCTACTTGATCCGAAATATCTTTTAAGATGCCGATAGCATTTTTATTGACAATTTTATCAGATAAATAAAAATTAAAGAGTATATCTGAAAGTAATACTTCAGTTGGTACATTGAAATCGTTTTTTGTTACATACCCCCATAGACATATGGTTAGCTTATGTTTGATTTCCAAAAGCCGATTGCTTTTAAGAATCTCCTCTTGTATGTATTCCTCTTGAACAGCTTGTTCATATTCGTTAATCAATTGTTGAAGTGTATCAAGTTCATTTATTTCCCCTTGTTTAAAGTCTCCGGTTTCATCAATTTGCGCTACCAGTTTTGGATCAAACTTAGCATTAGTTTCTTTTATGACTGGTACGAGGCGCTTTAATTCATTTATTGCAGTCTGATCATAGATTTTTGCTATTCTAGTGTCCTCATAGAATTCATATTCACTTAACCACTGCTTCACATTTCGCTCACTAGAATTTGTATTTCCCCCTTGATTAGCATCGTTTTTACTCTGGGCATATACCACTTGCCTAGATCCGCTAAGAATCATTGCAAAGATCAATAAAAAACTTACTAGTATTCTCACTTTATTTGCCAACATAATAGTCTCCTCTATTAAAATAGTAAATTAACCTATATACGATATCGTAGTTCTGTTCCAAAGAAATATTGTCTAAATTCTGCAGATAACTTATTAAATCAACTCCTTATAAGTGTTATTTTGTAATCCAACAAGTTGGTATCTAAAAAAGTATGTGATGGTTGTGTTATATATACCAAACAATAAGAATGCAGAAATTTCTGTAAATTAGAAAGTAAGGTGATACGAATATTTAAGATTCATTACTTTTTAAACTTACTAGACATGTATTTCTTTTTACAAATTAATGTATCTTGTTTGGCTCCCAAGTGTTTATTTGAAACATGTTAAGGGATGATGGTTTTGGTGGTCCATAGAATGCAGAATAAAGTAAAAAACATTGTAGAGGATTAAAAAAACAGTAATAGCTCTTATCGTCCTAGAGGGAAACACTCATTTTTCTCCTTTCCTCCCTAAAAAATAACTAAGTAATAGTTTACAGATTAAAAATTTGGAATAAAAGGTAAATATTTCCTAAAATGTTATTATCAGTAATATGAATAATGAACGTTCTTTAGAGATTGAACTTATATATAGTTAGAATTCTTTAAAACTTTTGTTCAATAAAATGTAAAAAAATGGTAAAAAAATTATAATTCTTTAAGCCTGCTTCTTCTATTTATAAACAAAACTAACATACGGATACGACTTTTTTAACTTTCTATTTTATAGGTTACTTTTTAATTTCCCACCAGCTTTTTTATAGTTTACGGTCAATTGCTGACCATGCTTTTTTTATCTAGCCAGTCTCAGATGAGAATTGAATTAAAGGCCAGAAGGGAAAGGTTTGAAACATAAAAAAACTGGTGGATTGTTCTCCACCAGTTTTTTTATTTACACATACGATCAATTACTGACCATGCTTTTTCTTTACCCATACCAGTTTCAGATGAGAATAAAATTAATTCATCCCCTTCTTCAATCTGTAACTTTTCACGAACTACTTTTGCGTGTTTATCCCATTTTCCTTTAGGGATTTTATCTGCTTTTGTTGCTACTATAATGACTGGGATTTGGTAATGCTTTAAGAAATCATACATCATTACATCATCTTCTGTTGGTGAATGACGTAGATCAACTAATAAAATAACAGCTCTTAATTGCTCACGGGTTGTAATATATGTTTCAATCATTTTTCCCCATGCTTCTCGTTCCTTTTTGGAAACCTTAGCATACCCATAACCTGGTACGTCAACGTAGAAAAGCTGTTCATTAATTAGAAAGAAATTTAATGTTTGCGTTTTCCCAGGTTTTGATGATGTTCGGGCTAATGCCTTACGATTTAACATTTTATTTATAAATGAAGATTTCCCTACATTTGAACGACCTGCCAAAGCTATTTCAGGAAATTGTGTATCTGGATATTGATTTGGTCGGACTGCACTAATGACAATATCCGCTGTTGTTACTTTCATTTTTTCACTCCTACTATTGCATGCGCAAGCACTTCATCTAAATGGGAAACAGGTATAACAGTTAAACCTTCTTTCACCATTGGTGGTACATCTTCTAAATCTTTTTCGTTTTCTTTAGGTATGATAACAGTCGTTAAACCTGCACGATGCGCACTAAGCATTTTTTCTTTTAATCCACCAATAGGTAATACGCGACCACGTAATGTGATTTCACCAGTCATTCCAACCTCTTTACGGATTGGTTTATTTGTTAATGCTGAAATCAATGCTGTTGCCATCGTTATACCTGCTGAAGGGCCATCTTTTGGAACCGCACCTTCTGGAACATGAATATGAATATCATATTTCTCATGGAAATTTTGGTCAATATTCAGCTCTTCTGCTTTTGAGCGAATATAGCTAAATGCAGCCTGTGCTGACTCCTTCATGACATCCCCTAGCTTACCAGTTAAAGTTAGCTTACCCTTTCCAGGATATAGTGATACTTCAATAGAAAGTGTGTCTCCACCAAATGCAGTATACGCTAAACCTGTAGCTACACCAATTTGGTCTTCACTTTCCATTTGACCATAAGAGAACGTTTTCTTACCTAAAAATTCTTCTATATTTTTATCGGTAAATATTATTTTTTGTCTTTCGTTTGAAACAATCAACTTAGCAGCTTTTCTACATAGTGTCGCTAGAACTCGCTCTAATGATCTTACTCCTGCTTCACGTGTATAATGACGAATAATTGCACTCAATGCACTTTCACGAATTTGTACAGTAGATTTATTTAAGCCATGCTCTGCTAATTTTTTAGGGAATAAATGTTTTTTAGCTATATTAACTTTTTCTAGTTCAGTATATCCAGATAAAGCAATAATCTCCATTCGATCACGTAATGGACCTGGAATAGTTGATAAATCATTTGCAGTTGCTACAAATAAAACTTGAGATAAATCAAATGGCTCTTCGATGTAATGATCACTAAATGTATGATTTTGTTCAGGGTCCAAAACTTCTAACATTGCTGATGCTGGGTCCCCTCTAAAATCGCTCGACATTTTATCAATTTCATCAAGTAAGAATACAGGGTTATTTGTTCCTGCTTTTTTCATACCTTGGATAACTCGACCTGGCATAGCTCCGATGTATGTTCTTCTATGTCCTCTTATTTCTGATTCATCTCTTACGCCACCTAGAGAAACGCGTACAAAGTTTCTAGACAATGCGTTTGCGATTGATTTCGCTAAAGATGTTTTACCAACTCCAGGAGGACCAGCTAAACATAAAATTGGACCACGTAATGAATTCGTAAGTTGTTGAACAGCTAGATATTCTAATATTCTCTCTTTTACCTTTTCAAGACCTTCATGTTCATTATTCAGTATCTTTTCGGAACGATGTATATCCAAAGTGTCTTCTGTTTGCTTAGACCATGGTAGAGCTACCATCCAATCTAAATATGTACGAACTACACCTGCTTCTGCAGCATTAGGAGGTAGTTTCTCATATCTAGCTAACTCTTTTAATACTACTTCCTTTGTTTCTTCAGGCATATTTGCCTCTTCGATTTTTGTTAAAAACTTATCAACTTCTTCAGTTTTACCTTCACGATCACCTAGTTCGCGTTGAATAACCTTTAATTGCTCTCTTAAGAAATATTCTTTTTGAGTTTTATCAATATTTTTCTTAACTTGTAAGCCTATCTTTTCTTCAAGCTTCAATAATTCTTTTTCATCTTGAAGGAAATTTAAGATAATATGTATTCGTTCAGTAACATCAATTGTTGCTAATATTTTTTGCTTTTCTTCTTCCCTTAATGGAATTGAATCGATCATTGCATCTGCAAGTTTACCCGGGCGGTCTTGCTTAACAATTGAAGCAATAGTCTCTGGCAAAATTCGCTTAGATAATTTACTGTATTGTTTAAAATGCTGCAATAAAGTTCTCATTAAAGCACGAAGCTCTTTAGATTCGTCTTCTACATCTGGATATTCTTCTACCTTTGCAGTAAAGAAATCATTTTGATCAATAATTGATTTGATTTTTCCTCTGTGTAATCCTTCGACAGTAATACGAACAGTGCCATTTGGAAGTGTAATTTTTTGTGTTAATTTAGCTAAAGTTCCAAACTGGTACAATTCGTCTTTCTTTGGATTTTCAGTATCTGCATCTATTTGAGTAACAACAAAAATTAAATGATCTAACTCATCAGCTTCTTGTATAGCTTTTATCGATTTCGTTCTTCCTACATCTAGATGTGCAATAGTGGCAGGAAATACACTAATTCCTCTTAAAGGTAGGAGGGGTACAACTTTTTCTTTTGTAACATTCATTACGTTACACCTCCATGTTTTTCATTCTATTTAGTTATTTTACCTTAACATATATATCATTTACAATGATATGCCTTAAAAGAAATAAAGAAGCGACATAATCAATCAACAACTGCCTAGAACATAACATAAATATATGTTTTTTGCGATTATCTTGTTTTTGACTAGAAATACGAAGTAAGACTTGTAATAAGATTAAATCATATAGTATGTATTTCTACAAAATAAAAAGTGTTCGCTCACTTCATTGAAAAATAGAATGCAAAAATAGTTTGTATTCTTTATTTATTCAAAATGAAATGATTCGAACACTTATTTTTATCTACATAGATTGCGATTGATTCTCTTCAAACAATGTTAATTGCTGGAAATCAGTTTTTGTTTCAGCAGGTAGTTCAAATTTCCAATTATCTTTAAAAACTTCATGGAGAACTTTTTCTATACGATCTACCGCTAATATTTCTACATCTTTATATTGATGTAATGTAGCTTGATCGTTCTCTTTCGGAACAATAATTTTTGTTGCTCCTGCTTTAACGGCTGCCTTTACTTTTTCTGGAACACCGCCAACTGGTTTTACATCACCTTGAATGCTCATTTCGCCAGTCAAAGCGATTGTATTTAATACTGGTACATTATTAACCGCTGAAAAAATACCAACTACCATGGCAATCCCTGCAGATGGGCCGTCAATTAATGCGCCACTTGGAAAATTAATGTGAATCGTAAAGTCATCGATTGGTACACCAATTTTTCGTAAGATTGTCGTAACATTTTCTAAAGAGCCTTTTGCCATACTTTTTCTACGAATGGATTTAGCTTGATTACCTAAGCTTTCTTCCTCAACAATTCCTGTAATTGTAATTGAACCCTTACCGATTTCTTTTGCCTTCATTGCAATTACTTCAATCGGTAGTAACGCACCAATATTTGCTCCATAAACGGCTAAACCGTTCACCAAACCTACTGTTGGAGTTTCTGGAATTTTGTTAACAAGTCTTGGTGATAAACGACTTACAGAAACAACCCATCCAATATCATCTTCTATTAATTCTTTTCGTCCAGAAGTTAAAACCATACCGCCAGCTAACTGAATTAAGTTAATCGCTTCACGTCCATTTTTTGCATATGTACCTACTAATTCTAAGGCTTTTTCTGAGAGGCTTAATTCAATTTTTTCAGCAGATCGTTTAGCTACTGCTTGAATTTCATCCTGTTCTAATTCTCTAAAAAATATTTCTAAACAACGTGAACGAATTGCCGGTGGGATATCTTCTGGTGATCGTGTTGTGGCACCAACTAATCTGAAATCTGCTGGTAAACCGTGTTTAAAAATTTCATGAATATGTGCTGGTATAGAAGGATTTTCTTCTTGGTAATAGGCACTCTCAAACTTAACTTTTCGGTCTTCAAGTACCTTAAGCATTTTATTCATTTGAATTGGATGAAGCTCGCCAATTTCATCAATAAATAAAATCCCTCCATGCGCGTCAGTTACTGCTCCTTTTTTAGGTTGAGGAACACCTGCTTGCCCCATCGCACCTGCACCTTGATAGATTGGATCGTGAACAGAACCGATTAAAGGATCCGCAATTCCTCTTTCATCAAATCGAGCAGTTGTAGCGTCTAATTCTATAAATACAGCATCTTGTTTAAAAGGTGTATTTGGGCTCTTCTTCGCTTCTTCTAATACAAGTCTAGCCGCTGCCGTTTTTCCGACACCAGGCGGTCCATAAATGATTACATGTTGAGGATTAGCACTGCACAGTGAAGCTTTTAAAGCTTTTATTCCATCCTCTTGGCCAACTATTTCATCAAAAGTGTTTGGTCTAACTCTCTCTGCTAACGGAACAGTTAAAGAGATTGACTTTAATTTACGTAACTGCTCCATTTCTTTTTTAGATTCCCTGTCAATCGAGACTTTAGTTGTTCGTTGACCCTTTAATAAATGAATAAAATACAATGCAACGATTGTACCTAATGCTAATTGAGCTAATAATATAATAGTTGTTAAACTCATTCTTTACCCCTCCACTGAAGTAGAAATTAATTTTAGTATCGCCCTCTAAATGGAAGGATAAACCAAATTTTAAAAATTAAAGGCAAGGTTTTTCGAGTAAAGTTCCTATGCATTTATGAAAGATTTAAAAAATCACTAAAAAAAGTCAAAATAAAAAACCAAATGCAAATGCATTTGGTTCCTTACTTAAGCTAATTTATTTGCTTTTTTCTTTAACTCTAATTCTGTTCCATCTTCTAGTACAAGCTTAGGAGCTGCACCAGTTTTAACAGTTTCTGCTGAGATAATACATTTTTGAATATCCTCACGTGAAGGTAATTCAAACATAATATCTAACATAATCCCTTCAATGATCGAACGTAGTCCACGAGCTCCAGTTTTACGCTCAATTGCTTTTTTAGCAATTTCAGTTAATGCGTTATCCTCAAACTCAAGTTCAACTTGGTCAAGCTCTAGTAATTTTTGATATTGCTTAATTAAAGCATTTTTTGGTTTAGTTAAAATTTCAACTAATGATGCTTCATCAAGTTGCTCTAAATTAGCTAAAACTGGTAAACGACCGATGAACTCCGGAATTAAACCAAAGCGTAATAAGTCTTCTGGTAATACATGGTTTAAGATTTCTTTTGAACTTAAATCACTCTTTTCAGAATCACCACTGAAACCAATTACCTTTTTACCTAAACGGCGTTTGATAATTTGTTCGATGCCATCAAATGCTCCACCACAAATAAATAAAATATTTGTTGTATCAATTTGAATGAATTCTTGATGTGGATGCTTACGACCACCTTGAGGAGGTACGCTTGCAACAGTTCCTTCAAGAATTTTTAAAAGTGCTTGCTGAACACCTTCACCTGACACATCACGTGTAATTGAAGGGTTTTCAGACTTACGTGCAACTTTATCAATTTCATCGATATAAATAATACCTTTTTCAGCACGTTCTACATCATAATCAGCTGCTTGGATTAATTTTAAAAGAATGTTTTCAACATCTTCCCCAACATATCCAGCTTCAGTTAATGAAGTTGCATCTGCAATCGCAAATGGTACATTTAAAATTCGTGCTAAAGTTTGAGCTAATAATGTTTTACCACTACCAGTTGGCCCAATCATTGCAATATTACTCTTTGATAACTCAACCTCATCAATTTTGCTATTTGAATTAATACGTTTGTAGTGATTATATACAGCAACAGATAACGCTTTTTTCGCATTGTCCTGACCAATAACGTATTCATCAAGAATTTCGCAAATTTCTTTCGGTTTCGGAACGTCTTTAAACTCTACTTCCTCTTCTTTTGCTAGCTCTTCTTGAACAATTTCAGTACAAAGCTCAATACACTCGTCACAAATATATACACCAGGTCCTGCAACTAATTTTCTAACCTGAGACTGTGACTTCCCACAGAACGAACATTTTAGCTGTCCTTTTTCTTCGTTAAATTTGAACATATGTTCACTCCCTCTAAAAATTTCTAAAAACACTCAATATGTATGTAATCCCAAAAATATGTATCTTGTAGCTATATAATAGCATACAAAATAAACAAAGCAATTAATTACTACTCTAAAATTGTTTAAATTTTTAGAATATATATATTCTAATCTTAAGCTAATAATCCTTCTTTTGAAGAATTATTTTTAGTATAGCCACAATAATTTTTTAAAATCTGTATAACAGATTCTAACATATGTATATGTGTATTTTAAAGGAATCAGTTCACTTTACCAAATATTTCATTATTTAAAAACAAGGCACGAAAAATCTCGCGCCTTGTTTAAGTCAATATATGTTTATTTAACGCTTATTTTTTTCTGCTATCTACTAATAATTCAACAGCTTTACGGATTTGAATATCATCACGTACAGCATCAGTTCCACCTAGCATAGTTATTAATTGCTCAGAAGGAACGTTGTACATTGCAGATAAACGAGCTAATTCTTCGTTCATTTCTTCTTCAGTTGCATCGATTTTTTCAGCTTCGATGATCGCATCGATAGTTAAGTCGATTCTTACACGAGCTTCAGCATCTTGACGCATTTGAGTACGAAGATCTTCTTCTTTAGTACCAGTGAATTGGTAGTAAAGCTCTAAGTTTAATCCTTGTTGTGCAATACGTTGTTCAAAGTCTTTAACCATACGGTCAACTTGGCTTTCGAACATTACGTCTGGAATTTCGATTTCAGCATTTTCAGCTGCTTTTTGAACTAAAGCATCACGTAAGCTACCTTCAGCTTGAGATTTTTTAGATTCAACTAAGTCATTTTTGATTTTAGCTTTAAGATCTTCTAAAGTTTCTACTTCGTCATTTACGTCTTTAGCAAACTCGTCGTTTAACTCAGGAAGTTCTTTAGCTTTAATTTCATGAACAGTTACTTTGAAAGTAGCAGCTTTTCCTGCTAATTCAGCACTGTGGTATTCTTCTGGGAATGTTACATTAACATCAGTTTCTACACCAGATTTAGTGCCGATTAAAGCTTCTTCAAATCCAGGAATGAAAGAACCTGAACCGATTTCTAGTGGATAGTTTTCACCTTTTCCGCCTTCGAAAGCAACGCCATCAACGAAACCTTCGAAATCGATTACAGCTGTATTACCATTTTCAACAGTACCATCTTCTTTAACTACTAACTCAGCTTGACGCTCTTGTAATGTAGTTAATTCAGCTTGTACGTCTTCGTCAGTTACAGTTGCATCCATTTCTTCAACTTCTAAGCCTTTGTATTCGCCTAATTTTACTTCAGGTTTTACAGTAACTTTTGCTTTGAAGATTAAAGTTTTACCTTTTTCCATTTGCTCAACGTCAACTTCTGGACGATCAACTGGCTCAATACCAACCTCTACAACAGCTTTGCTGTAAGCTTCTGGTAAAAGTACATCTAAAGCATCATTGTAAAGTGCTTCAATACCAAATTTTTGTTCGAAAATTGGGCGAGGTAATTTACCTTTACGGAATCCCGGTACATTGATAGTTTTAACAACTTTTTTGAAAGCTGCATCTAAACCTTTATCTACTTCAGAAGCTTCAACTTCTACAGTTAATAGACCAACGTTAGCTTCTAATTTTTCCCATTTAGCAGTCATTGTTAGTTCCCTCCAAAATTATCTAAAAAAATATATGTGTTTACGTATTTTCGTACTATACATGCTTGTCCATTTTTAATAAAGAAAATGCATGTATAATTAAGTAAATAGTCGTTACAACCATTCTATTATAACACATTCCTTTTTTGTTTCAATATTTCCTATTTTTATAAGGAGAAAATATTAGGGTTTTTTAATTTTGAATTTTAAAACAGTTTAGTTCCTATAAAAAGTAGAACGATAAATTCTATTCCCTATTGCTCGCTTTCCGTATGGCGTGATCTAAGACCCTCATCGCATTCTCTCCAATTAGAACTCGGTATTATCGCCATTTCCATCAATTTAAAATACCTTTTTTTACATAAAAAAAAACATAGAAGCCCAAATGGAACATCTATGTTTTTTCCAACAATTTCATTTTATGGTAAAGTATCCTTCATCTTCAAAACGTTTTACTAAAGCAATGGCACTTTTCACAGGAAAATATTCTACATTAAATAAGTCTTTTAGTTCCTCTTCATCTACACTACGATCAAAAAATTGTTGGACGATACAATAAAAACAAGCAGCCCATGTATTTATATCCGCTGGTATTGGGATAAACGGGAAGTAAATTGTTATAAAGTGTTGGAAGTGTGTTTTTGCGATTTCAAAAGCAGAAGGGTCTTCACTTTCTAATACGTCACTTAATTTTTTTAATATAGCATCTACAAAGATTTTATGTTCATCGACTGAAACCGATGTATTCCAAATCATCCTTTGGTTTACTTTGTTAAGTTCAAAATCTTTATCGATTGATTGTTCTTGTAAAATAAACAAAATAAAACTTTGAATTAACGGATTTGTTTTGGTGCTTTTTAATATTTCGCTAATTTGATCGATAACAAGATTACAATCTAAACCTCTTAATTCATTAATTAATTCAAGTTGCTTATCAATCGGCTCAGAATTTTCAACGATCATATGTAAATTAAGAATTTCACCCTTGATGCCTTCACGATCTGAAATTACTTTCTTTGATAATGAGAGCATCGCCTGAAACTTATCCATCTGATTTTCATCAATCCGTTTTTGGGTGAGTAGTCTTTTTATATTTTTTTGTAATTCTTCATATTCTTTTAATTGAAATAAAATGCTTATGTATACTTCAATTGCTTCATCACTCTCAAATGGCCCGAAAACTAAATCCTCACATCTTTCCTTAGCTTCCCTGGCCCGATTCCCTTCTAAAAGACACGCGACTGCAGCAAGCTCTGTTTGAGAATTATGCTCATTCATTTCTTTTAATTGATCACATAACATTAAAGCTTTACTAAAATTTTTTTCTTCTAATGCTTTTTTACCTAAATTTATTATCCGATCCTTCAGTTTAGGAAAAAAGACAATATTGTCTTCCATGTTACTCTCCCCTAACATTTGTTATTTCCTGCACAAACTAGTTATGAAAAAGTGTATCATGAATTAAAATTAATTAAAATATTAAAGATACAAGTATGCATGAAACAGTTTTTAACTTTAGCACCCTAATGGTTTATTACCAAATCTTTTCCATAGCTTTGGAAACTTAGGTTTTAATTCGTCTTTTGACTTCCAATCGATCGTTAATTGTTGTTCAGGATAATCATAGCCTTTGCTTTCAATTAGTGAATTGAACTCATTCCACAACTGATCATCCCAATCATCATCGCCCTTACGCTTGATTGTATACGCTTGTAAAGCTAGATCTAACATATCTTCCAATTCTGGCGTAAGTCCTTCTTCTTCATAAATAGGAAAGATGTATTCAGCTAAATAATCTGGGTCATTTAACGTTTTCTTGTAAACTTGTTCTCCTTGACCGATTAACCAAGCTCTAAAATGTGCAAATGAATCCTCAGAACAGCCATCCATAATGATCCATGCAGCTCCTAAAAGATTTGCGGTATACGCTTTGGAAAAAAAAGTTTCAAAATGAATTTCAAAACTAGCTATCTCTTCCTCTGATTGTTTTGCTAAATGATTTATTACCCATTCATACGGTTCTTCAACAATATGCATTTTAGATATTAAGCTCCAAAATTCTTTTTCGTTCATTTATATCACTCCACTCTTTTATTTATATTAGAATAACATATCTAGTATAAATTTTATGATGATCTAAGATTTCTATTAAATGATAGGAATCCATCCTAATTTATATAGTAAACGTAATTCATCATTTTATTTCTAAGTAGTTAAAACACAAAAAAAGACACTTATTTTACATTTCGTAAAACAAGTGTCTTTTGGACGTCCTGAGAGGGATTCGAACCCCCGACCGACGGCTTAGAAGGCCGTTGCTCTATCCTGCTGAGCTACCAGGACATATGGAGCGGGTGATGGGAATCGAACCCACGACCGAAGCTTGGAAGGCTTCTATTTTACCATTAAACTACACCCGCATATTTGTTATTTTTTTATTTCTTTGCGACATCACCCTGTCGACATATTTTATTATAGTCACTATACAAATTAAAGTCAACACTATTTTAAAACTTTTTTTCCAAAATAAAGGAAAAAATTTAAAAGTTGTATAATTACCTTAGTTTATTAGGGTTTTCCGGCTTTTAGTACTCCAAATTTTTTTGTTTTTAGATAAGGTTAGTAGCATATAAGCTACTAACCTCCTGTTATTCATTATAATTCAAATGAAGTTGTTATAAGCTCCGTTCCATCTGTATTATAAAAAGTAACATTAGCTTTCTTACCAAATATTTCAAGAATAGCATAAGTCTTTTCTTTTCGCATTCTCGGTAATAAAATGCTGCCAGGGTTAATAAAAAGCACACCATCAATTACTTCGGCTCCTAATACATGTGAGTGACCGAAACAAGCAATTGTTGCTCCAACTTCTTTACAACGATAATACAGCTTTTGTAATGACTGTTTTATTCCATGTAAATGACCATGTGTTGCATAGATTGTATATTCATTCCCACGGTGAATAAATTCTTCAGGGAATTCTCCTCTGAAATCACAATTTCCTCTTACAACATTATAATCCTCTAGTTCCTTAGCATTCACTTCTAATTCTGAATCTCCACAGTGAATCATTAAATCTACACTGTCACGATATCGGTCGGCGATTTCTTGCAATGGTTTTGTCAATCCATGGCTATCACTTACAATTAGTACTTTCATTAATTTGATCCTCTTAGTAAAAAGTCTTTATCTTCTTTATTTATTACACTCATTAATGATTTAATTGCATTAGCGCGATGACTTAAGCCACCTTTTTCATCTGTTGTTAATTCAGCCATCGTTTTATCTAATTCTGGCAAAAAGAATATTGGATCGTAGCCAAAACCATTTGTTCCTCTTTTTTCATTGGCAATATACCCTTCAACTGTACCATAAACAGTGATTGTTTCTTTGCCTGGAACCGCTAAAGCTAAAGCACAATAAAATCGCGCAGTTCTTTTTCCAGGAAAAACTCCTACTAGTTCACTTAAAACTTTTTGTAAATTATCTTCATCACTTTTATGTAATCCGGCATATCGAGCAGAATAAACACCTGGTCTACCTTCAAGTGCATCCACTATTAAACCAGAGTCATCTGCAATGACTGGCGTATGTAACTCACTCGCTAAATACTCAGCTTTTAAAATCGCATTTTCTTCAAATGTAGTTCCTGTTTCTTCAACTTCTTGAATATCAGGAAAGTCTTTTAAAGACTTAATTTGAAATCCCATCGGGTTAAAAAGTGCTTCAAAATCCTTCACTTTACCTTGATTATTTGTCGCAATAATGATTGTTTCCATCCTTAAAGTCTCTCCTCGAAATGATTATTGAAATTTAATACCTTCTTGTAATAACACTTCTTTTTGTTTTTCAATTAGAGATTTAATTCCTAATTCACCTAAAGATAGTAACTCATTTAATTCTTCTCTTGAAAATGTTGCTTCTTCACCAGTTCCTTGAAGTTCAACAAACTGTCCTTTTCCAGTCATAATAATATTCATATCAACACTTGCAGCAGAATCTTCTACATAATATAAATCTAGTACTGGTCCAAGGTCATCTAAAATACCAACCGAAGTTGCTGCTAAATAATCTTTTACAGGATACGATTTCAATTTATCCATTTTAATTAATTTATCAAAAGCAAGCATCATCGCAACAAATGCACCAGTAATTGAAGTAGTTCTTGTTCCTCCATCTGCTTGAATTACATCACAATCGATCCAAATTGTCTTTTCACCAAGTGCTTCTAAATCAACTACTGCTCTTAACGCTCTTCCTATTAAACGTTGAATTTCCATTGTTCGACCAGTAACTTTACCTTTAGATGATTCACGTATTGTACGCTCTTGAGTAGCCCTAGGTAACATTGAATATTCAGCTGAAATCCAACCTTTTCCACTATTTCTCAAAAATGGCGGTACACGGTCCTCAACTGTTGCATTACAAATTACCTTCGTATCACCAATACTGATCAGCACAGAACCTTCTGCATGCTTTGTATAGTGAGTAATAATCTCTATGGGTCTAAGTTCATTATTTAATCTTCCATCTGTTCTTTTCATGATCGTTCCTCCTACAAAATCTTCCAAATACTAGTATAGACAAAAATGTGATTTCATTTCTACTTATTAAGTGTAATTTATAGATAAAATTAAAAACCTTGTACAAAAATCATCACAATTTTTGTACAAGGTTTAAATTTAAAACATTTTTTTAAAGTTAAATATTATCTTTCCCTAACCACTGGCTTACAATTTTTTTGTATTTACATCCTTAGGTCTAGAAACAGGTTGGCTTAAAGGCTTGCCTTGTTGGTCTAGCGCAGTTAATTTTCCATTGATTTGAATTTCAATAGACTTAACTCCTTTTTGCTCAGTTAAAGAAAGTACAAGTGGCTGTAGTACATCATTATTGATCATATTTTTTGCAATATTTCCATAGATACCATCGTTAAAATTAAGTACTAGTTTACCGCCTTTGAAAACAGGTTGACTAACTAGTTTCGTATCAGTTCCAAAATCGGAAACTAAATTCGAATATTCAGATGGACCTTTTACAAGTTCATTTACGATTGCTGAATATGAATCTGTTTCAGCATTTGAAATCCTAGTCGTTACAGGTACATAATAAGTGTCTCCCATTTCCCCTTGAGAAACATAATATAACGTAACTGGTCTGGAGTTCATAATATCTACAATATCACCTTTATCAAAGTTAATTCCATCATCTCTTGTTAACCCATCACCAATTTGAGCTTTATTTACTGGCATCGATGCAAGCTCTTTTCCGTTTACTCGAATTTTCACCTTTGTCACATTATCAAATTGAGTTAACGTCCAAGTAACAGCTTGAAACACTTTTAATTCATCTTCAGCACGGTATTGCTTAAATTCTGGTGAAAAATCAGCAATAATCGTACCATCCTTTTGAGTTTGAACACCTAAAACTTCAGTATTCGGAGGTAAAACTGCTTGGAAACCATTCGGTAATTCATCTGTAACAGGACCATCTTTTACTAAGTACTCTAACGCTTGTTTAGCCAAGCTAGTAGACTTAGGTAATTGGAACGTTTGCGGTACAATATACCCGTTACGATCAATTAAATATAATTCCCTTTTTACAGTTTCCTCTTTCTTTGCTACTTCTTTTGAAGGTTGATCACTTTTATAAACTACAGTTTTAGGTGGATCAATGTCAGTTGAAGATTTCGTTGGAAGTAAACTACATCCACTCATTGTTGCAATTCCACATACCGCTGCCGCTGTTACTAACAATCTTTTTTTCATCACCATACTCCCCCCACGCTTTTTTACTATTTATACGAGCCTGTACATTTTTTAGAACAAGCTAAATAGAAAAAAATAAATAATTTAAATCTAGCTCTAAATTTACTGGAAATATTCACCTAAAAGACCTATCGTTCATATGATAAAAAGACTAAATGAATACCCATCCGAAGAACAGCTCGGTCAAGCAAGGAGGGTTAGCACAGTTGAAGGATAGAGACTATCAAACAAAGCACACACTCACAAAGCGTGAAAAAGAAGTATTCGAGCTTCTTGTTCAAGATAAGACTACAAGAGAAATTGCTGAAGAACTTTTTATAAGTGAAAAAACTGTGAGAAATCATATTTCAAATGCAATGCAGAAGCTTGGGGTTAAGGGGCGATCACAAGCAGTTATAGAGCTTCTTCGTATGGGAGAGCTTGAACTGTAGTTATTTTGTAGAAACACTTCTACAAACCAACATACTGCCGGCATTCTAATCACATGCCGGTTTTGGTATTTACATTGAAACTTAAGTTTTACATTTCACTATTTTCTTGCTTGTAAAGAATCTGATTATCTAAATTGAAAGTTTAACTTTATATCCTACTTATAGTAGATAAAAAAGCCTATCCGTAAATTAGGATAGATGCTCTGCTATAGGGGGATTTTATTTTAGCTCTTTTTACCTACCTAAAACTAAACTAATTAAAATAAAAAAATCGTTTCCTGTTGGATAACGATTTTCTTATTTTATATACTATAAAATTTCTTAGTATTTTCATATAAAGTTTTATATGCATTTGATAGATCTATCTCTTTTAACTCAGCTATCTTTGCAACCGATTGATGCATAAATTTTGGATGTGTCCACTCATTCTCAAAAGGCCCTTCAAATGGCCAAGGACCATCTGTTTCTATCATCATTAATTCTAAAGGATACTTTTTTACTAAGTCTTGAATCTCATTTTCATATAATACATCTGGTGTAATTGAGATAAAATACTCATTTTGCATCATCCGTTTAATTGTAAGTTCGTCCCCTTTAAACCAATGAAAATGGGCTTTTTTAATAAAATATTTTTCTAATAGATTACAGACGGTTTCGGCGTCCTCATACACCGCATGTAATATAATCGGTTTATTTAACTCTTTTGCAAGTGAGATAAATTTTTCTAGTAATTGAATATAAGGTACGTAATCAATCTGTTCTTCTAAATTCTTATAATATGGTAAACCAACTTCCCCAATTGCGACCATTTCATCCTGATTATTCTTAATCCATTCAATTAATTGATTAACCTCTTCATCAGATGGGATTTGTTGTTCAGGATGAAATCCGAATGCTGGATATACACTATTATTTTGATTTTTTAACTCTAAATTTTTCTTACTAGATTTTAAATCCATCGATACCGAAATGAGCGCCTCGATTTCGTGTGTTTCTAAATTAGCTAATATTTCTTCTCTTTGACTAATATCATAAGAATCTAAATGAATATGAGCATCTATCATTTTCATCGTATTACTCCTTCTCTAAAGCCAAATAGATTTTTCTTTTATATTCCGTAAATTCATCACTCAATAATAATTCTTTTTTACGTGGTCTTGGAAATGGAACAATGATTTCTTCTTTGATTTTTGCGGGTTTGTCAGAAAATATATATATTCGATCAGACATTAACAACGCTTCATCAATATTATGCGTTACTAATAAAATTGATCGTCGTTGCTCCTCCCATATTGATAAGAGCCATTGTTGCATTTCAAGTCTAGTGAACTCATCTAAAGCTGAAAAAGGCTCATCCATACACATGAACGACTGCGGTGCTAGTAGAGACCTTAAAAATGAAACTCTTTGTTTCATACCACCAGATAATTCATGAGGGTAAGCATTCTCATAGTTTTCTAAACCAGTTTTTTTAAGCCAGTCTCTTGCCAACTTTTCATCAGGTTTATGCTTTAATTCTTGTGACAAAACAATATTTTTTAATACTGTTCTCCAAGGTAGTAATGAATGATCTTGAGGCATAAAACTAACATGACCAAGTTCTCCATTTATTATCGACCCATTTAACTTTACTTCTCCGGAATCAGGTTTTAGTAAACCACCTATAAGATGAAACAACGTACTTTTCCCGCTACCAGATGGGCCTAAAATTGAAACAAATTCTCCCTCGTTTACATAAAGAGAAATATTCTCTAGAACTTGATGACCGCTATAACTCTTTGATAATTGTTCCACTTGTAATGTCATTTCCGTTTCTCCCCTTTAACTTTCCATTTAACAGTAAAACGTTCAATTACGACTATTAGGAAGAAGAAAAGCATACTTAAAAACATAATGATAAAAATTGAAACAAATACTCGATCTGTTCTAAATGAAGATGAAGCTAAAGTCATATACACCCCAATTCCAGATTTCGCTCCGAGCCATTCAGATATAACTGCCCCCATAACACTATAAGTTGCAGAAATCTTTAAGCCTGAAAAAATGGAAGGTAGAGAAAAAGGCAATTCAACTTTCCAAAAAATTTGTGATTTGGATGCTCCCGCCATTTTCATATAATTTATTAGTTCACTTGGTGTTTGTCGGAAACCATCTAAAGCTGAAACTGTAACTGGGAAAAAACAAACAAGAGAAATAATAATTAATTTAGGTAATACACCAAATCCAAACCAAATAATTAAAAGCGGTGCCAATACGATAATTGGTACATTTTGCGAAAGAATTAATAATGGGTAAAAAGCTTCCCTAACACCTGGAATTAAATGCAATAGAAATGCGATTAAAAATCCTAATAAACTACCAATTAACAATCCAATAATCGTTAATTGAATTGTAGAAGAAATATGAGGAAGTAGTGAATCAGATGACTTCATTCCTTCTTTAAAGATTGCGATCGGTCCTGGCAATAACCAAGATTCGATTTTCCAAATTTTAATACTTAGCTGCCAACAGATTAAAAAAAGCAGGATGACAACGATTGGTTGCCATCCTTTAATATTTTTTGATTTCATTAACGGTACTTCTCCGTTAACACATCCATCGTAATACCTTGTGGTTGATAAAGTATTTTCATTTGAGTTATAACATTGTGGCAACCTATTTCAATCATTCTTTCATTCATTTTTTGAACAACCATTAATAATTGATTCAAGTCGCCTTCCATAGTTGTTTCCAATGGTTGAACTTGATATTTTACACCTGATTCATCAATAATTTTAATTGCTTCATCAACTGCTGGAATAACATCCTCAATATTATTTGTTTTCGGTATAATTTGGACACTCATTAAAGTAGATTGCATTTTTGCTCCTCCTTATTTCGCTGGTAAGAAATCATTCGTAAATGCTTCTTTCGGCTTAAAGTTTCCTTCTAATAATTTATTTTCAGCTAAGAAATCAGCATAGTTTTTCCAAACTGATAACTTTTGCTCACCCCAACGGTCTGCATCATCTTTATATTTAGATGCTAACCATTCTTGGCTTTTTTCCACTAATTTTTTATCTAAATCTGGATTATCCTTTATTAAAATCGATGCAGCTTCTTTTGGGTTATCAATCGCAAAATTATATCCTTTTGATGCTGCAGCCACAAACGCTTTTACTATTTTAGGGTTTTTACTAATCATTTTTTCGTTTGTAGCTAAAACTGGAGTATAGTAATCTAGCTTTTTACTATAATCAGTTAAATAAATCATGTTTAATTTTTCTCCACGTAGCTCTGCTTCAATCCCTGTCCATCCTTGATAAATCCACGCAAAATCGATATCTCTCTTTACCGCTGTAAAGAAATCAGCATCACCCATATTAACGATATTTAACTTATTAACATTAGCATTTTCTTCTGACATAAGTGATTTTAAAATAGCCTTTTCAACCGGTGAACCCCATCCACCATATGTTTTTCCAACGAAATCTTTTGGAGACTTAATTTCTTTTTTCACTGGTGAAGCAAACCCAGAAGTATTATGTTGAATAATTGCTGCAATTGATACAATCGGTACATTTTGAACTCTTGCTTGTGTAATTGACTCTTGATAAGAAACTCCAAAATCTGCTTTACCTGATGCCACCAATTGGTCTGCACCTGTTTCTCCTGGGCTGATTATATCTACATCAAGTCCTTGTTCCTTAAAATAACCTTTTTCCTTTGCAACAAATAGCCCAGTATGATTTGTATTTGGCGTCCAGTCTAGTACGACTGTCACCTTTTTTAATTTCTTTGTCTTTTTAGTAGTAGCAGTTTTGTTTTGACCACACCCGGTTAACATTAAACAAATAGCTACTAAAAATACTACTAGTTTTTTCATTATCTATATCTCCTTTTTGTTTTTTGTTTATACAAAAAGAAAACGTCCGGATACTAACCCGGACGTAAATGCGCTGTAAAAAACATATCTAAAAAGAGATACTGTTCCCTACGCTGGCATCACCCAGATCAGGTTCTAAGAGTCAACACCTTAAGGATGCTATCTCAGCCAGCAACACTGGCTCCTCCACATTTTTCTCATATAAACTTCCCTCATTAATATAACAGATAATGATTGAATTTACGAATTATTTTTAACTTGTGTTTAAATGTTTTAATACTCTGTTAATAAGCACAATAAAACTATGAAATTTTAACATTTTTAAAAAGAGAATGATAAACAAAAATATCATTTCTTATAGTAAAATCTTAAATGAATAAAGAATATACTACATCAACAAATTATTAAGTAAAATGAGGGGATTTTTTGAATAAGCCAATCGGAGTCATTGACTCAGGTGTTGGGGGCTTAACAGTTGCCAAACAAATTATAAGACAATTACCTAAAGAGGACATTTTATATTTAGGCGATACAGCAAGATGTCCATACGGATCACGACCATATACGGAAATTAGAGAATTCACTTGGGAAATGACTAATTTTCTATTGGAGAAAGATATTAAAATGTTAGTCATCGCCTGTAATACAGCAACTTCAGTAGTCTTAAATGAAATGCGAGAAAAACTTCAAATCCCAGTCATTGGAGTTGTCCGCCCAGGTGCTAGAGCAGCAATAAAATTAACACAAAATGACCAAATCGGTGTCATAGGAACGAATGCTACTATTAATAGTAAAGCATATCATTCTGCACTAAAGCGAATTAATGACAAAGTTATAATTGAAGGTTTGGCATGCCCAGAGTTTGCTGGAATTGTTGAAAATGGGGACTACAATAAACCTGAAATATTTGAGATTGTTAAACACACTCTTGCACCGCTTATTGATTCAAATATTGATACCCTAATACTAGGTTGCACGCATTACCCATTATTAAGTCCAATCATCCAAAAAGTGATGGGACCATCAATCCAACTGATCAGCTCTGGTGATGAAACAGCTTTAGAAGTAAGTGCAATTCTGGATCAACAAAATATTTTATCTAACTCTGAAATCACTTCACATGAATTTTTTACAACTGGGGATCCAACCATTTTTAGTAAAATAGCTTCATCCTTATTCCAAGAACCGATGGAAAACGTAAAGTATATTAAACTATAAAAGTCAATAAACCACATTAAATGAAAAAAACCAACAAAGGCTTACTTTGTTGGTTTTTTTGTTTTTAAATTGGGGACGCTCTTCTATTTCAAAAAAACTATTCTTTTGTATTACTTGAAAAATAATCTTTAAGCATCGCATTGTTTTTTACAATATCATCTAATGTATATTGATCTAAAACTTTTAAAAATTGTTCTAATGCATTATTAAATATATGTTTTAAAGAACAAACAGGTGTAATAACACAAGTATTGCCGTGCTCAAAACATTCTACAATATTAAAGTCTTCTTCAGTTTTACGAATAATTTCACCGATATTTATTTCTGATGGTAATTTAGCTAAACGGATTCCACCGTTTCTACCACGGATCGTTTCGATATAGCCCATCTTTCCTAAATTATAAATTATTTTCATTAAATGGTTTTTAGAAATATCATAAGCTTCAGCGATGTCCTTAATATTAACTAATTTTTCACCTGGCTCAGAGCTTAGAAATATTAGTACACGAAGAGAGTAATCCGAATAAGTTGTTAAACGCATAACTTGTCCTCACTGTTTTATTTAAGATTAATCATAGCATAATTGTGAACTTTTTTTAAACTTTTATGTATTTTTGCGAAAAAATTCACAAAAGATGTATTTTACATATTGCTTTAAATAAATTCTAGGTCTAAGATAAAGATGTATTTATAATACTACTTTAAAACGTGATTAGGGGGATTTTTCATGCTATCTCAAAAAACAATTGATATTATTAAGTCAACAGTTCCAGTCTTAGAAGTAAAGGGTACAGATATAACTAAAGTATTCTATAAAAATTTATTTACTAATCATCCTGAACTATTAAATGTATTTAATCATACAAATCAACAACAAGGTAGACAACAAACTGCACTTGCAAATACTGTTTTAGCTGCTGCACAGAACATTGATAAACTAGCAACAATTATTCCTGTTGTAAAACAAATTGCGCAAAAGCACCGCAGTCTTCAAGTTAAAGCTGAGCACTATCCAATCGTAGGGCAACATTTACTAGGGGCAATAAAAGAAGTACTTGGTGATGCTGCAACTGATGAAATACTAGGTGCTTGGGCGGAAGCATATGGAATTATTGCACAAGTATTTATCGATATCGAAAAAGAAATGTATGAGGAAGCATCTTCTCAAGAAGGCGGATGGTCTGAATTTAAAGAGTTTAAAGTCATCGAAAAAGTGGAAGAAAGCGATGTAATTACTTCATTCTACTTAGTTCCTAAAGATGGTTCTTCAGTTCCTACTTTCTTATCTGGTCAATATATTACTGTTCGTTCACAAATTCCTGGTGAAGAATATTTATCAAACAGACAATATAGTTTATCTGATGCACCAGGTAAAAATCACTTTAGAATATCAGTAAAAAGAGAAGCTGAAGAAAACCAACCACTTGGTAAATTCTCAAACTACCTACACAATCAAGTAAATGTTGGTGATACACTGGAAATTACTGCTCCAGCAGGTGAATTTACTTTAAATACTGAAATTGATTCAGATGTTGTTTTCTTAAGCGGTGGTGTTGGAATTACTCCATTAATTAGTATGGCTAAGTCAATTGCAAGTAATCAACCAAACCGTCAAGTCAACTTCATAAGCGCTTCAAGAAATGGTAAATTACAAGCATTTGAAAATGAACTTAACCAATTAAAAGAGCAATTAACAAATTATAATTTATCATTTGTTTATGAAAATCCATCTGAGGAAGATCTTAAAAATAATAACTTTAAAAAGCAAGGTTATATTGATGCAGAATGGTTAAATAACAATGTTAAATCAGACAATGCAGATTATTACGTATGTGGACCAGTACCATTTTTAAAGGCCATTATTACAAGCTTAAAAGAATTAGGAATTAAGGATACACAAATTCATTTCGAATTCTTCGGACCAGCAATGAATTTAGATACTGAACCTAAAAGCCCTGTAAATCAAGGCTAATATTTAAAAGGATGCTCAATTAAGAGCATCCTTTTTCACGCAGTTGAAATACAAACTTCTCAATTAATGACCAAATTTTCGTAAAAGGGGTAGAGTGATGTTGATTTCCACTACAGGGTGCTCGCTTTCCATGGGGNNTCCCATAGGAGTCGAGCACCCTTTCGTTCCAATCAACTTATCCATCTAAAAAAGTCTGCAATAAATTCTCATCAAATAGCCTTTACTTAGAGTATACTAACAGTTGTTTATTAATAAAATCGGTTTGTAGGTCTATTAATATCGAACATTATTTTATTATAATAATCATTTGAACTTCCTTTTCTAAAATCAGCTCTTAATTTCTTTAACTTCTCAGGAATAAACAATATCTACTAGAGTTTGTTACTGTATTTAAATTATTGAAACTCATAATAATCATTAATAAGGCTTTAAAAATGAATATTAACCTCAATAATGTTCCACTAATATTGTTCCCTTTCCGTTTAATATTTCAAAACTCTGAGAAAAGATACTCAAAGAGCACTCTTTTTTATTTCTTTTCTAATAATACAGCCACTCTTTTTAAAACTGTCGGTATTGTAAAGCTACCCAAAATTGCGATTAGGGTACTTGAGTAGTATTTTTTTAAAGTGCCATATACTAAACTACTTATCATAAGATCGTACAAAAAGAATCGACCAAATTCACGTTTAGTTATGACCATAAAGATGATAGATGCATTTCTAGTTGTAAGAATAAGCCCACCTTCTTCTAGAAAAATTAATCATTCTAATCAATGAAAATCACAAATTTATTTTTTATCTAACATCCAATAATACTTTTCAATTTCTTCTTTTACTTTTATCATGCCAATTTTCTCTAAAACTCTAATAGAGGCATGATTATAAATGGAACAAATTGCAGATATTCTTGTAACATGATTTTGCTTTAATCCCCACTCACAAAAAGCACTACCCATTTCAGTTGCATATCCTTTACCTTGATAACTAGGTGCAATACTATAACCTATTTCCATAATCCCAGTTTCATCAGGACCACCTTTAAATCCCATGTCCCCAATAATTACTCGATCTTTTTTATGAATAATAATCCCTTCATATTTTTCCTCAGTAGGATGCGTTTGAAAACGAGAAATCTTATAAGGGAAAAGATTTTTATATACGAGAATTGGCCATCCTTGAGCGAATCTATAAATTTGATTTTCAAATTCTAACTCTTTATTTCCACTTAAAACAGAAACCATCGCTTCTGCTGTAAAAGTCATTAATAGTAAGTTTTTAGTTTCAGTGATTAGCATTAACTGACTCCTGTATACTAAATTTTATAGTTTTTTTGACTACCGCTTCCTTTAAAAAATATTCTAGAAATTAGTAATCCAATCAAGCCAAGCAGTATAAATAAACCGGCTCTAACCATCAATGTAATATTTGGTAAATCTATTAATACAAGCTTTCCTAGCGTCAATAATAATAAACCTATCCCAGTATATGTCCAAACTTTAAACTTCTTAATGTTACCAAGTATCATAGTTAAAATTGAAAGCAAGATCCAACTTATATTAATTAATAATCGAATCATATTATCAGACTGATCTACCGCAATTATTTGAACAATTTGTGTTATAAAAGCAATCAATATAACTGTAATTAATAAAGAACTGCTTAATAAGATGAATTGTTTTTCATCTTCATTTTTATAAGCCATAATTCCTATCGTAATTAGAGCTACAATTAACATAAGCCAATTCATCGTTTCAAAAGACCAAAAAGAATCTATTCCAACTGACAAAATGGATATTCCTACAGGAATAAATGTAAGGGCAGCTATAATTAATTTCAGTAGGTCTCGATATCTTAAATAAAATAAATAAGTTGATACTGCTTGAATTATTAATACAGTACAAAGTAAGTTTTCTGAAACACTGTCCAAACATATGAATGAAATGGCTAATATAAAATTAGTCGAAAATCCAAAGAAAAAATCCGATTTCTTTTTATAATAAAAGGTCAGGAATAAATATCCTACACATAAAAAGATTAAAATCATTGTTCTAGTCTGATCTTCAAATGCACTAAAGATCCAACCAATTGTTAAAATAAAACTAGTGTGAAGAATTAATACTTGCTTTTTAATAGCAAGCTTAGATTTGATCAATATAGCTAGCAAACTAATGTGTTGAACGATAATACTTAGTGCGAAATATTCAATTCCATTCGTATTAAAATTAACTAAGGCTACAATTAAATAAGATAAATGCAATAATATTGCAGACGAAAGGTAGATGAATTTATATTTCTTAAATGCTGCATAAAACATAAAGCATAAGTAAATTACTGTTTCATAGACAGAGAAAAATAAATAGTTTGGCGAATTACTTTTAACTAGGTATGGTACAAAAACGGCTCCTATTATACTTATTAATCCAATTACTTCTGATTTGTATCTATTCATAGAATAAAAACCAAAACATACCCAAATAATTAAAAGCGAAAATGCAATCGTTGATCCAAACATGTGATATAAATGATGCATAGCAAACGTAGTTAAAAATAATACGGGTAACACGCCACCAATTAATGATTGGCCAAGCGTTGATCGTTTAGCTTTCATTTGACGATTACCGTACCAGAATAAAGCAATGGCTATAACAAATCCAATTCCTACTTTTGCATACTTATTTAATACCCCATAATCTGATGCCGCTTTAAATCCCCACATTACGCCAAGAATAAATATAAATATAAAAAATCTAGGTAACCACTTTTGGAAAATAAGCGCTTCATAGTCAACCTTTTCATTTTCAACTGTTACTTTAACCTGTCTACTAACTGTTTTTGGGGGTTTAGGATTATTTTCTTTAGTTTGAGTTATTTGTTTAATCTCGTTCGAAGTTTCTTTCTTGATTAAGAGAAATTCAATTTGTTTCTTCATTTCTCTAACTTCTTCTTCAAGCTTTTCTACCTTTTTTTGAAGATCTTGATTCTGATTATCCAACTGCATCACCTCTTATCATAACTATGTATTTTATTAAGACTAAATAACTGAAAAGACATCCTTCATATAAGTTCGATATTTTTGAGATTAATCCTATATAAAAAAAAATTTATGAAGTATGTTTTTGGCAAATTTCGTCATATTTCCCGGAAAATAAAGACAATCAGTTCTACTGGAAAACAATCGTCGTTAATTATATCGGTCAAATAAAAAAATCCTCTATTATAAAAATAGAGGATTTTTAAAATTAAGATAGAACTTTTTCTAATTTTTGTTGTTTAACCATTTCTAAGAAGCTCTCGAATGGTTGTGTACCAACGTCACCTTCGCCACGTTTACGAATAGCTACAGTATTATTTTCAACCTCTTGATCACCAACTACTAACATATAAGGTAATTTTTGAAGTTGTGCTTCACGGATTTTATATCCAATTTTTTCGCCACGCAAATCAGTTTCAACACGGATTCCTGCAGCTTTTAATTGATCAGCAAGTTTTTGTGCATATTCATTATGAACACTTGAAATTGGTAATACTGCTACTTGAACTGGTGCTAACCATAATGGGAATGCTCCAGCAAAATGTTCAGTTAAGATTCCTAAGAAACGGTCAATTGAACCATAAATTGCACGGTGGATAACAACTGGACGTTCTTTTTGGTTATCTTCATTAACATAAGTTAAATCAAATTTCTCAGGCATTTGGAAATCTAATTGAATTGTAGCACATTGCCAGCTACGTTTTAATGCATCTTGAATATGGAAATCGATTTTCGGACCATAGAATGCGCCATCGCCTGGGTTTAATTTAAAGTCTAAGTTCTCAGACTTTAGAACATTTTCTAACGCCTGCTCAGCTGAATTCCATAACTCTTCTGAACCCATTGAATCTTCTGGACGAGTTGATAATTCTACTTTGTAAGTGAATCCGAATACACCGTAAATTTCTTTAATTAAGTTAATTACTTCAATAATTTCGCCTTCAATTTGGTCTGGACGACAGAAGATATGTGCATCATCTTGAGTAAAAGTACGAACACGCATCATTCCATTTAAAGCACCAGAATATTCATGACGGTGAACTTGACCATTTTCACACATACGAACCGGTAGATCACGGTATGAATGTAATTTATTTTTATAAACTAACATATGACCTGGGCAGTTCATCGGTTTTAATGCGAATTTTGTATCATCAACCTCAGTAAAGTACATGTTCTCATGGTAATGATGCCAGTGACCTGATTGCTCCCATAATCTTTGATTCATAATGAATGGTGTACGAACTTCTTTGTAATCTTTTGAAGTTTGTAATCCGCGCTCATATTGTTCTAATTCATTACGGATAATAGTACCTTTTGGTAAGAAGAATGGCATACCAGGTGCTTCTTCAGAGAACATGAATAATTCAAGCTCTTTACCTAATTTACGGTGATCACGTTTTTTAGCTTCTTCTAATAAGTGTAAATGCTCTTCTAATTCCTTCTTACTTGGGAAAGCAGTACCATAAACTCGTTGAAGCATTTTATTATTTGCATCGCCTCTCCAATAAGCTCCAGCAACTGATAATAATTTAATCGCTTTTACACGGCCAGTTGTAGGAACATGTGGTCCACGGCAAAGGTCTACGAATTCACCTTGAGTATACATTGAAATAACTGCATCTTCCGGTAAGTCACGGATTAATTCTAGTTTAAACTCATCGTCTAATTCAGTGAAGAATTTAATTGCCTCTTCACGACTAACCTCTGAACGAGTAATCGGTAAGTTTTCTTTAATAATTTTTTCCATTTCTTTTTCAATTTTCGGTAGGTCTTCTACTTTAATTGAAACAGGAAGATCAATATCATAATAGAAACCATCAGCAGTTACTGGTCCAACTCCAAATGCAGCTTTTTCGCCTTTATAAAGACGTTTTACTGCTTGAGCTAAAATATGCGCTGAACTATGACGCATCATTTCTAATCCATCTTGATCATCTTGAGTAATTATTTGAACTTCACAATCTTCAGTAATAGGTGTATTTAAATCCACTAATTTACCATTAATTTTTCCACCAAGCGCTTTTTTCTTTAAGCTAATGGAGATTGAACCCGCGAAATCTTCAACTGTTGTATTTTGTTCCACCTCGCGAATTGATCCATCTGGTAATTTAATTGAAATCATTTAAGTTCACTCCTTTTTCAAATTAATTTTGACAATAAAAAAAGAGCACACTCGTAGGGACGAATGTGCTCGTGGTTCCACCCTAATTTAATGTACACAAAAATAAGTATACAAAATCTCAACGTTTTAACGGTCTACACCGATAGTAGTTAATTGTAATAAAATTACGTTCCCCACTATAGCTACAAGGTGGTAAGTCATTCAACGTATAGAGAATTCTCGCACCAAATGAATTCCTCTCTTACTATCGTCTTGAACGCTCGTGTCCTTGATCTTTGCTTTTCCTTATTCGTATAAAAGTATTATATAGAATGTCATTGAATTCTTCAAGTACTCTTCTGAAGATAAATTTAATTGTTTTATCATTCTATTCAATCTTTATTCAGTATGCGACAACATTACTTATTTTAAACACTTAATATCGAATTCTTTATTTCATTTAATAATTTTTCTTTCCATTCATTTTTCCATTGTTCACTACGCCCTGTATGACGATTTATATTTACTAAGGAATTTCGTCCAGTAAAGCAAATTTCATTTTGAGGATTAATCCCCATATAGTGTAAATCGATTGATGAATTTCCTACATTTGCAATTTTTACGTACACATCGATGATTTCATTAAAAAATACTTGTCGTAAGTAATCACATTGCAAATCAGCAACAACTGGAATAAATTCACTATGATTTGCCGTCCATTCTTGCATAAGTCCTAAATATTTTAAATACTCAATTCGTGCTTCTTCAAAATAAACGAATGGAACTGTATTATTCATATGTCCAAACATATCCGTTTCACTAAATCGAACTTTAATAGTTATCTTAAATGAAAACTCTGATTGCCACTCCTGTATATTAGATACATAATTCATTTTTCCCATCGAATTTGCCCCCTTACTATCTATATTATAGCATTAATTTCTTTAAAGAATGAATATTCATTCAGTTTTAAACAGGGCCAGGATGAAGGAAATAAGGGACTTATAAAATAGTAAAGATGTCTTATAGAGTATAGTTTAATATCTCCTCTACTAGCTTTTCTATCTACTGCTCTCCCTTTCTTTAACCTACCCCTGTTTAGTTATTAAAAAACATCCTTAACATTCAATAATTTTGATGAATATAATTTGCATGTTTGAATGTGACTCTTTTGAAATGATTATTTCGCATCCAAGCATCTACACGTTTTTCAAAAAGCTCTCCCCCATATATTGGGTATCTTTCTGATATAGGATTTTTTTCATTATATATCTTATTTTTAAAATCATTTGTTCTGATTAAGTAACATTGATCTGAAAATCCATAACCAATATAGAAGTTTTCATCTTCATCTATTGATTCTTGTTTTGCCTCAAAAATATTTCCATTCCATACTGGATTTGCTACTTTGATTCTTTCATCATCTTGAAGTTTTAATATTGATAAATCAATCCAATTAAAAGGCTTTTCTAAAATGGAATCACTTGAAAAATGAAGTAAAAACTCTGTATTGCAAAGGTAAATACTAACAAGTTCTGAGATTGAATAGTAATAACCACCTTTGAAGCTTTCCTTAGTAACCTCAAAATAATTAAGGGCTTCATTTGAATAATCATCAACAATTATATATGACGATAAGACATCCCTCGCGACAAGTTTGTCTGCATGACGACTGACTTCACTTACATCTTGTACGTTATTAATATATAAAATTTTTTCTTTAAATTGAAATTGATTAAACTCAATCATTTTTTCGATCCGGTCTGTCTTTAAAAGTATTTCCCAATCTTTTTCATAGCATTTCGTCTCAAATGTCACTTCAAACTGTTGCATTCAGGTCAACCTCCGTTCGAGTGGGGTAAGACACCGCACATCCCTTTGCTGCCTTTACTATTGATATGATTTAAAAGGGGAGTTTATTAGAAATTTATCTAAAACCATCCAAAATGATAATTTCATCATTAAATAAAATGTTCATTTAATGTCCGTTTTCCCAGTTGGGATACAACAAACGCACTTTTACTTTTAGCTACAGTTATATAATGTAAGATTTGTATTCAAAATATAATCTGTTTGGTCCTAATCTTTTTATCTTCCCGTATTTAATTGCCTTATTCTATACTTCTTATTTTCGCACTATTTTTCCGTTCACTTTGAATAGATGTTTTACTTGTTGTTCTAGGGAATTTTTTTGATAATCAGTTAATTGATCTTATGTTCTAACAATAAAAAAAAGCATGTCCCGAAAGGACATGCTTTTATGTTTATTAAATTTCGTCGCTTCCAAAGAAGTCTTTGAAAGATTGGATTGTAGTTGCACGGTTTAACGCTGCAATTGAAGTTGTTAAAGGAATACCTTTTGGACAAGATTGTACACAGTTTTGTGAGTTACCACAGTTTGATAGTCCACCGTCTCCCATAATTGCATGTAGACGTTCTTCCTTATTCATTTCTCCAGTTGGATGAGCATTAAATAAACGTACTTGTGAAAGTGGTGCAGGCCCAATAAAGTTAGATTTACTATTAACGTTTGGACAAGCTTCTAAACATACACCACAAGTCATACATTTTGATAATTCATAAGCCCATTGACGTTTTCTTTCAGGCATTCTTGGTCCAGGACCTAAGTCATGCGTTCCATCAATTGGAATCCAAGCTTTAACGCGTTTTAAAGAATCGAACATTCGGCTACGATCAACTTGTAAGTCACGTACTACAGGGAATGTGCTCATTGGCTCAAGACGAATTGGTTGTTCCAATTTGTCAATAAGCGCAGAACATGATTGTCTTGGTTTGCCATTGATCACCATAGAACATGCTCCACAAACTTCTTCAAGACAGTTCATATCCCAAGAAATTGCAGTCGTTTCTTTTCCATTTGAATTAACTGGATTTTTACGAATTTCCATTAACGCCGAGATTACGTTCATATTCGGACGATAAGGGACAGTAAATGTTTCTTCATATGGCGCAGTATTTGGTGAATCTTGACGTTTAACAATTACAGTAATTGTCTTTTCAGCAGTCATTGTTCCATTATGCATTTGCTTTGTCCTCCTTCTTCTTAGAATAATCTCGTTTTCTTGGTTCAATTAATGATGTATCAACATCTTCGTAATGGAATAATGGTGAATGTGATTTCTCATCAAATTTAGCCATTGTAGTTTTTAAGAATTCCTCGTCATTACGGTCTGGGAATTCAGGTTTATAGTGAGCTCCACGGCTTTCATTACGGTTATAAGCACCTAATGTGATAACACGTGATAAGTGAAGCATGTTTTCAAGTTGACGAGTAAATGAAGCACCTTGGTTACTCCATTTAGCTGTATCATTAATATTAATGTTTTGATAGCGCTCATAAAGTTCTTGAATTTTTTCATCAGTTTTTAATAAGCGATCATTGAATCGAACTACAGTAACGTTGTCTGTCATCCACTCTCCAAGCTCTTTATGAAGAAGGTATGCATTTTCTTTACCGTCCATTTTATAAATACGATTCATTTTTTCTTTTTCTTCATTAGCATTTGATTCAAATACAGAAGTTGAAACATCATCTGAAGATTTAGCTAAACCATTTACGTATCTTACAGCATTTGGTCCAGCAACCATTCCACCATAAATAGCAGAAAGTAATGAGTTAGCTCCTAAACGGTTAGCTCCGTGCATTGAGTAATCACACTCACCTGCAGCAAATAAACCAGGAATTGTAGTCATTTGGTCATAGTCAACCCATAATCCACCCATTGAGTAGTGAACTGCTGGGAAAATCTTCATTGGAACTTTTTTCGGATCATCACCTGTGAATTTTTCATAAATCTCGATTATTCCACCAAGTTTTACATCAAGTTCATGTGGATCTTTATGTGAAAGATCTAAATAAACCATGTTTTCACCATTGATACCAAGCTTGTGGTCAACACATACAGAGAAAATCTCACGCGTAGCAATATCCCTTGGTACAAGATTTCCATATGCAGGATATTTCTCTTCTAAGAAATACCATGGTTTACCATCTTTATACGTCCAAACTCGTCCACCTTCACCACGAGCACTTTCACTCATTAAACGGTTTTTATCATCTCCAGGAATTGCAGTTGGATGGATTTGAATAAATTCACCATTTGAATAAACTGCACCTTGACGATATACAGCTGCAGCAGCTGAACCAGTGTTGATAATTGAATTTGTAGTTTTACCAAAGATAATACCAGGGCCACCAGATGCCATAATTACAGCATCCGCAGGGAAACTTACGATTTCCATTGATGTTAAGTTTTGTCCAACGATCCCACGACAAACTCCTTCTTCATCAACAATAGCTCTTAAAAATTCCCAGCCTTCATACTTTTGAACAAGACCTTCAGATTCGTAACGACGAACTTGCTCATCTAATGCGTATAATAATTGTTGCCCAGTCGTTGCACCAGCAAATGCTGTACGGTGATGTTGCGTTCCACCGAAACGACGGAAGTCTAATAGTCCTTCAGGCGTACGGTTGAACATTACACCCATACGGTCCATCATATGAATGATGCCAGGTGCTGCTTCTGCCATTGCCTTTACAGGTGGTTGGTTTGCTAAGAAATCTCCACCATAAATTGTATCATCAAAGTGCTCCCAAGGAGAGTCACCTTCACCTTTTGTATTAACCGCACCATTAATTCCACCTTGAGCACATACTGAATGTGATCGTTTTACGGGAACTAATGAAAATAAATCTACTTTTGTGCCAGCTTCTGCGGCTTTAATTGTTGCCATAAGACCAGCTAATCCGCCACCGACGATAATTATTTTCCCACTCATGACTCTCTCTCCTTACAAATTCGCTAGTTGTGGATCAATGAATGCAAAGATAGCAGTTAATCCAACGAATGATAATACTACGAAAATTCCTAATGTAACGTATGTTGAAATACGTTGTGATCTAGGTGTTACAGTAATTCCCCAAGATACGAAGAATGACCATAATCCATTAGCAAAGTGGAAAATTGTTGAAATTACACCTACTATATAGAAAACTAACATAAATTTTGAAGTGAAAATATCAGCCATCATATTATAATCAACCGTTGCTCCCATTTGAGCAGCGATACGTGTTTGCCATACGTGCCAAGTAATAAAAATTAAAGTAACTACACCAGAAATACGTTGGAATAAATATAACCAGTTACGTAAGTATCCATAATTTTTAACATTGCTAGTTCCTGTGAACGCAATGTATAGTCCGTAAATTGCATGGTATAAAATTGGTAAGAAAATGACAAAAACTTCTAAAAAATAGCGGAATGGTAAATTCGCCATAAATTCAGCAGCTTTGTTGAACGATGTTGCTCCATTTGTCGCAAAATGATTGACAACTAAGTGCTGTGTTAAAAAGATCCCAACCGGAATAACTCCTAGCAATGAATGAAGTTTTCTAAAGAAAAACTCCCTTCCATTCTTGTTGCTCATGTAAACCCCTGCCCCCTTTAGTTTGTGCACATGAAAATTTCCTCTATTATTCTAAAAAAATAGAATAAATAAGCAATTCGCATAAAAAGTCGAAATTTTTATGACATTTATCTACAACCCATTTTACTCCTGATAATATAGCAGGTCAAGAAAACGCGTACATTTTTCTTTACTGAAAAAACTTCTCATTTAGATTGGTAATCCTTGTAATCTACATATGTCGAATTATTGTTTTTACTATTAAATATTGTATATAATAAAAACATGTTTTTTAGGAAAGGGAGAGTTATCCGACCATGACGAACGGCATTGAAAATTTAAATATTCCGGGAAATATTTCTGGTTTTGGCTATGAGCTATTACGTAACGATCTATTAAATGATTTATTAGGAAAAGAGCAAAATGATATTTTATATTGGGCGGGTAAAATGATTGCCAGAAAATATCCTTTAGCAACCTTTGAAGAAATTATAGAATTTTTTGATCAAGCTGGTTGGGGTACTCTTGCTGTTGAAGAAGAAAAGAAGCAAGAAGTTCATTTAACACTATCTTCTGAATTAATTACATACAGAAATCAACAAAAAAAGAACGTATCTTACCAATTAGAAGCTGGATTTCTAGCAATGCAAATTCAACAGCAAATCGATGTTATAGCTGAAACGTATGAAGAGCAAAGCAAAAGAGCCGACAAAGTAAAGTTCCAAGTAAAATGGGATTTAAAGGATCCAATTACAAGAAGATAAAACGTAAAACACCACCAGGAATTTAGGTCCTTGTGGTGTTTTTTTCTTGAAATATTGATATATAAATTCAAATACAGGTACAACAATGAGTATTAACAAATAAATCATTAAGTCAAAATTTTTACTTTAATTTAAGAAAAAGATCAGTTAGAGACTTATTATTCAACTTCCCTACCCCTTCTCTTCCCTATCCTTACTTTGATCCTGCCTTCTAATTACCTCAAAATTTTTGTTTCTTTTAACTCCTTTAATAATTGAATTTAACAAGAATAAACAAATACAAACAAAAAACAAAATGGCGAGTATTAATAGAACGAACTGTAGCACTATTTCTCCATATCCGTAGGCAAGTATACTATGCCTCATTATTAATACCTCCTTCTTTTATTTACCATTTAGCCGTTCGCCTTACTCATTTTAAATTTACAGAATCTTTATATAATTTATTCGCCTAACGAATAAAAAACCCTTTTAAGCGCTATCTCTATACTATACGGCTCGGGATATCTGAACGTGATGAATATTGATAAAATCAATATTTCAAAGCCTATATATATAAGAATTGGTACGCCTAAAAGGGTTTATTTTAAATTTAGTTTTCTACTACTACTTCTTCATTAATACGATCTAATTCATATCCTTTATGAAGAGCATGAACTGCTTCTTGTAATTTTGCTTTCGGTACAACTGTTGATACTTTAATTTCAGAAGTGCTTACCATTTTTACAGGGATTTCACTTTCAGCTAAAAATTTAAACATTTTTGCAGCAACACCTGGATTAGAAACCATTCCACTACCTACAATTGAAACTTTAGCAAGTTCACTTTCAAAATCAAATGAGCGGTAACCTAAAAATTCTTTCTTTGATTCTAGAACCGTTATTGCTTCCAACATATTTTCAGATTTGATCGAGAATGAAAGATTTACTAAGTTATCTGATGTTACGCTTTGGATAATTATATCAACATCAATACCTTCACTTGCTAATAAAGTAAAGATTTTAGGTAATAAATCTACATGATTATTTAAACCATTTAAAGTCATCCTTGTTACATTTGATTCGAATGCGATTCCTCTTACGACTGATTGTTGTTCCATTTGTGTTTCCTCCCCAATAAATGTACCGATTTCATCATGTTGACTTGAACGAACTTGAATAATTAAATTATAATTTTTTGCAAATTCTACTGCTCTTGGATGTAAAACCGCTGCTCCTAAAGCTGCAAGCTCTAGCATTTCATCATAAGAGACATGGCTTAGTTTAGATGCATTTGGTTCAACTCTTGGATCCGTAGTATAAACACCTAATACGTCAGTATAAATATCACAACGTTCTGCATTTAAAGCTGCTGCCAATGCAACAGCTGTTGTATCTGAACCACCACGACCTAATGTCGTAATTTCATTGTTGTCACTTAAACCTTGGAAACCAGCAACAATTACGATATACCCTTCATCAAGTAATTGTTGAATTCGATCAGTATGAATTATTTCTATACGCGCATTACCATGGACAGATTCAGTTTGAATTCCAGCTTGCCAACCAGTTAGTGAAATAGCTTTAAAACCTTTTGCTTGGATTGCCATTGCAAGTAATGAAATCGAAACTTGTTCCCCTGTAGTAAGTAACATATCTAATTCACGTTTACTGTTTTGTGGACTAATTTGAGCTGCTAAACTAACTAGTTCGTCTGTATGATGCCCCATCGCAGATACAACTGTAACTACTTGGTTTCCTTCTTTATATGATTTGGTTACTGTTTCAGCAACATGCTGAATTCGTTCAATTGAGCCTACTGAAGTACCACCGAATTTCTGAACAATAATTCCCATTTTTCTCATCCTCACTTTTTACTTAAAAAAGAATACAAAAAAGCGCGTGAAGCAATGTTCACGCGCCTAATTTACAAATAATAAAATAGACAAATCATCAACATCTCTTCAATAGCTCCCCGCATAATCATTATTATTATGCGACAGTACTACATTTCTTAAATGCAGTCCCAACAAAATGAATTGTGGATTCATTTTATTTCGGCAAAACTTCCTTTCAACTGTCCATTACAACGCCACACGTCTATGACAGAATACTTTTAAGTTTTGCACCTCTATTACGAGAGAAAATCATTTAATTTTAACTAAAATATAAATTATTTTGAAAATAGTGTCAAGATAAAAATTTTGGTAACGATATCACTCTTTATGGAAATGTTGAAAAATTTCCTCTGCAACATTTTTTGGCATTTTAGCTTCTATTAACTCTTCAATTGATGCCTCTTTTATTTTTTTGACTGATCCAAAATGTTTAAGAAGGGCTTTCTTTCTTGTTCCCCCAACACCTGCTATGCCATCTAAAGCAGATTGAACCATTGATTTACTATGAAGCTGACGATAGAATTCAATTGCAAATCTGTGTACCTCGTCTTGAATTCTTTGTAATAAAAAGAATTCTTGGCTTTGTCTACCAAGTTGGACAATTTGAGGTGGTTGTCCTATTAATAACTCTGAAGTACGGTGCTTTTCGTCTTTAACAAGTCCAGCTGTTGGAATGAATAGACCTAACTCATTTTGGAGTACATCTTCAACTGCAGCTAGATGTCCTTTCCCACCATCAACAATTATTAAGTTTGGTAATGGTAAATTATCTTTTAATGCTCTAGAATATCTTCTACGTACTACCTCACGCATTGAATCATAATCATCAGGTCCTACGACAGTTTTGATTTTATATTTGCGGTAATCTTTTTTTGAAGGTTTTCCGTCTATAAACACAACCATAGCTGAAACAGGATTTGTTCCTTGAATATTTGAATTATCAAATGCTTCGATTCGATACGGAGTTTCAATATTTAAAATATCTCCTAGTTTTTCTATTGCTTTAACCGTTCTTTCTTCATCTCGCTCAATTAATTTAAATTTCTCACCGAGTCCAATTTTGGCATTTTTGTTTGCTAATACAACAAGTTCCTTTTTTTGGCCTCTTTTTGGTTGGAATACAGGAATTTTTAATAAATCTTTTAAAATTTCAGTATCAACTTTATCTGGTACAAAGATTTCTTTTGGTTTTATATTGTGTGGTTTTTCATAAAATTGCCCAATAAATGATAGGAACTCTTCTTCTGGCTCATCGTAAATTGGAAAATAGGATACATCTCTTTCAATTAATTTTCCTCTTCGAACAAAGAATACTTGAACACACATCCATCCCTTATCAACCGCATATCCAAATACATCTCGATCAACTAAATCACTACTCATCATTTTCTGCTTTTCCATGGTCGCTTCAATTGATACAATTTGGTCTCGATACTCTTTCGCGCGCTCGAAATCTAATTGTTCAGATGCAGCAAGCATTTTTGCCTCTAACTCTTTTCGTATTTGGTCTTCCCCACCGTTTAGAAAACGGGCAATTTCATTAACTATTTCCTGATTTTGTTGATCAGTTACTTCTTTTACACAAGGCGCAAGACACTGACCAATATGATAATATAAACAAACTTTGTCTGGTAATGAAGAACATTTTCGTAATGGATATAGACGATCTAATAATTTTTTTGTTTCATTAGCGGCTGTAGCATTAGGGAATGGTCCAAAATATTTTCCTTTATCTTTTTTTACATTTCGCGTAATCAATAAGCGAGGATGTTTTTCAGCAGTTATTTTAATAAAAGGGTATGATTTATCATCCTTCAGCATGATGTTATATTTCGGGTCATATTTCTTAATTAAATTCATCTCAAGAATTAAAGCTTCCATATTTGAAGAAGTAACAATATATTCAAAATCAGTTATCTCTTGAACTAATCGATATGTCTTACCATCATGGGATCCCGTGAAATAAGATCTAACCCTATTTTTTAAAACTTTAGCTTTTCCTACGTAAATGATCGTCCCTTGAATATCTTTCATCAAATAGCAACCAGGCTGATCAGGTAGAAGCGCTAATTTTTCTTTTAAGTGATTGTCCATTTCCTCTCACCTCTTTCGTGCAATTGTACACTTAATATTATAATCTCCACATTAAAAAACTGAAAATACTTTAATGATATTAAGTAAAAATTAAGTTTTCTATTGTAACTTTAATTTCATCAAGAAAAGAAAAGGAGAAATATTAAGATGAAAAAAGTAAGAGTAGTTCATTTTTGGATTGGTGTTATTGCTTCGGTTTTCCTACTAATCGAATCTACTACAGGGATTATTCTGTATTTCAATAAAGCTGGCGAAGAAAAAGGAAGATTTTCTATGCAAGGTCAGTTTCCATCGGATGGGCAGTTTAATGGAAATCAACAATCTCAAAATAGCGATCAAAACACTACACTTCAAAATGGACAAAGTGGTGATAATACGCAAACCCCATTTCAAAATTTCGGAAAGAGACCTGAGCAGTCTGCATTTTCAGTGAAAAGCCTACATACCGGCATAATTGGTTTAATTAGTGGAATCGGTCTTTTTATACTTACTGGAACAGGATTAGCTTTATCTTGGATCTTGTGGAGTAATAAACGAAAAATGAGAAAAAGAAAAGAAAAAATATCAATGGCAATATAACAAAGAGAGTGTCCCTGAAAAGTAAATCTTTTATGGGATCTCTCTTTTTTCTTCAAATTATAAATCAGTGGTCAATTGACATTTTTAATTTAAACTAAAAACCATCCAAATTTGTAGTGACCCCATAAAGTTAGACTGGTTACTTCAATTAGGCAGCTTGTTGGGCATGAACTCGGTATTTTACTGGGCTCATGCCTTTTAATTTTGTCTTAATTCGCTTGTTATTGTAGTAATCTATATATTTTGCTAGTTCTTGTTTAAAGTGTTCGACACTGTTAAATTCTTTAAGATAGAGTAGTTCAGATTTCATGATACTAAAGAAACTTTCTATTACTGCGTTATCGTAACAGTTTCCTTTTCGTGACATACTCTGAGTGATTCCACGTTTAATACGAGCACTACGATATTTTTTCATTTGATAGTGCCACCCTTGGTCTGTATGAATAAGTAGGGTATCGGAATCTGTTAAACGTTCAAAAGACTGTTCTAACATATTTGATACAAGTGAATAAGTTGGACGTGAACCAATTGTATAAGCAATTATTTCACCATTATATAAGTCCAGCATAGGTGAAAAATATAGCTTTTCTCCAAATAATTTAAATTCAGTTATATCTGTAACCCATTTCTCATTTGGTTTTTCAGCTTGAAAATTTCGATTTAAACTATTTAGGGCAATCTTACCCACTTCACCTTTGTAAGAGCGATATTTCTTTACTTTCACAAGTGATTTTATCCCTAGTTCTTTCATGAGTCGTTGAACTTTTTTATGATTTACTTTATAACCACGATTAGTAAGCTCGTCTCGAATTTTACGATAGCCATAACGACTTTCATGTTCCTCATAAATATCTTTTATCAGCATCTTTATCTCTGCGTCTGAATCAGGACAATTTAGATTTTTCATCCAATAATAGTACGTACTACGCGGAATACTGGCGAGCAGTAGAAGTTCTTTTAACGAAAACTCATGCCTTAATTCATAGACAACTTTTACTTTGTCTTGTTTCGTGATTTTTCCTTGTTTTGAACTAAGGCATTCAACTTTTTTAGATATGTATTTTCCATGCGTAAACGTTCTATTTCAGCCTGAAGTTCTTTAATTGATCCTTCAACGGGTGTAGTTTTCTTAGTTTCTTTTTTCATGGAAAGTCGCCCCTTTTTCTTTGATTCTAGGGCGTCTTGTCCTTGTGTTTCAAATTGAGTCCTCCATTTTCGAATCGTTCTAGGGGAAGGAATATTGAAAATTGTAGCTGCTTCATTCGGTGACGTCCCGTGGTCATTCATATACTTTAATACGTCTAGTTTAAACTGTACCGAATAACTTGTATATGACTTTTTAAGCAAGCCATTAATCCCATTTTGCTTATATTGAGCTACCCAGTTTCTCACTTCAGCATGGGACGTACCAAATAACTTACCAATAGAACGAAAACTTTCCTTACCTTCTAAATAACGATTAACTACCGCTAATTTATGTTCAGTAGTAAATTTAGTCATAAAAAATGCACCTCCAAATGTTAGACTGTGTCTAACATTTGGGGTGCACTACAATTTTCTGGATGGTTTTTACTTTTATTACTATAAAGCTTGAGAAATTAAGAAGTCGCAGTTTCCACTTCTACTTGTTCTTGCTCATTACCTTCTTTATCTCCAGCTTTTCTATTCGTTAATTTAATTGGTGTTAGGAAAAATGTTACGATTGCACCAATTATGATGAATCCTAAACCAACAAAGAATACTTGGTGTAATGAATCCATTAATGATGTTTTAATGATTGGTAACATACCTTCTAAAATTGGCTTAGGAATTAGCTTCTTAGCATCCGCATTAAATAACATTGTAAATACAGATTGAGGAGTTGTATTAATCATGTCTTTAAATTTGTCTACTAATGGTGCAGCTTGTGCTGGTAATTTATTTAAAAATGGAACTAAATCATTGTTTAGAAGTGTTCCTGATTTACTATTCATTACAGCACCTAAAACAGTTGCACCAAAAGTACCACCGATTGAACGGAAGAATTGGCTAGAAGATGTTACAATCCCTAATTCCTTCTTATCAAATACTTCTTGAAGAGCTAGTGTAATTGTCGGCATTACTAAACCAATACCTAGACCCATAACTCCCATAAAGATTGTTGCAATTGTTTTACTTGAATCCATATCTAGAGTTGTTAATAAGTATAAACCTAATGCGATTACGAACATTCCCGTAATAATTTGTGGTTTAATACCAACTTTAAATACAACCTGACCTCCAATAATACTTGCAATAATCATTGTGATCATCATTGGCGTCATTATTGTCCCCGATTGTGTTGCACTTACTCCAACAATACCTTGCATGAAGAATGGTACAAACATAATTGCGCCAAACATCGCTATTGTCATAAAGAAACCAATTAAGTTTAATGTTACGAAAGTTCTATTTTTGAATAAATGCATTGGTAGAATTGGCTCTTTAGCTTTATTTTCTGCGATAACGAAGCTAATGATTCCAACTACAGCTAATACAAATAAACCAATGATTTGCCAAGAATTCCAATCATATTTAACTCCACCTAAACTTAAAGCAAGAAGTAAGCTTACAACACCGACAATCATAGTCACCATACCAGCGATATCGAAATTGATAGGGCCTGTATTTTTTCTACCTTTTAAACCTAATGCAATAAAAATTGTTGCGATAATACCTACAGGAAGATTAATGTAGAATACCCATTTCCAGTTTAATGAGTCAACAATCCATCCACCAATTTGTGGTCCGATTACCGAAGCTAAACCATAAATACCACCAAAAACCCCTTGGAATTTCGCACGTTCTTTACCAGTAAACATATCCCCGATAACAATCATCGCCATCGGCATCATTACACCGCCACCGATACCTTGAATACCACGGTAAATAATTAATTCTGTCATGTTATGGGCAATACCACATAATGCAGAAGCTGCCATAAAGATAACTAAACCAGCAATATATACACTTCTACGACCTAATAAGTCTGCTAATTTACCTGCGATCGGTACAACTGTAGTTGAAGTTAATAAGTATGCTGTTGTAAGCCAAGTCATCATACTTAAACCACCAAGGTCTCCAACAATTTTAGGCATTGCCGTACCAACTATCGTACCATCTAATGCCGAGAAAAACATTGCTATAATTAGACCAATTAGCAATAGTTTACGATTGCCTTCTTTTTGAATAACTGTATTTGTATTTGTACTCAAAATATATTTCTCCCTTCTCTCTCTACCATATCTTTTTTCTTTTTATAATTACTAATACAAAAAATTATTTTGTAAAAATTTCTATAAATCAGCTGCAGCATTTGCAAGCTTTTCAGTAATCTTTGCAAATTGTAATAACTCATCGTCAGAAAGGTTAAACAAGAAACTTTCAAAAATTTCTTTCCGATCTTTTATCACTGATTCTAATTTTTTAATACCTTCCTCAGTTAACATAATATTTACAACTCTTCGGTCCTTTTTATCATGTTCTCTATATACAAAGTCATTATGTTCAAGTCGATCAATCATAAATGATACCGCACTTGGTTTTACACCCATCATCTCTGCTATTTCAGATATTTTACAGCTTTCTTTTTTTCGTAAGTACATTAAAACAAAAAATTGAGTAGCTGTTACACCATGACTATTCATACTTTCTGTCACCTTTGGTTGCATTTTATGAATAGTACTTTGAAGTGCAATCTGAATCCGTTCAATGTACTCATTTTTGTTACCCAAGAAAGTTAACCTCCTTTAAAAATTAATCCGAGTAAATATTTAATGCCTGTTAAATATTAATGCTTATTAAATATAAAACGTGACAGAAAAATAGTCAATCTTATTTACATTAGAAATTTTTAACATTACTCTAATCGATCATTTTGCTAATGATAATGAAAACATTTACAATGGCTTAAGCTATTGATTTTATAAATATTGTACTAGCCAGTTTTAGTTAAAAATGCAAAAAAAAGAAATGCACTCATATTATGAGTGCATTTCTTACAAATTATAATTAACCAATATGTGGAGTAATTAATTCTTCTAAAGCTTCTTTAGGTTTGAAACCTAAAGTTTTTTCAACTACTTCGCCGTCTTTAAGAACGAATAATGATGGAATGCTCATAACTTCAAATTTAGCTGCTGTTTCTTGGTTTTCATCAACATCAACTTTAACAATTTTAACTTTTTCTCCGTATTCAGAAGCTAATTCTTCTAATACAGGAGCAATCATTTTACAAGGACCACACCAAGTTGCCCAAAAATCAACTAATACTACACCTTCTTTTGTTTCTTCTGCAAACGTTGCGTTTGTTGCATTAACAATTGCCATTTATTTTTCCTCCTACCTGCGCAAGCTACATAAGTAAAATATGTAGATTGACATAATTTGTTATAATTTTAAAGAAAGTATACCATATGAGAATTAGCATTTTCTATTTATTTGCTCAAACTTACTATTTCCAAACAAATAGTTGATATATCAATGAAAGGACTAAAAAAGTGATAACATTTGAAAGAATTACAACTGACTTAATTGATGTAATTGAAGAAATTACAAATTCGAATCAAAATTACAATTTAATGGAGAATGGTCGTTTAACTAGATCAAATGAAGAACTAATGAAGGAATATTTTTCTTCTTCACACCAAACGGAAACTTATTTTATTAAATTAGATGATACCTATATAGGATTAATTGATTTTTTAGCGTTAAATCCTAAAGATGGTTCCCCGTGGCTAGGTCTTTTAATGATTCATCATGATTACCATGGTTATGGATTTGGAACAAACGCATTTATTTTATTTGAAGAACTACTTATAAAAAGAAATATTCACAGTTTACGATTAGGTATATTAATTAATAACCAAAAAGCAAAATCTTTTTGGAAATCTCAAGGTTTTAACTATATTGAAAATAAAACGAATGCAGATGGTATTGAAGTAGCGGTTTATGAAAAGATTTTTTCATAAAATTTTCATATTTAAATGTTAAATTAGTGAATATCTGATACCTGGGACATCACGATTATTAATATAGTCCATGAGTAACGATTCAATTCACTACTTTTGTCACAAATTCGTAAAATCTTACTCGAATTAATTCAGATTTTTATGTTAATATATTGTTGAATATAATAAAAATATTCAAAAAATTTAACCCGATAGGAGTGGCATTTATGAGAAAACCTTTACGTAAATCGTTTAATCAATTAGTTCATGAGAACAAACAATCTTTATTAGGAAACAAAGAAGAAATAGAAAAAATTGAAAGAAAAATTGAAAAGCGCCACGAATTATTATCTGAAAAAAACAAACTAAACAAAGCTATATCATAAATTTTAAGTAATCCTTTAGAGGGATTACTTTTTTTGTGTTTTTCTTAAAAAGATTTAAACCTTTTCCCTTGAATCAACCTATTTGTCAAAGTTCAACTTCCCCATATAAGCAAACACTAGTTGTAAAAAATCAATTCTTTCTTATATATAGGGTGCAATCATCTTCACAAAAATTCATTAAAACGAATTGAAATTTGACTATAAACTTCTCTCATATTTATAAGTAGCAATAATTACTGGATCATCTAAAATAGGCGAACTCTTATAATAATAAGACGTACTATATAGTACATTGGTCTAGAAATTGGAGGTAAAAGTATGCATCATCCATTTTGGAATTCACATCCGCTTCATCCCCAACATCCTATGAGAAACGGTGTTCAAGGTCATGTACAAACAGATCATCAATCAATCATGCAAATGTTCATGAATCTTGAAAATCAAATTACTAACCTTGTAAAAGCAATCGAGGCAAATAATGAATTACTTAGACAACTTGAACAAAAACAAAATCAAGTTGTAACAAGTGGCGGTGGATCAGTCATTGTTAGGATGTAATGACAATGGCTTGTAAACGAATAGAAGAAAGATAAAGGAGGTGTAACAAAAGTTAAAGTACTTTTGGACCCCTCTTTTTTATATAACGAACACTTGAAAAAATATAAAAAACCCACAAGATTGTTCTTGTGGGCTATCATTTATAGCTTCTATATTAAGAGTTAACTAATACAGCTTTAAATTCTTCTGTTAATAAAGGTAATACTTCGAATAAGTCACCAACGATTCCGTAGTCAGCTACTTTGAAGATATTAGCTTCTGGATCTTTGTTAATTGCAACGATTACTTTAGAGTTTGACATACCAGCTAAATGTTGAATAGCTCCTGAAATACCACATGCAATATATAAATCAGGTGTTACAACTTTACCAGTTTGACCAATTTGTAAAGAGTAGTCACAATAGTTAGCATCACATGCACCACGAGAAGCACCCACAGCAGCACCTAATACTGAAGCTAATTCTTTTAATGGATTAAAGCCTTCTTCACTCTTAACTCCACGGCCACCAGCAACGACCACTTTCGCTTCTGAAAGGTCTACACCTTCACTCGCTTTACGCACAACATCTTTGACGATTGAACGTAAGTCTTTAATTTCAACTGAAACAGTTGACACATCACCAGTGCGAGTAGCATCTTTTTCTAAAGCTGAAATGTTATTTGGACGGATTGTCACAAAAATAAATGGATCTACCATAACTTTTTTCTCGAATGCTTTACCTGAGTAAATCGGACGAGTGAAAACAATATTTCCACCAGCTACTTCGATTGCAGTAACATCTGAAATAAGACCACTTTGCATACGAGCAGCAAGTTTAGGAGATAAATCCTTACCTAAAGCTGTATGACCGAATACTAGACCTTCTGGTTTTTCTTGGTCAATAACTGCTAAAAGTGCTTGAGAATATCCATCAGAAGTATATGATGCTAATTTTTCATCTTCAACAACGATTGCACGATCTGCACCGTATTGAATCATTTCAGTAGCTAATGAACTAACTGATTTACCTACTAATACAGCAACTACTTCTCCGCCCTCAGCAACTGTTTTAGCCGTACTTACTGCCTCAAATGAAACATTACGTAGTGATCCTTCACGAACTTCGCCTAATACTAATACTTTACGTGACATGTTATTTCCCTCCAAAATTTTCTATTACGATCTTAATCTATTATTCTGTTCTAATATTCAATAAAATTAGATTACTTTTGCTTCAGAACGTAGTAACGAAACCAATTCTTTTACTTGATCCTTTAATTCACCAGTTAAAACTTTGCCCGCTTCTTTCTTCGCAGGTAGGTAAATTTCAATTGTTTTCGTTTTTGCTTGAACTTCATCTTCTTCTAAATCTAGATCATCTAATTCTAATTCATCTAAAGGCTTTTTCTTAGCTTTCATAATACCAGGTAAAGAAGGATATCTTGGTTCATTTAAGCCTTGTTGAGCAGTGATTAATAATGGTAAAGATGTTTCGATGATTTCTGTATCACCCTCTACATCTCGTTCGATTGTTGCTGTTGTACCATTAATGTCAATTTTAGTAATTGTTGTCACGTAAGGAATATTTAGTAATTCAGCAACGCGTGGACCTACTTGACCAGTACCTCCATCAATTGCAACATTACCTGCTAAAATAATTGAAGGATCTTTATCTTCTAAGTATTTAGCAATAAGTTTAGAAGTTGTATATTGATCAGCATTTGTAACGTCATCTTCAACGTTAATTAATACAGCCTTATCAGCACCCATAGCTAGTGCTGTACGAAGTTCTTTTTCACTATCTTCGTTACCAATTGTTATAACAGTTACTTCGCCACTATGAGCGTCACGAATTTGAATCGCTTCTTCAACTGCATACTCATCGTATGGATTTATAATAAATTCAGCGCCATCCTCTTGGATTGCACCATTTGAAATTGTAATTTTCTCTTCAGTGTCAAATGTTCTTTTTAATAGTACATAAATGTTCATTGTTATACCCTCCCAGGAAATGTAACTACATCTATTTTTTTAAAATATTAAACTACTTATTTATTAAACACTGGTTTTCTTTTTTCTAAAAATGCCGAAATACCCTCTTTTGCATTTTCAGTTGTAAAAATTTCTCCAAATAATTTAGACTCTTCTTCCACCGCTTCATGATATGAATTAGTTCTAGTAGAAGATAGTAGTTGTAGAATATATTGAATTGATTGCATACTTTTATTAGCAATTTTCGCTGCTAATGCATTAGCTTCATCTAATAAAGTTTCTTCTGGCACTACAATTGTAGCTAATCCAATTTTCCCAGCTTCAACACCAGAAATTGGTTCAGAAGTCGCAAGCATAACTAACGCTTTATCTTTACCTACATAACGTGGTAATCGTTGTGTCCCAGCAAACCCAGGAATAATTCCTAAGTTTAATTCAGGTAAACCAAGTTTTGCGTTTTCTGCAACAACTCGAATATGGCAGCTCATTGCAAATTCTAGTCCGCCACCTAATGCAGCTCCGTGAATTGCTGCGATGATCGGCTTAGAAAAATTTTCAACACGATCAAAAACTAGTTGACCTCTTCTTGCAACAACTGCTGCATCTTCAGCATTTTTGAAAGAAGTAAATTCTTTAATATCTGCACCTGCAGAGAAAAATCTACCTTCTCCATGAACAACTAAAACGCTTACATCATTGTTATTTTCTAATTCATCTAAACGCTTAACTAAATCAGCAAATACAACCGAAGACATTGCATTTGCTGGTGGATTTTGAATTGTTAATAATGCAATACCATCGGATATTTTACATTGAATTAAACTCACAACTATTCCTCCCTATTTTTCAAAATGTACTAGAACGTTAATTTTGGTACCCGCATCCTCTTATTAATAATTGGTGAACTTTATCGGCTTTTGACTCTAAATCTTGTTTTTGACCGGTCATTACCCAATGGGTCATCACTTCATCAATCGTGCCGAAGATCATTTGTCTAGCTGTACGAATATCCAATTGTTTGTCGAACAAACCACTATTGATTCCTTCATTTAAAATTGAATCAATGATATGTAGATACTCTTTTAGTACCTCATTTATTCTTAATCTCAGGTCAATATTTGTTTGTCTTACTTCCAATTGCATAACGATTGCTAAATGAGAATCTTTAGACATTTCATAAAAGTGAGTTTTTACCAACATTAATAATTTCGATATCGCGTCCGGTTTACCTTCAATTTTTTCACGAATTTTTTCAGTAAAATTTCCCATCTTCTCTTCAAACAGTGAAATTAAGATGGATTCTTTATTTTTAAAATACAAATAGATTGTTCCGTCAGCTACACCAGCCTGTTTTGCAATTTTAGAAACTTGCGCCTGATGGTAACCATTTTCAGCAATTACAACAACTGCAGCATCAATTATTTGTTTATATTTTGGTTTATCTCTTTTCATTTTTATTAACCCCTTCTTACAGTGAATGAATAATCATTCATATTCTCATAATACAAATTTATCAGAAAATTGTCAATTGTCCTGTAATATTTTTATGTATAAAGTTTCTTTACAAATGCTTTTAATATTCATTTTAATCTTTGTACTTTCATTCAATTTTATCAGGTTTCTTTTCTAATCAATCTTTAAATTTATTTTAGCATAGTATTTTGATAACAGTTCGTAAAATAAAGAGGGATGCTTATGTTATCATCCCCCATATACTATTATATTAAATTTTCATCAGAATCCTCAGGTTTCGTATTCTTTTGTTTTTCTTCTTCTAGCAATGTTCTTCTTAAGATTTTACCAATCATTGTTTTTGGTAATTCATTCCTAAATTCATAAATTCTCGGAACCTTATAGGCTGCTAAATATTTCCGACAAAAATCATCTAGTTCAGCCTCAGTCACTGATTTCCCTTCTTTTAATACAATGTAAGCTTTTACTGTTTCTCCACGATATGCATCAGGAATACCAACTATAACTGCTTCTTTAATAGCCTCGTGTTCATATAATACTTCCTCAATATCTCTAGGGTAAACGTTAAACCCTCCCGCATTAATCATATCTTTCTTACGGTCAACGATATAAAAGAAGCCTTCTTCATCCATATAGCCTAAATCTCCTGTATATAACCAGCCATTTTTTAACGTGGTTGCGGTTTCCTCTGGTCGATTCCAATACCCCTTCATTACTTGTGGTCCTGAAACGATTAATTCACCAATTTCACGATAAGGTAATTCTTCGTCAGTTTCTAGAGATACTATTTTAGCATCTGTACTTGGCCAAGGAACTCCAATGCTGCCCGTTACTCGCTTATCCCATAGGAAATTACTATGTGTAACTGGAGAAGCTTCTGATAAACCATAGCCCTCTACTAATTTTCCGCCTGTCACCTTTTCAAATTGCTCTTGAACTTCAACAGGTAATGCTGCAGAACCACTTAAGCAAGCATGAATGCATGAGATATCGTTATTCTTTAAATCAGGATGATTTAATAATGCAATATACATTGTTGGTGCACCCGGGAACAATGTAGGTCGGTATTTATTGATCGCCTCAAGCATTTGAGTTGCATCAAATCTCGGAACGATAATCATTTCATACGCACACATGATTGATAAATTCATACATGTCGTCATTCCATATACATGAAAAAATGGTAAGACAGTCAAAATCTTTTCTTGGCCCTTCTTACTTTTATATAACCATTTCTCTGCCATTAAAGTATTTGATGCTAAATTTTTATGTGTAAGCATGACACCTTTAGGAAATCCAGTAGTTCCTCCTGTATATTGAAGTATTGCTACATCTTCTACACTACTACTTGAGAGATCCTGTTCAATCGGTGCAGATATTTGCATAATAAAACTAAATTGATGAATCGAGTGATCATTAGGAATCTCAGGTGCCTTTGGCTGTTTTGAATAAGGATATAACAGCTTTTTAAAAAATGGTAAATAGTCCTTAATCCCAGTAACAAAAATATGTTGAAGATTAGTAGATTTTTTTACTTCGTACACTCTATTAATTAATAAATCTAAACAAATAATAGCTGTTGCACCACTATCATTCATTTGATATTCAAGCTCACGCTCAGTATATAGCGGATTTGTTTGGACGATAATTGCTTCTGCAAAAAGAATCCCGTAATAAGCAATCACTGCCTGAGGGCAATTAGGAAGCATAATTGCAACTCGATCGCCTTTTTTAATTCCTAAATTCCTTAAAAAATTGGCAAATCTTAAAGACTGAATATAAATTTCATTAAAGGTCATCGATTTCCCTAGAAAATTAAGCGCTTTCTTAGCTGGATATTTTGAAGCTGTTTGCTTTAAATATGTTGGTAATAAATCAAACTGTTCGTCTAATGTAGCTGGTATTTGCTCTGGATACTGACTCACCCAAGGCCTTAATCTTGGTTCCTCCATACCATTCACCACCAGTATTTTAAAAGTATGTTCATACTAAAATTAGTATATGTTACAAATTTCAGCTATACAATCAAAATATTAAGAATATTTAATCACTAGTGGATTTTGAATTTGTTTTGGAATTTAATGAACTAATTGATCAATTACTTCATCGCTATCATAGTAAAAATTAGGTGACAAATCGGCACGATTAGTCAATAATCCAAAATTGTATTCATCAAAGTTTTCTAAAGTAAGAGATTTAACTTTCCCCTCATTTGATAATCTTTTTACAAGATTAAAAATAAATGAGTATTGCGAGTCAATATCAGTTGTTGCAAGGTGAAAAATCCCTTTTAAATCATTTTCAATAATTTTTCTTACTTGCTTAGCAATTCCTGTATCAATTGCATGATTTAAAAAAATATTATCATACGCATCAATTTCTTGACCTTTTTCTATTTTATCCTTTATTTCATTTAATCTTGGTGATTGTTTTCCCCAAACCATTGGCAACCTTAAAACGATCCCATTATCGCCAATCTCATTCTTAATTAATTCTTCACATTTTATTTTAAATTGTCCATAATCTGATTCGGCAACCGGAAGATCGTTTTCAGCGTGATGCTTTGAAACTTCTCCATCAAAAACATTTGTTGTAGAACAAAATAAAAATTTCGTTGAAGTTGATTTTATTTTTTCTACTATTCTAGAATGCGCCTCAAATTGAACATTAAAATCACCACGTAAACAAGAAACGATTACATCTGGACAAATATGATCAATCCAGTTCAAAATTTTCTCTGAATCATTAATATCCCATTGTAATTGATGATCATTTTTCAAATCTAATTTTGTTTGATTAAACGTTACATAAACGTCATAATCTGGAGAAAATTCTTTTATTAAAGCCTTCCCAACTAGTCCGCTAGCACCTAAAATTAATAATTTCATTGTCTCTCTCCTTTTTACAAAATATTTAATAAACTTGTGATATATTGAATGTATCATAATAAACAGTGTTTACAAAGGTCATAAATTTAAAGTCCAAACTAGTTGAATGCTTTTAATCTAACAGACTTAAATGATAATAGGGAGTGGGGTTCATATGAAAGCAAAGGTTCTTTTAAACAACCGTATTGTCGATTTAAAATCTGCAAATGTAAATATTTTAGATCGAGGTTATCAATTTGGAGATGGAGTTTATGAGGTTATTCGTTTTTTCAATAAGTCATATTTTGAACTCGATGCACATTTAATTCGCTTGAAAGAAAGCTGTGAAAAAATATTAATACCTTTTAAAATGCACCTGAAAAAGCTTGAAAGTGATTTAGTTTATTTAATGAATACTTGCGATTATGATAACGGATATGTTTATATCCAAATTAGTAGAGGTGTAATGAATCGCAATCATATTTACCAAGACGAAGCTAATTTAAAGCCTCAACTGATTGCTTATACAGTAAGAGAAGATCATAGACCATTACAGCAAATGGAAAAAGGAATAACTGCTTATATAACGAATGATATTCGTTGGCTACGCTGTGATATAAAAAGTTTAAACTTATTAGGTAGTGTTTTAGTAAAAAATGAGGCTTACGCAAAAGGAGCGAAAGAAGCAATTTTGCATAGAGATGGGATCATTACAGAAGGATCAGCAACAAACGTCTTTATCGTAAAAAACTCTACTCTATTCACTCATCCTGCCAATCACTTAATTCTAAATGGCATTACTCGAAAAGTGGTACTTGAAATTGCAAAAAAAGAAAGACTCGAAGTAAAAGAGATTCCATTTTCAATTGATGAACTTTTAAATGCAGATGAAGCTTTTACAACAGCATCAGTTTCTGACATCCTACCTGTTACTTCAGTTTTAATTGATGAAAAATCATATTCTATCGGTTTAGGAAAGCGTGGAGAAATAACAAAGAAAATTCAAGATTCATACACTAATTTAATTGATAAAATTCCGCAGGATCAGTCAACAAACTAGACATCACTATATAGCATTATAAAACCGCATGAAAATCTGTTGGTTTACCTTAGTGAGGAGTGACTTGACTTGGCAATTTTTATAGCAATTTTGATCGCCTTATTTGGAGCAACTCTTGCTCTCGTTTTTACTATTGGGCAATCTAGAAAACGAAATTTCATCATATGGGGTATCACGAATATGATAGCCATTGGGCCATTTTTGTCATTTGCCATTGGAATTACCTACGCTATTATCAAAGGAGATGGCTTTGCAGGGATGTTGATGTGGGTATTATATCCAATCATATTTATTATTGGTCTCATTCAGTTAATTATTGGGATATTCATGAAAAAAAGCTCCGATAAAAATAGTTATAAGTACCATTAGTTACCTAAAAGTATAGCCTGTATCTTAGACTAATATTATAAGATACAGGCTTTTTGTTGTATTGCTAACGATCGAAGTGCAACTTTAAAAACAGATTTAACAATTGATTTAAGGTTTGTTAAGTTGATTTTGTTTGAATAAATGTAATATAGAATAATTTTTATCTATAAAATGTTACATGCGAAAAAATCCTGTACTGTCATTGTAATTTCATTTTTAGAAAATAGGCATTACATGTTTATGAAGTAATATGTAAAAAGGGTGATTGCTATGCCAAGACTAACATCGTATGTAAAACGTATTTTTAATTCATTATTTACAAATATAGCTGAGGCAAAAGGAAAAAAAATAACTGGTTACAAATCAAAACAATGGATTAGTTACGGAGATAGTATCACTTCGTCTAACGGATGGCAGCCTGCTGTAGCAGAAAAGTTAGGCCTGACTCATGTTAATAGAGGGATTGGCGGAACAACCATAGCTGAAAATGGTTCTATTGCTTGGATTGATAAGAATGGAAATTACAAAGGTCAACCACCTAAACCCCAGCCAAATGGAACGATAGAAATTTTATCAAGTATGTGTAACAGTCAAAGGATCAATGCTACGATTCCACTTAATACTCAACTTTTAACAATAATGGGTGGAACAAATGACTTTGGTAGAGGTATTCCTTTAGGAAAAGGGTTCCCAACAAATGAACGACCCAATTTAGACGAATCGACATTTATCGGTGCTTTGTGTTCAATGATTGAAAAAATACAAACAAGGTTACCAAATTGTAGGATTATTCTTATGACGCCTGTACCTAGATATCACAACGGAAAATATGAAGATAAAAATAAAGCTGGTTATTTAACATCTGATTATGCTAAAGCTGTAAAAGATGTAGCTATTTTTTACGCATTGCCATGCATCGACCTATACTCTAATGTTGGTTGGAATAGAATGAACGGTGAATATTATTTAATTGATAGTATGCATCCAAATAAAACTAGAGGATATAAACGTGTTTCGGAGATTGTAATTGGAGAGTTAGAAGTTCTGCAGCAGGATGTTAAAAGTAGTATAGAAGAAGATGATAATGATCATACAACAGAAAATTAAAAACTGCTAAAAAATAGATCTCAAGAGTCAGCAATTTGACCTATGAGATCTATTTTTTTTATTGTCTTTTTAATAATCTAGCTACATCTTTCCACTTTACTTTTTCACTGTAATACATTACCCCATTAACATAAATACGGCTAGCAACACGAGTTAAAATCATTATTGAAACGATTAAAATTAATATACTAGCACTTATTTCTATAAAATTCATTTCTCCACTTACAAATCTAGAAAATGCTACAAGTGGAGCAAAAAATGGAATATATGAGCTAATTTGAACAAATGTACCACCTGGATTTACTAATGCATTGATACTAATAAAAAATGCCGCTACGACTAAAATAGTAATTGGCATAAGAACCATTTGAAGCTCTTCTGTTCTTGAAACAACTGACCCAATTGCAGCGTAAAGTAATCCATAAAGTAAATAGCCTAATAAGAAATAAACTACAAATGCAATGATTGTTGTAGTATCTAATGCCTCTAAATCTATTTTCATTCCGAAAAAAGATATCGCATTAGTATTAACCCAACCTAATAAATTGGCAAAAAGAAATGCTATTCCTAATACAATTAATTGTGCACAAGCTACAAAAAATACCGCAATGACTCTTCCGTATAAAGTCACGACCGGACTTACTTTTGGTAGTAATACCTCCATTACCCTAGAAGACTTCTCAGCAACAATTCCCGTTGCAATTGAGTTTCCATAAATTAATAGAAACATATACAATAAGAAACCGAAAAAGTAAGCAATTCCGAATGTAGCCATTGGATTTTTTAGAACATTTTCATTTACTTCTACTTTTTGCAATAACTTTGTTGCAGATTGAGGAGATAGCTTTAAATCTTGAGCAGTTTTATTTAAGTAATTTTGCTGTAAAGTCATATTTACGACTGAAAGCAATTCACTATTTGAAAACTTTTTATACGTATATTGAATTGACGGGACGTTGTTCTTTTCGGAAAGAATAAGCAGTCCATCTTTTGAACCATCTTCAATTTGATTTTTTAACTCTTTTTCTTTCGATGCATCGCTCTGCTCGATCTTTGCAGATTTAATCGTTTTGTTTAAACTAGCAACATCTACTGAATAATTTTTCGAGTTATCGATTAATACAATTTTATCTTTATCCTTATTACTCTTTTCTGTGCCAGCAAAATATTTTTGTACTCCAAATAACCCAACGACTAATACAAATAAAATAACACTCATAATCATCGTTGCTCTCGCCAAAAGACCTTCACGTAAATGAAATAAAAAGACCGTACGAAACTTTTTCATTTATTTCGCCCTCTCTATAAAGATATCATTTAGTGTAGGCTCTAATAATTGGAACTTCTTAATAGATCCCAAGTCTGACTTAATACGGTTTAAAATCGTAAAAGCCTCCTCATCACTTTTTACCTTTACGTAAATTCCTAATTGCTTTTGTACATAACTAACATTATTGGAATCTAGTATTTGTTTAATTGATGTTATATCTTCTAAAATTAAATTTCTATACCCATAGTCTTCCTTTAAGCTACTTAAACTACCTTCCGCGACTACATTACCGTTCTTAAGTATACAAACATGTTCACAAAAAGCCTCCACTTGATCCATACGGTGGCTTGATAATATAACCGTTTTCCCTTTCTGAATTTGTTCGGTAATAATTGAAGCCATTAACTCGGCATTAACTGGATCTAGTCCACTAAATGGCTCATCTAAAATAATCAATTCAGGGTTATGTAATAAAGTTACAATTAGTTGAATTTTTTGTTGGTTTCCTTTTGAAAGTTCCCCTGCTTTTTTATTTCGATAATGTGGTATTTCTAGACGGTCCAGCCAATATGTTATTGCCACATCAACTTCTTTATTAGACATACCTTCTAATTTCCCGAAGTATTTAAGCTGATCAACAACCTTGCTTTTGGTAAATAATCCTCTTTCTTCAGGTAAATACCCTACCTTAACTTTATCGGATTTAAATGGGCTCCCTTTCCAAGTTATTTCTCCTTTTGTAGGTGTAAGGAGACCTATTAACATTTTAATGGTGGTCGTTTTACCTGCTCCATTTCTACCTAATAAACCTAATACTCTTCCTTTAGGCAAAGTCAATGACAATTCGTTAACGGCAATCGTATCTCCAAAATTTTTAGAAAGCTGTTTTATTTCTAAAGTCAACGCTCTTCCCCCTTTTTGAAGTTTAAGTAAAAATATACTTAAATTTAATTCCTATACATTAAGCATACATTTAAAAGAAATTTAATAAAAGGTGAAAATTGGAATTTAAACTTGTTTATACTAAATGCAAAAATGAGAATACTGACCTAGCATTCTCATTTTTATTTGTAGACATTAATATGAAATACTACCTGAAATTAATAATCCGACTGTTACACTTAAAGTAAACAATAAAGCTGCTACTGCAATATTTCCTTCTTCAACCTTTTTAGCAAACGAAATTTTTGGAAATAATACAAATTCTGCAATCCAATATGTAACCATTTGAGCTATAATACCAACTAAGCTCCAAATAATGAAATCACCATAGTTAACTGAATACTTTGCTGCTGACATAATAACAATTGCTAACCCTACTAATTTTCCCGCTAATTTTAGTGCAACGGCAATATTACCATCCTCTAAAATTAATTTTTGTTCACTCATCTTAGTGGTAAAAGTAAAAGCTAAAAATCCAATAAATAAAAGAATAAGTCCTGATCCTAAATACATCAAAGTACTAACAATACTATCCATTTATCTTCTCATCCCCTCATTAATTAATTTTTTTCTTCAACGATCCCTACTGGTAAAAAACAACTTTCGTTTCCGGTAATAATATTCCCGGCACGTACACCAATTGCACCGTATTCTTCTTTAATTAAAAAACTGCCTATTAATACATGCAAATCTAGTATTCCATCAGGAGTCATAACCTTTCTCATAGGTAAAGGTGAATATTGCTGAAACACCATAACTTGATCATGATAGTTATTTTGTATACTTTGTTGACGGTTTTCTCCGTTAATAATCTTAATTGAATTTCCTTCACGGCCAAATGCAGGTTTCTCAACATATGGAAGATTGTTTTCTATAAAGAAATCTGGCTCTAAAAATGTTGGTAGAAAATGTTTTCTAATGACATCATGTTCTTCTACAGTAAAAACATCTGATTGCTCTATATGTAAATTCCAAATTAATGCTTGAACAGCCTTGGACTGAAGTAAGAAAGAAGATAATGGATTGAAAATAATCAATTTACCGTCTTTTACAAGTTCTAATAGTGCCAGGCCAATTTTTGTTCCATCTGAAGATTGATCAAGCTCTAGATGTTCAATTGGATAGGTTTGTCGGTAAAGAATGTGTATTCTTTCCCCTTTAGGTGTATAAAGTCCATCGTTTTCAATAATCTGTAAATCTTCTAGCGATATTAATTGACTCTTACCATTGTATAGGGATTGGATATATTTAGCTGTCTTCCAATCTTCTTCATGATCACCATGAGCTGTAAAAACAATAATTGGTTTATCTAACCCTTTTATGCTTTTATTGACAACATGATTTATGACATTAGAAAGTTTCATTTCACTATCAGCATTAGGATTCTTCAAGTTAAAATAATCCGTAATGTACCCATTGACATGATGGGTCTCCATAATAAAAGTTGGGGTGTCACTATTGCATTCATAATGTTTCCAACCATCTACTGTATGAACAAGGTCAATTCTTCTAATGACTCCTTCACTTTCAATCGTTTTATGACGTAAAAATGGTACGATTTCCTTTGAATAACCAAGCATATCAAAAATATCATCTGGTAACTGTCTCATTAACCGAGCAGTCTTATCATAGATTTTTCCAATTTGTTCCGTAATTGAATGAATTTCATCAACTTCACTTTTAGTCAATGGATAATAGTCTAATAAAGCATAATATGAATCTTGTAGTTCCGCCCAAAAATCTGGAAGTTTTTGATAAACTTCTTTACGTTTTCGTCTGTGATTCTGTAAATTCGCATTATCCATTATTAACCACCAAATCCTCCAGATGAACCTTTTCCAAAACCACTTTTACTTGAAGACGAAGTATGCCCTGCATATTTACTAGAAGATTTATAGCTCTTATAAGAACTACTTGCATGAAGTGCAGTTCTTGTAGGATAAAATATTCCGCCATGATAATAACTATGGTAGTAATGACTCGTGTTATCATCACAAACCCAAACACCTTCGTCATCATCAAACTCCCAATCACGGCAATCGTCATTTTTCGGTTTATCTGGTCGGTCAGCATTTTGAGAACCACAGCCAGCTAATGCACTTACTGCTAATCCACTCGTTAATGCGATACTAACTTTTTTCATTAATAATGATGTTTTTGACATTGGGATCTCCTTTCACGTATTGAATTATTCTAATCTATACTAAACTATCCCCTCTATTAAAGTATATAGAAATTAACATTAGCTATTACTCTTGTTATCTTTAAAACTAACCTCCAAATCCTCCAGAAACCCCACTCCCAAAACCACTTTTTTTAACCGAGGAATTTGTTCCTTTAATAATGCCTGAGGATTTATATTGATTAAAATCATTGTTGCTATATAACATACTTTTTGTTGTAAAGAATGAGCCTAAAAAGAAGAAATTTCGGTAAAATGAGCTTGAACTGTCATCACAAATCCAAATATTATCTTCATAGTCAAATTCCCAATCACTACAATTTTCGTCATCAGGCATTTCAGAATCTGTATACGCAAATTCTGTTTCCTCACTATCAGTATAATCAGTCTCATCTAAACTATCTTCAGTCGTAATCCCCTCATCAACCTCATTTAATTGCTTTGTATTTTCATAGACCGGTTGACTTGATTCATAATAATCTTGAGAATTATCAGTTGTCTCAATCGACTCTGATTCAGATCCACACCCGGTTAATGAACTTATTACAATACCACTTGTTAAGGCAATACTCACTTTTTTCATTAATTTTGATGTTTTTGACATTGTATTCTCCTAGTTCAATATATAAATACATACATTTCTATCCTAAACTGTGTTATATACTAATGTATATACAATTATTAAAGGAGTTTGAACAATGTTTAATACAGACAACATCTTTGTTCTTGAATATCGATTACTTGATGGAGAATTTACACGACCTATTTATCACTTTCCATTTTTATCAAAGGTCCAAATCTTTACAAGAAGATATTGCGATTACTTTATTTTAAATGGTTTCGTTTACGAGAATAGAGGTTCTTATATTGAAGAAGATCGATATGTAATTGAAGTAATTGAATCAGATATGGAAAATACTCCTTTTTACCATTTAAACAGACCGTTAGGCATTGAAATTAGAGATGTAGATTCATTTGATGAAATTCATTTCTATGAGAGCGGAGATGAATTGGATTTACTTTCTTGGCTTCAATCAACTTATATAACAATAAATCATCAAATTTACGAGCAAACTTCAAATGAAGTTGACCAAGACCGCAATACTTACGTGATGTATGTCAAACGGTATATTGAATAAACAAAAAGCTACCTAAATAATCTTAGGTAGCTTCAGACTGATAATCATCTTTTTAGTACTTTGTCTATACACTAAAGTTTTTGTTCAAGCTTGATTAAATCCTTACACTGTATACCATTTTCCCAAATTTCTTCATCATAATTATCAATAAAGAAATCGTGAAAAACAGTGCTGATTTGAAATCCACAATTTTTATATAATGCTAATTGGTATGTACTTGAGTTTCCGGTACAGATTGAAATTTTAGTAAAACCAAGTTTTTTAGATTCATTTATTCCATAGTGGATTAAATTTTTTCCAAATCCTTGTCCTTGGAAGGCCGGATCAATTGCAATATTTTTAATTTCAACCTCTTCACTTGAATTCTCCATTAATACTAATACACCGACGAGTAAATTTTGGTCTAGTACTTCATAAATATTACTCTTTTGAATATATTTATCTACCATTTCTTTTGATGGGTCAGCTAGTAACAATAGATTCCAATGCTCTTTTGTTAGAAATTGAATTTTATTAATATGATTCATTGATACTCCTTACTTTTTTAATCTTGCCTTTAAATAATTTATCGTATCATTGGTGGATTTTTGTACCGATAGATTTGTAAATCCATGGTTTCCATTTTTAAGTGCAATCAACGTAACCATTTTTGGATTTTTTTTAGCAAATCGCTTAGATTGGCTGAACGGAACAAGCTTATCTCCTGTGCCATGTACGATAAAGATTGGGACTTTTGTCTTTTCTACATATTGAATAGGACTCATTCGATTATACTCATCTGTCATTTGATCAACCGTACTATTCATATATTTATCTACGATTTCTGAACTTCTTGAAGAAGGCGATTGATTCATGGTCGTTAAGTCTGAAATTGGATACCAAGCAATAATATATTTTATTTTGTTTTGTATATCGGGCTGAAGACCAGTTAATAAGGCTAAGTGTCCACCAGCAGAAGCACCACCTATCCCGATTTGATTTCGATCAATTCCTAATTCAGTTGAATTTGTGTAAATAAAGTCGATTGCTGTTTTCACGTCACGAACTGGAAAGTTATATGAATAATTTTCTTTTGAATAAAGTGTGTAGTCTATACTAATTGCTGTATATCCATCTTTTACAATTTCATTAAAAATCGTACTCCAACGTTTATTTAACGCTTTACTTCCATATCTCCAAGAACCGCCATGAACAAATATCAACGTTGGTGATGGACCATGTGAATTTTTAGATCGGTATATATCAAAGGTTTGTGGAACTTGGGCTGGATTTGTGTAACGTACATCTTTTTGCACAATAATATCTTTACTTACATCATTTATCTTCTTTTGGTGTTTATGTTGAAAACCATTAAATCCAACAAAGACAATAACAAAGATGACTAATGCTAAAATGATTTTCTTCAAGCCAATTCACCTTTCTATAAAAAAAGAGACTAACTCAGGTTATGTCTTCTAAGTTCTTTTTTATGTAAGATTTTAACGTCTACATAAATTAATAGAAATACACTAATGATGCTAGTCTCAATTACTTTATTTAATAACTGTTACATACAAAATTCCCCAAAGTAAAAATACTGCACAAACCGCAAATAATATTTTTGCCAACTTTTCCATCTTAGAACCCCTATTACCTTATTTTAAATCGACAACAGTAACACCTATTCCGCCCTCGGAGGCTGCTCCATATCGATAGGATTTAACTGATCTGTGTTTTTTTAAGTATTCCTGTACCCCTTGTCTAAGTGCGCCAGTTCCTTTTCCATGAATGATATTAATTCGAGGATATCCGGCTAATAATGCATCATCGATATATTTTTCAACGCGAATTAGCGCATCTTCGTATCTTTCACCTCTAAGATCTAGCTCAAGATTAACATGAAAATCCTTACCTTTTACAGAAGTAACAGTTCGTTCTTTTACTTCTTTAGGTGAACTAATATATTCGATATCTTTTTCTTTAACTTTCATCTTAATAATTCCGAGCTGAACTTGCCATTCACCTTCACTAACTTGATCAAGTAGTGTCCCTTTTTGGTTAAAGCTAATCACTTTTACTTGGTCACCTTCACGAAGCTTTCTTTGTTTCTTCGGAGCGGCCTGAGGAATTGTTTTCTTTGGAGCATAAGGAATTGCCCCTTCCAAACGAGTTCTTGCCTCAATTAATTCATGATCTTTAATAGAAGCTAATTGGCTATTCTTTAAGGCTCTTAGTTCTTTAATAATTTCCTCAGCTTCTTGTTGAGCTACTCTGACACGCTTTTTCGCTTCATCCTGTGCTCCACGATATAATTCATCACGGTGCTCATAAAATTCCATCATTTGCTTTTGTAAGTCTTTGAATACACGTTCTGATTCTTTACGGAAAACTTCTGCTTCTTTCCATTCTGTTTCTGCACCTTTTCTACTCGTTTCTAAAGATGCAATCATATTTTCAACTTCATTACTTTCTTCACTTACATGATTTCTTGCTTTTTCAATTACACGATTTGAAAGTCCAAGTCTTCTAGAAATCTCAAATGCATTACTTCTACCTGGAACACCAATTAATAGTCGATAAGTCGGACTTAATGTTTCTACATCAAATTCAACACTAGCATTCATAACATGCTCTCGATTGTAACTATATGCTTTTAATTCTGGATAATGCGTTGTCGCTACTACTCTTGCACCATACTCACTTACCTCATCTAAAATTGAGATTGCTAAAGCCGCACCTTCCTGGGGGTCAGTTCCAGCTCCTAATTCATCAAATAATACAAGACTACTATGATTTACATGTTTTAAAATATCAACAATATTCACCATATGAGAAGAGAATGTACTTAAGCTCTGTTCGATAGATTGTTCATCACCGATATCGGCGAAAATTTGCTCGAACACACAGATTTCTGAACCGTCTAGTGCGGGAATTTGTAGACCAGACTGTGCCATTAAAACACAAATACCAATCGTTTTTAAAGTAACCGTCTTACCACCCGTATTTGGACCAGTTATGACAATCGTAGTAAAATCTTTACCTAATTCTATATCATTAGCTACTACTATATCCTTAGGAATTAGAGGATGACGTGCTTTTTTCAATTTAAAATATCGATCGTTATTTAAAGTTGGTTTACTTGCTTTAATTGAATGCGAATAGTTAGCTTTTGCAAATAAGAAATCCATTTCAGCTAAAATTTCAACATTTTGTAATAAATCCGCTGAAGCCTCAGCAACTTGACCTGTTAATGCCATTAAAATTTTCTCAATTTCTTGCTCTTCTTTAACCTTTGCTTCTTGTAAACTATTGTTTAATGTAACGACAGCTTGTGGCTCAATAAATAATGTTTGACCAGAAGAAGATTGATCATGAACAATACCACCATAAACATGTCGATATTCTTGTTTTACTGGAATAACGAAACGATCATTACGAATCGTTACGATTGAATCTGATAACATTTTTTGTGCATTTGTACCTCTAGTTAGACTCTCTAATTTTTCACGAATTCGAGCTTCAGCTGTTCGAACTTGTCCACGAATCGTTCGAAGTGTCACACTCGCGTCATCTAAAACTTCTCCATTATCACCAATAGCAGCCTTGATATTTTTATCTAATTCTAATAAAGGAATGATTTGCTCACTTAATGATTCTAAGTATGGAATTTCTACTTCACTCTCAATTAAGCCCTCAATAAATCGAATCATTTGACGCCCGGCATATGTAACACCCGAAATCGCAATAAGTTCAGAAGGAGATAGCATTCCTCCAATATCTGCCCTTTTAACTTGCATTCTTATATCTGATAATCCACCAAGAGGTACATTTCCTCGTAGACGAATAACTTTCACAGCTTCGTCGGTTGATTCATGTAGTTCTACAACTTCATCATAGCTAGTACTTGGTAAAAGGTTTTTAATACGTTCCTTACCTAGTGAAGATGAAGCGTGTTTAAGTAATTGTTCTTTTATTTTATCGTACTCTAAAACTCTTAACGTACGTTGCATACCCCGTCGTACCTCCTTACACTCGATTACGTTTCCTTTCAATCAAACTTAAAAGTTCATGTAATTCAAATGTATTTACAATATTTTCTCTTTTTAACCAAGCCTTCTTGGCCGCACTAACCCCAACAGTCATATGATCTAACATATCAATGTTATGTGCATCAGTATTAATAGATAGCATCACACCAGCTTCCGCGGCCATCATTAACATTTCTTTATTTAAATCTAATCGGTTTGGATTTGCATTTAATTCTAAAATTGTACCTGTTTCTTTTGCTACAGAAATTAATTCTTCTGCATTTACTTTGTACCCAGCTCTTCTTCCAATTTTACGTCCTGTTGGATGGCCAATCATGCTAACATAAGGATTTCTCATTGCATTTTTTAAACGCATCATGATTGTCTCTTCATCTTGACTAAAGCTAGAATGAATTGATGCAATAACAAAATCAAGTGAACGTAAGACATCATCTTCATAATCTAACGATCCATCAGGTAAAATATCCATTTCTACCCCATGTAGAATTGTAAAATCAGTATATTTTTCATTAACACGCTGAATCTCTTCTTTTTGTTTCCATAAGCGCTCAGGAGTTAAACCGTTCGCAACCTTTAAATATTGTGAATGGTCTGTGATGACAATATATTTATACCCCTTAGCACGACATGCATCTGCCATTTCTTCGATTGAATAGCCACCATCACTCCACGTAGAGTGCATATGTAAATCAGATTTCATATCTTCTAAACGAATTAATGGGTAATCGTTTGTAAAAGTTGAAACTTCCTTTCCATCCTCTCGAATTTCAGGTGGAAAACAAGGTAAATTAAAGTGTGCATAAAAATCTTCTTCATTTTCAAATGTTAAAACTTCTCCAGTATTAACGTTCTCAACACCGTACTCACTAACTTTTTCATCACGCTCTTTAGCCAATTGACGCATAGCTACATTATGATCCTTAGAACCAGTAAAATGATGCAGCGTTGTAGCAAACTCCTTTGGTTGAATAATTCTGAAGTCAACTGAAATCTCATATTCAACACCTTTTAAAACAAGAGAAACTTTTGTATCCCCTTGCGCAATTATTCGAACGATTTCCGGCATCGAGAGTAATTGTTCTTTAATGCTTTCTGGTTTATTTGATGCAACAATGAAGTCTAAATCTTTAACTGTTTCACGTACTCTTCGTAAGCTTCCTGCTCTTGAATACTTTTCAACATCCTTCATTCCTGCTAAATAAGCTTCAATTTTCTCAGCAATCGGTAATACATCTGCTAGTGGCAAGCGTTCGGGCTGCTTACCAAACTCCTCGATTGATTCTAAAATATTTTTCTCTGTCTTTTTACCGAATCCAGCTAACCCCTGTAACTTACCACTTAAGCATGCTTCTTTTAACTGCTCCATGCTCTCAATTTGTAATGATTGATAAAGCTTAGCTACTTTTTTCCCACCTAATCCTGGTAGTCTGAGTAAAGGAAGTAAAGTTTTAGGCAATGAATCTTGTAGTTCTTCCAATACCGTACTTTTACCCGTTTCGATATATTCTAAAATGACTGCAGAAGTCCCTTTTCCGATTCCTTTTATAGCAGTAAAGTCGTTGATTTGTTCAAGACTTCTTTCATCAGTTTCTAATGCATTTGCCGCTTTACGAAATGCTGATATTTTAAAAGCATTCTCACCTTTTAGTTCTAAATAAGTAGCAATTTGTTCTAACAGTTTAATTAACTCTTTTTTGTGCATTTTAAGTCACCTACTTAACATAGAAATTGTTTTTTCACTTAAACTCAGGTTAAAGTATTTCAGAACCTCCAGAAAATCCTTCGTTCCATAATTTCATTAATTGATTTGATATAAATGGTGTATTCTGTACCATAAAATGCGCAATATTTGATTTAAGTAATAAAACATGAAGTGTATCAATTGGAATGATTAAAGCTATAAAAAGCGCCAAAACCGCGAATAAATAAACCTCTATAAAACCAAAAATACCACCTAAGAAGGAGTTCATCTGCTTTAAAACAGGTAATTGGAAAACTCCATTTAATAACGAACCGATAAATGAAATAACTAGCCTTGTCCCAATAAATAGCAAAGCAAATGCTATAATTTCATATACAAACTGCTCTGCATTTACGACCTGACCACCGCTTATATGAATTGGAAATATTTTTTTAAGCGAAGTAGCGGTCTGCTCATAATAATGATAAGCTAGGTATATGGAAAGTAAAAAACCTAGTAATCGTACAAGGCTGCTAATAAATCCTCTTCTCCAACCTGTCAAAATTCCTAAAATAAAAATAATAAGTATAATTAAATCAATCATTTTCTTTCTGCTCACTTTTCGTTTGTTTTTCTAATAATTTTTCGAGCATTTCAGCTCTCTCTTTTAATTTTACATAATCACTTACAATATTTATTGCTGTCAATACAGCTAATTTATTAGTATCTAATAATGGATTTTTTTTATTTATTTCTTTCATTTTATCATCTACAATTGAGGCAACATGGCGAATATGATCTGTTGACTCGTCACCAGTAATTGCATAATGTTGCCCATAAATAGTTACATTTAGTTTTTGTTTCGATGAAGAATTGGACAACTTCATACCTCCATTCAGCTATAAACATTCTAACCTTAACTATAACATGAAATTCAATACAATCAAAAGTATTGGAAAATATCCATTTATAAAGGAGAAATTTATGTCAAACACTGTATTAACAGTTTCTGAGGATACTCTCTTAAAGATGAAAGCACACTACCAAAGTAGCCTTCAATCAAAAGTACCACAAGGTGGAGTATTTATGGCCAAACCAAGTGGCTGTACAATCACTGCATATAAATCTGGTAAAGTAATGTTTCAAGGCTCAAATTGTGATGCTGAAGTAAGTAAATGGCAAGGTAAATCGGCTAGCCAAACAACTAAAAAGGTAAACCCTACAAATACGAATTCAACTTTACCAAAAAACTTTTCAAGTCTTGCAGTAATAGGTAGTGATGAAGTTGGTACAGGCGACTACTTTGGACCGATGACAGTAGTAGCTTCCTTTGTAGAACCAAGTCAATTTGAATTATTAAAAGAATTAGGCGTAAAAGATTCCAAAGAACTAACTGACGATGCCATATGCAGCATAGCAAAAAAAATTGTTCATGTCGTAACCTACAGCCTCTTAGTACTAAACAATGAGAAATACAATGCTATGCAAGAAAAAGGCTATAATATGAATAAACTAAAGGCTCTTTTACATAACCAAGCAATTCGAAATACTATTTCAAAATTGGAAGAAAAAAAATATGATGCAATCTTAATTGATCAATTTACTCCTCCAAATCTGTACTATGGATATTTAAAAGGAACAAAAGAAGTTATTCGTGATAAAGTTCAATTTGCTACAAAAGCAGAAGGTTTGCATCTCTCAGTTGCAGTTTCTTCTATTTTAGCCCGCTATGCTTTCCTACAACAAATGGATCAATTAAGTGAAAAAGCTGGCATGACCTTACCTAAAGGTGCTGGGGCAAAAGTTGATCAAGCCGCTGCAAAACTTATTAAATTAAAGGGTTTTGAAGCTTTAAGAAGTATAACAAAGTTACACTTTGCTAATACCGAAAAGGCATTAAAGATTTCAAAGAAATAAAATAAAAAAGCTTTATTCTAAATGAAAAAATCATTTAGAATAAAGCATCTACTATAAATACAATGAAACCTAATAGGCTAGCAACTTGTTTTTGTTTTTTATATCGAAGCATCGGTTTAGATAATAAAAATAAACAAATCAAAAATCCAAAAGGGATCGGTAACCAAAATAACCTAAATGGTAAAGAAGCTAGTACATAATAACCGATCATTTGAAACCCAAGATTATTAACATCCCGCTTAATGGCATCTTTATAAACTGCTAACACTCCAACTAACAATCCGACATAAAGTAAAAAGATTAACATCAAGCCACCTCCAAGATTGTCCTACTAATAACCTATTCACCTATGGCTTGTCTAAAGACTCATAAAGAAAAATGTTTAAACATATTCATAACATGTAGAAACGAAGGAGGAATATTTAGATGAATAATTTAATAAACGAATTTAGCAGTCTAATCCAATCCGTTCCAAAAATCATCAGAGCCTTATCGAATACAGATTATAAACCAAGTCCTTCAAAATGGTCTAAAAAAGAAATCCTTGGACATCTTTGCGATTCTGCGACTATGAATCATAAAAGATTTATAGATAGATTGTCCTCTAATGATGAACTAGTTTTGGAGCTATATAAACAAAATTCATGGGTAGAATTAAATGATTATCAAAATAGCTATACAATTGAAGAAATTCTTACTTTATGGACTGCTCTAAATTCACGTTTCATGAATGTGCTCGCAAACATTTCAGAAGACCAATGGAAACTGCAATATATTAGTCAAAATGATGAATCTGTTACGCTAAGTTGGTTATTTACTGACTACATTGACCATATGAAGCATCATTTAAATCAAATTTTAGGATAGGATCAAGGTGTCGTCATGAAATTTAAAGTGAAGAAAAATCCTCTATTAGTCGTCCTAATTCTGAGCTTAATTCCCATCATTATTTCAGTTCCCATCATCAGCTTTATTGAAGCTGATAGCACAGGAATCATCATAAGTTTAGTAGTCTTTGTCTTCTTATTACCAATATTGATTGTTCTAGTTTGGGCATTATTCAACACATACCATGAATTAACCGACAGTGAAATCAAATCAAAATTTGGATTTATAACAATTCTAATTCCATATAGTGAAATCAGAACAGTTAATTTCTCCAATAATCCAGTTTCATCACCTGCATGGACCTTCAAACGTTTAAAAATCGAATACAAAAAGTACGGATATGCCTTACTTTCACTTCCTAAAGACGAAGAAATTTTTTTACAAGAAATAAAAAAACGCTGTCCAAATGCTACAATTTTAAATCGTCAAAGAACAGAAGTTTTAATTAATTACGATCTTTAAACAAAGAAAACTCACAAGNNCTTGTGAGTTTTCTTTGTTTATTCTTGAATTGGTAAACTGATTACTCCGAAAATAATAGGAGATTTCACTAATGAACCCTTTATGAGTTACTATATTTCAGCTTTTTCCTTTTTTACTTACTTATGAACCCCTTATGAGTTACTACATTCCAGCTTTTTGCTTTTT